>NZ_JBJGXU010000049.1:0-43185 GCF_045447305.1 Pseudomonas sp. D47 | reverse complement strand
CCTTTTGGTTACTTTTGGGCTCTTTCAAAAGTGACCCGCCGTAAGGGCGGAACCCATATCAGCCGTTACCGCAGCAACGGATATGTACTCAAAAAACAGCCTCTAAGCCTTAGCCTGCTGCTCCAGATGCACCTGCAACCCCGGATCAATCCGCAACTGCCCCGCCAACTCATCCAGATAACCCCGCTCCCCTGCCTGCTCAACATTCACCAGCATCACACTGGCCAAATAAACCTCCGAAGCCACCGCCGGATCTTTCGCATATTCAGCAAAATCCGCAGCATTCAGCGGCTTGGCCACCTCGGCATCGAGCCATTGCTGCAATTGCGGGTCATCAGTATGGCGCCCAATCTCGGCTGAGATCATCTCCTGCTCCTGCTCATCAATCTCGCCATCCGCCTTAGCCGCCGCAATCAGCGCACGCAACAGCGCATGGCTATGAGCCTCAGCCTGCGGCCCATCAAGCTGGTCAACCGTTTGGATCGCTTGCTGCGGCGCAGACGCCTGCTGACGCTGCCACGCCTGATACGCCTGAAACGCCGCCATTCCCAACGAAGCCAGCGCCGCGTAATTCATCCCGCCTGAGCGCGTCGGCGTCGAACCACTGGCGGGCGCACCGCCCAACAACCCACCCAGGCCACCCAATAACCCACCCAAACCGCCGCCAGCCGAGGCATTCCCGGTACTGGTGCCTTTCAGTAAACCGCCCAGCAGCCCACCCAGGCCACCGCCCGAGGCGCCGCCGCCTTGCTGCCCGCGCAGCAATTGTTCCAATAGATCGCTGGTGTTCATGCTCTCACCCTCCCGGGGCGCAGTAATGGCGTTCAACAACCATAGCCCGCCCAGGCTGGAACACCATGACCGCCGGGCGGGCACGCCTTATGATGGCGCCACTACGCCGCTAAGAGAGAACCCACGTGAACCGCATCGAGCACATCGCGTTGATGGCCCACTACAACCAGTGGATGAACCGCAAAGTCTACGAAGCCGCCGGCACGCTGACGGACGCAGAGCTGAGCGCGGACCGACAGGCGTTTTTCGGCTCGATTCTCGGCACCCTCAATCACCTGGCGCTGGGCGACACCGTCTGGCTCAAGCGCTTTGCCCAGCACCCGGCAAACTTTGCGGCCCTGGCCTCCTTAAGTGCGATTGCCACACCCAGCGACCTCAAGCAGTTGGCCTTTGCCGATATCCGCGAGCTGGCAAACCATCGCGCCTGGCTGGACCAACTCATCCTCGAGTGGGCCCACAGCCTGCGCGAAACCGACCTGGATCAGCGCCTGAGTTACCACAACATGCGCGGCGTGGCGAACAGCAAACCGTTCTTCGGCTTGCTGGTGCATTTTTTCAACCACCAGACCCACCACCGGGGCCAGGCAACCACGTTGCTGACCCAGGCGGGCGTGGACGTGGGCGACACCGACCTGCTGGCACTGGTCGACTGAACTCAGCGCTGCGCGTAGGCCTGCATCAAGCGCGGGAATTCTTGCAGCTCAGGCAATTGCGCAAAGCTTTCGACCGCGGGGGTCGTGGCCCAAGGCAGCTTTTCGCTGGTCCAGGTTTCCATGAAAGGCACGTAATCACTGGCGTTATCCAGCAAGGTCGCACGCACATTGACGAACTCATCGATGCCATGCGGGCGGGTAAACAGCCAGCTCATGCAATGCGGGCAGCAATAGTGGCGGTCCACACCGTGCAAGCCGCCAATCACCGGGCAGCCCTGAGTCACGGTAAAGCCGCTGGCGGGAAACAGCGCGCTGAGGGAGAACGCACTGGAGGTCATTTTCTGGCAGCCGCTGCAATGGCACGCCATGGTAATCACCGGTGGCAAGCTCACACTGAAACGCACCCGATTGCAGCGGCAGCTGCCTTCCAGCGGCAGTTTTTCGACGCTCATCATTCACTCCTTTTTATGATTGTTGGCGGCACAGATTAGCCTGAACACCCTTAAGCGCAAAACCGAACGCTGCGCTGCGTCTGGGGTCGTAACTTCAGGTGTCGGGATTTTCCGCAGCCCGCCCTCCTCGCGCACATCAGCGTATTACCGATGCGCGCACCCCATAAGAAGGAGACGCTTACATGGTCACTCACTTCAAGGTCGCCGGGCATTTAGCCTGCGGCCACCACGGCAGCAACCTCACGTCCAGCACTGAGCTGAACCGAGTCAAATGCCGTACCTGCCGCAATACCGATGCCTACAAGGAAGCGCGCCGCACCCAACGCAACGCCGCCCGCCGCTCCGCACGCAAAGCCAAAACCCACACCGCCAGCGATTGGCGCAGCGCGTGGACACAACGCCTCACCGACCTGCCCGGCTTGCAGCGTTTGCCACGCGGTTTCAGCGGGCAGCCATTTGTCTGAGTCATTCAGGCCCGTGTCAGTTGTTGACTGGAACGTTTCGCGAGGTGTCCAACACCTCGCTTCAGCCCCAGCTTTCCTGTGTAGATCACTGATCTGACAAGCTTTTTCAGCTTTGGATTAAAGCGATAAACAGCGTTTTCGACCTTGCATCCAAACGCTCGGGTCTATATATTCCCAACCCTGCTGCACCGCGCTACCGCCCGAATGGCGAAACTGGTAGACGCATGGGACTTAAAATCCCCCGCTCGTAAGGGCGTGCCGGTTCGATTCCGGCTTCGGGCACCATAGATATCAAGGGCTTGCATGATGAATTTCATGCAGGCCCTTATCTTTTGTGCTCCGCAATTTAATACACTGCACCGCAATTCCACTCCACCGGCGTCCTGCCGACCGAACACCAACCCAAAATCCGCTACAGCTCGTCGCCTCAAATCGCATCATGCCTAAACCTCGATTACTGTACGAACATACAGCAATCGGATTACCTCGCCATGCACCCTATCGACGAAGACACCTCTGCGTGGCTTGGATGCCCTACGCCCCTGGAAATGTACCGCCAGCACGGCAGACTTTTGGAGAACGAGATCCAGGAGCTGAACCTGCAACTGCGCAAAGCGCGGGCTGACGTTTTCGGCATCAGCCAAATGCTGCTAGAGACCCAGGCGAAGAGCGCAGAGTTTGCCGGGTAGCCGCAAACGCACCACCTCTTCTGTGGAGATTAGAGAATTTCGCACTCCTGTTAGTTAGTCAAGGCAGTATAGGTCGCGTCGCACACAGTACCAGTCGTGCCAATTTGATCGACAGCCCGGGATAGGGGATCGCGGAACTTTATAGAAGCTCATAAGAAGTAGCGTCATCCTTAAATTTAGCGCGAAAGACAGAAGCGTCCCACGGCGCACGACCTCATTAAAGTGCAAAGCGAAACTTCCTCACTCTCCCAAACAAGAAACAAATTGCAACAAAGACCTCTTGAAATATTCTAAACACCAAGAAACCAATATTCACTAACCGAAAACGAGAGGCCTTGCCTTTTATAGCTGGATGGAAACCCAGTTCAATAAAACCCCACCTAGTGGTAACGTATGTTTTCGCATTGCTCAGTATAAGAAAAAACATGAGCAAATTTGTTGGTTTAATAAAGGATTGACGAATGACTATCGAGCGAGAGATTTTCTCGGCCCTTATCGCGAAGAACGCATTTCAAGGTGAAAAGCCGAGCGTACAAAGCTACGCCAAGCTAGCCGTAGACAAGGGTTTTAGAGCGCTTTCGTCAAAGCAGCAGGCGGTGGTAAGCCCCTTCCTGAAAAAACGATGCGAGGGGGTGAAAGAACCAAATGAAAAACATAACAACTGCCAAAACAGTATAGGCGGTCGTGATTTTATTACAGCGCTTGAGAAATCCGAAAATTATAAGGGATGGCGCTGCGAGAGCTGCCGAAGCGCACCTTAAAAACAATAAAAAAACACAAAAAGAGTAGCAATCTAAAAACCTGTAAAAACAAAAAAACACTACAGTTCTCGCTACTCCTGAATGTTACTGCAGCAGGCCACCATGGCCTGCTCGCAGGTCTTTCTTTTCTTTAAGCCCTGATCAGCCCACCATCAAATCGCCGTTCACTCGTCACACACCTGAGTGCTTCGGAAAAATATTGCACGATGCAGCCAAACCCTTCTGCGTATCTAATTTTTTCAGGGAGAAAAGAGCGCCCATATATCAGATAGCACTACTGGTTGTTTTCGGTATCACCACACTCTGGTTGGGCTACCAATTGGATAAGAAGAACCGTCAAAAAGAGTTGGCCGCAAAAAGGCAAAGCGAAACCCGGGCCTCCTAGGGTCGCTGGCAGACATCCCTGATATACGTCTGCGCCGCCCTCAAGGCTGCTTGGTCGGCGATGAGGTCTCTCCGTAAATCGAAAACAGCTTGTCCAGTTTCTCGACTGATTTCGACGGTTCCTGCATCACCCGGGCTGGCGGTGCTGGTGGAACTGGACACGTTGCCGCTATCGGCACGACTGAGCCGCCTTCATCGCGGTGAGCGCAGAACCCTCGGCATCATTTTTCACGATGCCAAATGAATTGTGGCGAGCGCCTCAACGAGCAACCGTGACTGCCTTGATCCATTGCACCGCGTCTTCAACCGACTGGCCGGCGCCGCCGGGTGAGACGTTGTGCCCCAACTCGGGATAGAGCCGATATTCAAATGCCTTGCCCTTGGCATTCATCGCGTCCAACCGCTCGATGGCCATGAACGCCGGAGTTTGCAGGTCTTTGCCGCCCAACAACCACAGCCCCGGGGTCGACACCTTGGCCAACGCAGCGCGCGGGTCAGTGTCGACAAACGGGTAACGGTCGGGGTCTTGCGCGATATGTTGACGCACATCCGCTTGGCTGTGAGTGCGCCAGAAGTCCGCCTTGCCCTGGGTCAG
The DNA here is from genome assembly GCF_045447305.1 of Pseudomonas sp. D47. NCBI lineage: Bacteria > Pseudomonadati > Pseudomonadota > Gammaproteobacteria > Pseudomonadales > Pseudomonadaceae > Pseudomonas > Pseudomonas sp. D47. Next base: position 38,395 of record NZ_JBJGXU010000049.1, on the reverse strand, counting down.
AAACTGAAACCGCAATTGCTCCCGTGTGGTGAGGACAGGCCCGCTGAACAGCACCATGAAATTGACGCTGCGATTGTGTTCTGCGGCGATGGGAATGACCCAGCCGGCCTGGCTGAAACCCACCAGCCCGATGGGCACCGCAGCCTGTGCTGACAGGGCCGTAACCGCTGCATTTGCATCACCCGCCAGGGCCACCAGGTTGGACGCATCGAGGTTGTTGGTACCCACCTCGGGGCCGACGTATACACCAGCGGATTGCCCGACGCCGCGCTTGTCGTAGGTCAGCACGGCAATGCCACGCCCGGCCAGCAGCGTTGCGAAACGAACCATGCGCGGTTCCTGACCGGAGCCGTGCACAAGTACCACGCCCACCTGCGGATGCTCGGGCAGGAAGACGGTGCCGGCCAGTGCAACACCGGCGCTTTGGAAGGTAATGTCCTGGGTGGCAAAACTTACAGGCTCCGCCAGGGTCAGCCGAGGCAGCAGCACGAGCAGGCCCAGCCAAAAAACCAAGTGTCGAAACATGATTCAATTCCAGGGAGGGTACGTCCGAGTACCGAAAGCGCCACTGTGCCTGCGCCCCGTTGCTATCTCATGACGGGGCACGCTAAACAGCCTATAACTGCACGAGTGAAACAATCACCTCATCGGAGCATCAACATGAACCCGACTACCACCGCGTTGGTTTTGATTGAATTTCAGAACGACTTCACCACCCCGGGCGGGGTGTTTCACGACGCCGTCAAAGACGTCATGCACACCACCAACATGTTGGCCAATACCGCCACCACGGTTGAGCAGGCACGCAAGCTCGGCGTGAAAATCATCCATATGCCGATCCAGTTTGCCGACGGCTACCCCGAACTGACCACCCGCACCTACGGAATTCTCAAAGGTGTGGCAGACGCCAATGCCTTTCGCGCCGGCAGTTGGGGCGCCGAGATCACCGAGGCGCTGACACGCGAGGCCGCCGACATCCTGGTCGAGGGCAAGCGCGGCCTGGATGCGTTCGCCACCACCGGCCTGGACCTGGTGCTGCGTAACAATGGCATCAAGAACCTGGTGGTCGCGGGTTTCCTGACTAACTGCTGTGTCGAAGGCACAGTGCGGTCCGGTTATGAGAAAGGCTACGACGTGGTGACCTTGACCGATTGCACCGCAACGTTCAGCGATGAGCAACAGCACGCCGCCGAAAACTTTACGCTGCCGATGTTTTCGCAAACGCTGAAACACGACCAGTTTCTGCAGGCGTTGGATACCCAATAAGCAAAAGGGCGACGCCTAGCAGAGTCGCCCCTTTTTACACCTCGTTCAGCGTCGCTTCGCAACACTTTCCTCCAGTGCCGTCGGGCCCAAGCCTGCGCCCTTAAAGCATCGGCGAATGGCTGACCACCCGCAGCGCCAGGCCTTCATACGCATCCAGGGTGATGGTGAACTCCCCCTCAGCGGTAAGATCGCCCTCCACCCGTTCATTAATGATGTCGACCACCGGCCCCGGCGCGATATTGGGCAGGTGCAGGGCTTCAGTGATCGGCGTAGCGCCAAAGTTAAGCGCGGTGATCTGCGTGCCCTTCCCGGCCGGCAATTCGTGAACCATGATCAGCAAGCCCGGGTGTTCAACCTCCGGCACCAGAATCTGGCGGCTGGCGGCGATCCCGTAGGCACTGCGCACCGCGAGAATTTTTTGCAACTGCGAGGCAAACGACTCCGGGTCCTGCAATTGACTGTTGAGGCTGCCGTACAAGGTTTTCGAGCGCGGCATCTGCCCCGCCGAGAGCTCGGCATCCGGATTCAAGTCCACCAGGTCGTAGGCGCCGCGATGAACCCAGCGGGTATCGCCATCGCCCATCAAATGCGCCACCTCATCGGCCGCCAATGGCAACGCGCCGACCAAGTCCCAGCCCGACAACGCAAACACGCCCGGCTGCATGGCGTTGTACATCACCAACAGTAAATGGATCTGGCGGATCTGCTGGATATCGGCCGGCGTAATTGCTTCAAGGTCACGAATACCCAGGGCTGCCGTGATGATGCTGGCGGTGGTGCAGGACACGCCGTTGGTGACGAACTTGAGGTTATACGGCGCATGCTCGCCCGCCAGGCGCTCATACATCTGCTCGCGGATATGCTCGCGCAGGATGTTGCCGGGGAACGTCTGGCCTTGGTAGAGGTAGCTGTCGTGGGCGTGCAAGGTCCAGAAGTGCACCAGTTCCAGGGTCAGTTCGTCGTGGTTCTGCAACGCATGGATCAGCGAGCCTGGGTCGATGCCCTGGCTGTGCATTTCGCGCAGCATCAGGCGCAGGAACTCGGTATCGCCCATCAGCAACGCATGCTGGTACGCCGGGCGCGTAATGAAGTCATAAGAAAGGTCGGCGCCGCCGTGGGACATGGCGGCGATGTCGTCGACGGTAAGGTTCAACTCTTGAAAGCTGAACCCACCGGCCTTGCGAATCGCGCCGCCGAGCAGTTGGTTGCCGGTGATCGACAGCGGATGGCTTTCCGACCAGGCACCGCCCTCCAGCTTGCGCTCCACGCCGAGGAAGCCGTTGGCGTCCAGGCGCAGGATCTTGGCGCCCATCACGTCAATCGCGTGCAAGGCGTCGCCGATGATCATCTGCTGCGCCGCGAACGAAGGGTCCAGCCAGTTCAGCGACGGCTGGCCTTCCTTGAAATAGTGCAGGTACACCCAGCGCCGCGGCTTGCCATCCACACCGATGACCACCGGCGTCGCGCTCCAGTCGGTTTCCTTCACGCCGGGCTCGAAAAAGATCACCCGCTGCAACTGGCCGACGATGTAATGCTTGTCACGCAGCGCATCCACCTGCAATGGGCTGAGGTTCTGCGCATCACGGCCTTCGGCGACGTCGGGCAGCATCGGCCAGTCTTCCTCGCGGATTTCCACCATGTGGTAGAGGCCGGGATAGTCCTCGTACGCCATCTCGGCCAGGCGAAAATCCGCGCCCTTGCCGGTGTGCGACGGGATCACATCGTCGATGATCACCGCATTGTGCGCGGCCGCCATGCGCGTCAGCGCCTGCAACTGCGCCTCGGTGCCGAGCTGCGGGTCAATTTCAAAACTGATGCGGTCGAAATTGCCGTCGATGGTCGGCGTATGCCGCGTACCGGACAGCCCGCCGGACTTCTTCAATGGGCCGTTGTGAATGCCCTGGATGCCGATTTTCGACAGCGCGTGCCACAGGCTTTCATCCCCCAGCGCCTCCAATACCGTGCCGTTTTCACGGGTCACGATCGAGGCTGGGTAGGCGGTAAACCACACCGAAGACAAGGCGGTAGCATCGCGCGGCCGGGTATGCGCATACGGCTGTTGCCACAAGCGCCCTTGCCCCGAATACAGCTTGGCCCGCTGGCGCGCCGCGTGCAGCATCGATTGCTCAACCAGCCAGTTCACATGATCGTTGTCCGCCGCCGTCATAAGCCTATTACCTGTGTGCGTGAAAAGGTTACTCGTAAGCATAGGAGCGACGACGGGAGTGATTCGTTGCATTGCAATGCCGGCAACTACGCCAACTGCCGATACTGCCTCGGCGTAAACCCGGTCAATGCCTTGAACTGGCGGGTAAACGCGCTGTGGTCGGTGTAGCCGCATTGCAGCGCCACTTCGGTGATCGGCAGGTCGGTGTGCAGCAACCGATGCGCATGTTCCAGGCGCACTTTCTGGATCATCTGCCGGGGTGTGAGGTGGAACACGCGCTTGCAGTAGCGCTCCAGTTGCGCCACGGAAATTCCGGCGATGCGCGTCAGTTCGCCAAGGGTGACGCGCCGGTTGAAATGCGTGCGGATGTACTCGTCCACGGCGGCCAGGCGCTGGTACGCCGGGTGGGTTTCGCTGGCCGATTGCAGGTCGACCGAGATACCCGCCAGGCCAATAATCTGGCCTGCAGCGCTGTACAGCGGCCATTTGTGCGTCAGGCACCAGCCGGGTTCGCGGGTGCCGTACAGGTGCAATTCAAGCTGGTCTTCCAGCACAAACCCCTGCTCCAGCACGCGCCGATCCTGTTCGGTGTAACCCGGCCCCAGTTGCGCTGGGAACACTTCGGCGCTGGTCTTGCCCAGCAGCGGTTGCAGCTGCTTGAGGCCGCAGCGTTGCACCAAGGTGTGGTTGGCGAGTAGGTAGCGGGCGTCGATGTCCTTGATGAAGATCGCGGCGTTGGGGATCACGTCGAGCATCGGCAACAGCTGTGCCACCCCGGCCAGGAGCTGTTCAATGTTGTGGGGGCGATTGGCCTGAAAAAGGCTCGCAAATGCGCTCGGCAACATGGCCTGGACTCCCGGTTTTTTTGAGCAGATTGCCGCATGCCGGCATGGCTGTCGAGCCTGGTGAACTGTGCCGAATTCGTCATCCACACACGCGCAAAACATCAATCACCACGCCATTGATGGGTTCAGGATAGCGCCACCGCATGCCTATCCAATAACTCACAAGAAGGCGCCGCCATGTCTGCTCAAGGCAAGTTCAAGAAACAACTTTCACTGATGGACCTCACCTTTATCGGGCTGGGCGCCATCTTCGGTTCGGGCTGGCTGTTTGCGGCCAGCCACGTCTCCGCCATCGCCGGGCCCGCCGGGATTATTTCCTGGCTGATCGGTGGTTTCGCCGTGCTGCTGTTGGGCATTGTGTACTGCGAACTCGGCGCCGCCCTGCCCCGCGCCGGTGGTGTGGTGCGTTACCCGGTGTATTCCCACGGCCCGTTGCTGGGCTACCTGATGGGCTTTATCACGTTGATCGCGTTTTCAAGCTTAGTGGCGATTGAAGTGGTCGCCTCGCGCCAATACGCCGCGGCCTGGTTTCCCGAGCTGACCAAAGTCGGCTCCAGTGACCCGACCACCCTCGGTTGGCTGGTGCAGTTCGCCCTGCTGTGCCTGTTCTTTGTCCTCAACTACCGCAGCGTGAAGACCTTCGCCATCGCCAATAACCTGGTGAGCGTGTTCAAGTTCATCGTGCCGCTGCTGGTGATTGGCGTGCTGTTCACCTTCTTCAAACCAGCGAACTTTCAGGTGCAGGGTTTTGCCCCGTTCGGGCTGTCGGGCATCGAGATGGCGGTGTCGGCCGGCGGGGTGATTTTTGCGTACTTGGGCCTCACGCCGATCATCTCGGTAGCCAGTGAAGTGAAGAACCCGCAACGCACGATTCCGATTGCATTGATCCTCTCGGTGCTGCTGTCGACGGCGATCTATGTGCTGCTGCAAACCGCATTCCTCGGCGGCGTACCCACCGAGATGCTCGCCAACGGTTGGGCCGGGATCAGCAAGGAACTCGCACTGCCTTACCGCGACATCGCCCTGGCGCTGGGCGTGGGCTGGCTGGCCTATCTGGTGGTGGCCGACGCGGTGATCTCGCCCAGCGGCTGCGGCAATATCTACATGAACGCCACCCCGCGCGTGGTGTATGGCTGGGCGCAGACCGGCACGTTCTTCAAGATCTTCACGCGTATTGACGAAAAGTCCGGCATCCCGCGCCCAGCGCTGTGGCTGACCTTTGGCTTGTCGGTGTTCTGGACCCTGCCGTTTCCATCCTGGGAAGCGCTGATCAACGTGGTGTCGGCCGCGTTGATCTTGAGCTACGCCGTGGCCCCGGTGACCGTCGCCGCGCTGCGCCGCAATGCACCGGGCATGGCGCGGCCGTTCCGGGTCAAGGGCATGGCGGTGCTCGGCCCACTGTCGTTCATCATCGCCGCGCTGATCGTGTACTGGTCCGGCTGGAGCACGGTCTCGTGGCTGCTCGGCCTGCAAATCCTGATGTTTGCGGTGTACCTGCTGTGCGCGCGCTGGGTGCCGACTGCGCACCTGAACATCAAGCAGCAAGTGCGTTCGGCGGCGTGGCTGATCGGCTTCTACGCGGTGACCATCCTGCTCTCCAAGCTCGGCAGCTTTGGCGGCATCGGCGTACTCAGCCACCCGTATGACACGGTTGTCGTCGCCGTCTGCGCCTTGGGCATCTATTACTGGGGCGCCGCCACCGGCGTGCCTGCGCACCTGGTGCGCCTGGAACACGAAGACGACGAAAGCGAAGCCGTCAGCGAACTCCAGCACAACACACGCTTGTCCCCGGCCACCCATTGAATGGAGTGTTTTATGAAACGGTTGCACGTTATCGACTCCCACACCGGCGGCGAACCTACGCGCTTAGTGCTGGACGGTTTCCCCACGCTGGCCGGCAGCAGCATCGCTGAGCAACTGGACAACCTGCGCAGCGAGCACGACCGGTGGCGCCGCGCCTGCCTGTTGGAGCCGCGTGGCAATGATGTATTGGTCGGCGCGTTGTATTGCGAGCCAGTCACACCGGGCGCCACCTGCGGGGTGATCTTCTTCAACAACGCCGGCTACCTCGGGATGTGCGGCCACGGCACTATCGGGCTGGTCGCCTCGCTGCACCACTTGGGCCGCATCCAGCCGGGCGTTCACAGCATCGACACGCCAGTGGGCCCGGTAGCCGCCACCTTGCACGAAGATGGCGCCGTGACCCTGCGCAACGTGCCCGCCTACCGCCATCGCCAACAGGTCGCGGTGCAGGTGCCTGGCTACGGCGTGGTCTACGGCGACATTGCCTGGGGCGGCAACTGGTTTTTCCTGGTGTCGCAGCATGGGCAAACGCTGGAGATGGCTAACGTCGATGCCCTCACCGATTACACCTGGGCGATGCTCAAGGCCCTGGAAGAGCAAGGCATTCACGGTGCCGATGGCGCGCTGATCGACCATATCGAACTGTTCGCCGGTGACGCCCACGCCGATAGCCGCAACTTCGTGATGTGCCCCGGCAAGGCCTACGACCGCTCGCCGTGCGGCACCGGCACCAGCGCCAAGCTCGCGTGCCTGGCCGCTGACGGCAAACTCGCGCCCGGCGCCACCTGGGTACAAGCCAGCATCACCGGCAGCCAATTCGAAGGCCGTTATGAATGGGACGGCGAACGCGTACGCCCCTTCATCACCGGCCGCGCCTACATGACCGCCGACAGCACCTTGCTGATCGATGAGCAGGACCCTTTCGCCTGGGGCATCTGAGCCCAGGCCTTATTTAACTGAACGCTGGAGTTAGAACAATGAGCGACAACATCTTCACCGGTTGCATCCCCGCGCTGATGACCCCGTGCACGCCACAGCGCACGCCGGACTTCGACGCCCTGGTCGCCAAGGGCCGCGAGCTGATCGATATCGGCATGAGCGCCGTGGTGTACTGCGGCTCCATGGGTGACTGGCCGTTGCTCACCGAAGCTGAGCGCCAGGAAGGCGTGGCACGCCTGGTGGCCGCCGGTGTGCCGACCATCGTCGGCACTGGCGCGGTGAACAGCCGTGAGGCCGTGGCCCACGCAGCACATGCGGCCAAAGTCGGTGCCCATGGCCTGATGGTGATCCCGCGCGTGCTGTCACGTGGCGCTTCGGCCACCGCACAAAAGGCGCACTTCTCGGCCATCCTCAAGGCTGCGCCGAACCTGCCGGCGGTGATCTACAACAGCCCGTACTACGGCTTCGCCACCCGCGCCGAGCTGTTTTTCGAACTGCGCCGCGAGCACCCGAACCTCATCGGCTTCAAGGAATTCGGCGGCGCTGCCGACCTGCGTTACGCGGCGGAAAACATCACCTCCCAGGACGATAACGTGACCCTGATGGTCGGCGTTGATACTCAAGTGGTCCATGGTTTCGTCAACTGTAACGCCACTGGCGCGATCACCGGCATCGGCAACGCCCTGCCCCGCGAAGTGCTGCAACTGGTGGCCCTGAGCAAACAAGCCGCCAAAGGCGACGCCAAGGCACGGCGCCTGGCCCGTGAGTTGGAAGCCGCGCTGGGCGTGCTGTCGTCCTTCGACGAAGGCTGCGACCTGGTGCTGTACTACAAGCATTTGATGGTGCTCAACGGTGACCAGGGTTACGCCCTGCACTTCAACGACACCGACGTGCTCAGCGATGCGCAGCGCCGTTACGCCGAACACCAGTACGCGCTGTTCCGCCAGTGGTACGCCAACTGGTCGGCTGAACAGAACCGCGCCTGACCCGTGCGCGCCGCTGTGGTTCTCGCAGCGGCCAACCCTTTTTTCCAGGATGACCCCCATGACTCTGACGGGCAAGATGCTGATCGGTCAGCAAGCAATTTCCGGTGATCGCCAAGGGTTTCGAGCGATCAATCCCGCCACCGATACCCCCTTGGAACCGGCCTATGCCGGCGGCAGTGGCGAGCATGTCGAACAGGCCTGCGCGCTGGCGTGGGCCGCGTTCGACACGTACCGCGAAACCTCGCTGACGGCGCGCGCCGCCTTTCTCGAAGCCATTGCCGACAACATTGAAGCCCTCGGTGATGCGTTGATCGACCGCGCCGTGGCCGAAACCGGCCTGCCACGCGCGCGCATTCAAGGTGAACGCGGGCGTACCTGCGGGCAACTGCGGACCTTTGCCCGCACCGTGCGCGCCGGTGAATGGCTGGATGTGCGGGTGGACACCGCGCAGCCTGAGCGCCAGCCGCTGCCGCGTGCGGACCTGCGTCAACGCCACCTGCCACTGGGGCCGGTGGCCGTGTTTGGCGCGAGTAATTTCCCGCTGGCGTTCTCGGTGGCGGGCGGCGATACCGCGTCGGCACTCGCGGCCGGCTGCCCGGTGATCGTCAAGGCCCATGGCGCCCATCCGGGCACCAGTGAGCTGGTGGGCCGTGCGCTGGCCAAGGCGGTTGAAGACTGCGGTTTGCCGCAAGGCGTGTTTTCGCTGTTGTATGGCTCAGGTACCGACGTGGGCATTGCGCTGGTCACCGACCCACGGATCAAGGCCGTCGGCTTTACCGGTTCGCGCAGCGGTGGCCTCGCGCTGACACACGCAGCGCAGGCGCGGCCGGAGCCGATTGCGGTGTATGCCGAGATGAGCTCGATCAACCCGGTGTATCTGTTTCCCGGCGCATTGCAGGCACGCGCCGAAGGCTTGGCGCAGGGCTTTGTCGCATCGTTGACCCAGGGCGCCGGGCAGTTCTGTACCAACCCAGGTTTGGTGATTGCCATCGAGGGCAGCGCACTGCAGCGATTCATCGCCACCGCCAGTGAGCTGCTGCGCGGTTGCGCGGCGCAGACCATGTTGACGCCGGGCATTTTCAACGCTTACGAAACCGGCGTGGCTGCGCTGACCGAACACGCCCACGTCGCCGCCAAAGGTCAGGCGGCTGAGGGCCCGAACCAGGGCCAGGCGCATTTATTCGTCACCCAGGCCAGTGCGTTTTTGAGCAATGAGCACCTGCAAGCCGAAGTCTTCGGCGCCGCATCGCTGGTGGTGGTGTGCGCCAGCGACGCAGAAGTGCGCCAGGTCTCGGAACACTTGGAAGGCCAACTGACAGCCACGCTGCACGTGGATGAAGCGGACCTGGCGCGTGCGAAAACCTTGCTCCCGGTGCTTGAGCGCAAGGCGGGCCGCCTGCTGGTCAACGGCTGGCCGACCGGCGTGGAGGTCTGTGACGCCATGGTCCACGGCGGCCCCTTCCCTGCCACTTCAGACTCACGCAGCACCTCGGTCGGCACGGCGGCGATCCTGCGGTTCTTGCGCCCGGTGTGCTACCAGGATTTCCCCGACGACTTGCTCCCCGGCGCCCTGCAACACGCCAACCCCTGGCTGTTGCGGCGCTTGCTCGACGGCCAGAGAGAGGCCTAGGCCATGCGCGACTCCAACACTGGCGATATCGCGGTCATCGGCGCCGGTATTATCGGCGTGGCCTGTGCACTGCAATTGGCGCGTCAAGGCCGGCGCGTGGTGGTCATCGACCCGCAAGCGCCCGGCATGGGCGCCTCCTACGGCAATGCCGGGCACCTGGCGACCGAGCAGGTGTTTCCCATCGCCGATGTGTCGATCTTAAAGCGCCTGCCCGCGATGCTGATGGACCCCATGGGCCCGCTGCGCCTGGACTGGAAATACCTGCCCCGCGCCCTGCCCTGGTTTGTGCGCCTGCTGTTGAACCTGCGCCCGGCAAACTACCGGCGCACGGTGGCGGGCATTCGTGCGTTGAATGAAGCCAGCCTGGGCGCCTGGCAACGCCTGCTGCAATCGATTGAGCGCCCGCACCTGTTGCGCGAAGACGGTTCGTTGCTGGTGTTTGAACGTGCTGAATCGCGCGCAGCGGTGGATGCGTTGCAACAGCGCATGCAGCAACAAAATGTACCGGTTGAGTTCTGGTCGAGTACTGCGGTGCACACGGCCGCGCCGCAGTTAAGCGAAGCGATCCAAGGCGGCTTGTTCTTCCCCGCTACCGGGCATTTTCTGGACCCTTATCACGTGGTCTGCGAACTGGTGGAGGCCGCCAAGGCCGAAGGTGTGCAGTTCCTCAAACAGCGCGTGCTGGGTGGGCGCCTGGAACCAGAGGGCGTGTCGTTATTAACCGACCAGGGCAGCGTTACGGCGCGCCAGGTGCTGATCGCCTGCGGTGCGCACTCGGCCAGCCTGACCGCCGCACTCACCGGTAAAAAGATCCCGCTGGACACCGAACGCGGCTATCACTTGATGCTGCCCCAGGAACACAACCGCCTGCCATTCGCCGTCACCTCGTTCGAACGCAAGTTCATCATGACGCCCATGGCCGGCGGCCTGCGCCTGGCCGGCACCGTCGAGTTCGCCGGGCTCACGCGCCCGGCGAACATGCAACGCGCCTGGCAACTGCACCGTCTGAGCCAGGGTTTGTTTCGCCAGGACCTGAGCACGCAGGGCGCTACACCGTGGATGGGCTTTCGGCCGTCCTTGCCCGACTCGCTGCCGATCATTGATCAGGTGTGTGACGCCAAGGTGCTGCTGGCGTTTGGGCACCAACATCTGGGGTTGACACAGGCGGCGGTGACCGCAGAGATGGTGGTGCAGTTGGCTACTGCGAAGCCTGCGTTTTCAGGCCTGCCGGCACTTGCACCGTTTCGGTTGGATCGATTCTGAGAAAACTCGCCGCGTGCGGGTTTTCAATCGGCCACTTGGGATGCACTGAACAACGCATCGGCCGCCTCTTGAATCTCCTCACGCATCCATAGCGTCTGCAACCACCCCGCCGGAATACCTTGCACGCCATAGTAGGCGCCCGCCAACTGCCCGACGATGGCGGCGGTGGTATCAGCATCATCACCCAGGTTCGCGGCGGCGAGCACGGCCTCAGCAAAGCTGTCGATGTGATGAAAACACCAAAACGCGGCCTCTAAAGAGGCGACGGCATACCCGGAACCGACAATGTCATCACGGGACTTGTTGCGGTACTCACCCGCGGCGATAGCCTGCACTTTAGGGGCCGTCAACGCTGGGTCGCGGACGTGCAGCACTTGATCTTTTGAAACACCGTTCAAGGCATTGCTGATGGCCTGCGCCAGCACCAGGCAACACTCGATTGCTTCTTGAGCGCCATGGGTCGTGCGTGAACTTTCGATAGTGTATGTACGCACCTTTTGCGGGTCGGCAAAGAAGAACAACACCACCGGCGCAAGGCGCATCATCGAACCATTGCCGGCCGAACGCGGGTGTGTAGAACCCGCAAAAGGGTTGCCGTCTTGCTGGTACGCCGCCAATGCCTCACGTACGGTCATGCCGATATCAAAGCAGTCGCCGGTAGCACTCAAGTAGCCCCACTGCCACCAATTCAAGTACCGGCCCATCTGATCCTTCGCGTCAAAACCGCCCTTGCGCAGCAGGCTTTCGGCAAGGCACAGGGCCATTGAAGTATCGTCCGTCCATTGGCCGGGCTTGAGGTTGAACGGCCCGCCGCCGACCATGTCGGTAACGGCGGCAAACGTGCCACGCGGCATGAATTCAACCGTGGTGCCGACCGCGTCACCGCAGGCTAACCCAAGCAGGCTGCCACGGTAACGATCAATGAGTGTGAGGGGCATCCGTCTTCCTTTAGAGCTGATCCAGTCGCAGGGTTATCCTACTCGACCAGCCGCCTTTTGAGGGAACTCGGCACCGCACGCTCAAAATCAGATAAATCCTGCGTTGCGTGTAGGAACTTAATCACACGCGGCTTTTTCTTGGCAGGTGCACAGGGCGTACAAGGGCTTAGCGCGATGGCATTGTGCCAATGCGCACTTGGCTAAGTGGCTTGTGGCGCGTTCAGAGGGCTTGAATAAACATCAGGTGACGATTGCGTCAGCCACAACCTAAAAAGCAGCTGATAAAACCAACGCAAACCTTTGCGTGCGAGACCGATGTCTTGAAAAGAAACTCTTCATCCGCTTCATCCAACGCTTGGTGCTGGGTCGGCAAGCTGGCACCGCCGTTGACATTGCTGACTTCCTTGCCGCGCCAGGCGTTACTGGACTCTTTTCGCGAGCGCACAAGCGGCCCTCTGGTGCTGGTGGTTGCTCCCGCCGGTTTCGGAAAGACGACGCTGTTGATGCAGTGGCGACGCGCCTTGCTGTCGACCACGCTACCCTCGACCATCGCATGGCTGTCAGTGGATGAGGCCGACGGCGACCCCCATCGTTTCCTGTCCTACCTGATCCTGACGCTGGACCACGCCGGCCTTGATCTGGGGCACCTGACCCGTCTGGCACACGCGCAATCACTGGATGTGCAACCGCAGCGCACGATCACGGCCCTGCTGCATGCACTGGCGCGTACTAACCGTAAGGTGACGCTGTTCCTTGACGACTATCACTGCGCGGCAAACCCCCAACTCGACCCCATCGTCCAGGCCTTGCTGGAACAGGCTTCGCCTTGGCTGGAATGGGTTGTAGCGGCGCGCCAGCGGCCTGGCTGGCCCCTGGCGCGCTGGAAAGCCAATGGCTGGGTGCACGAAGTATCCGCCCAGGCGTTGACATTCACAGCGGCCGAAACCACGGCGGTGCTCGGCGCAGATATACCCACCGCTGAACTTCTGGACTTGCATGAGAGAACCGAAGGCTGGGCGGTGGCGGTGCAACTGGCGAGGTTGTGGCGTGACAGTGGCGATGCCTCACTGCATGGCCTGAATGCATTTTCCGGGCGTGTCACCGACATGGCGGAGTACCTGACGGGGCAAGTCGTGCAGCGCCTGTCACCTGAATGCCAGGCTTTTTTGCGTGATATGGCACTGCTGGAGCGTTTCAACGCCGAGCTGGCCGACGCCGTCCGTGGCCGTAATGACAGCGCGCAGCGGATGGCGCAGTTAACGCATCTGGACGCCCTGCTTGTTCCCTTGGATGCCGGCCGCCAATGGTTTCGTCACCACCGGCTGCTGCGCGACTTTCTCAACCAGAGCATTGAGACCGACGCCGCTCATAACCTTTATAACGCCGCAGCTCACTGGCTGGCGGCACAAAGGGACTGGGTCCAGGCCATCCGCTATGCACTGCGTGCCCGTGATACCCGGCTGGCAGTTGACCTGCTCGTGCGGGCCGGCGGTTGGGAGGTGGTCATGCACAACGGCATCCGTTACGCCGAAAGCCTGCTGCAGCAATTCGATGAAAAGGCGCTGAGTACTGAACCGGACCTGATGCTGCTCCAGGCGTACTTGCACGCCAAACTCGGCGAACATGCCCTCGCCAAGCAATTGCTCGATTTGATCCGAGAGCAAGTGCAGGCAGATCAGCGCCTGGCGCGGGACTATCATGTGGTGCGCACGCTCGCCGACGCCTATGTCGATCGCTTTGAACTGGCGCCGTGGGAAAGTGACTGCGCCGACAATATGCTCGCCACGGGCACGCAGGAATGCGCTCAGGCCTTGAAAGCACTGAAACAAGGCCAACTGCCCCTGTCCCTGCAAGTGATTCGCTCGGCGCACATCAAGATGCGGGTGGCCGCCAACCCACGGGGTGAAAATTACTGTCGGATCCATGAGGCGCAAATCCTCGCGTTGACAGGCGATATTCGCGTCTCAGCACAGATGGTCGACACCGCCGTGGCCGTGGCCGACAGTCAATTCGGCAGCGAGAGTTCAGTCAGGGCGGTGGCCGGTTGCCTCAAGGCCCAGCACCTGTACTGGCAAGGCGCCTGGGCCGAGGCAACCCCGTGGTTGCGCGATGGTTGGGCTTCGCTCAAACACACCGACGCTTGGTTGGATATCACCGCCGTCACCGCCGAGCTGGCATGGCGCACTTCGTTGCGCACGCTTGGCTTGCAGCCAGCGTTGCTGGAGCTCACGCAAGTAGCCGAACTCGCCACTGCGCGCAACTGGCAGCGGCTGGAACGGCTGGTCAACGCGTGGCGAGTCGACCTGCTGGTGCAACGCAAGCGCGTCAGGAAGCGCTGGCCAATGACCTGGAAAGCGCCGCAAAGAACCCCGATGACTGGCGTAACCATGAGGCCGCGACGTTGGCACTGGCCAGGTTACAGTTCGCGACCGGAGCGTCGGCTGACGCGCTCAACCACCTGCAACGCGGCGCCAGGCTCTTGCACGAACGCGGCTTGCAGTTACCCGCCTGGCGCCTGCAACTGCTGGCCCTGGCCGCCCACGGCAAAGGCCATCCACCCGAGCAGAACGCAATCTTGGCATCGATCCCGGCCCAGGCGTTGCCCGGGCTGCTGCTGGAAGCCGGTCCGTGTCTTTTGAGCGCGCTGGAAGCCTGCGCCAGCACCACCCACAGCCAACAAACCATCATCACGCGCTTGCGCGGATGGCGCGCCCACCCTGTGCGCTCACGCCTGTCGTTCAGCGCCAAGGAGACGCAGATCCTCACGTTGCTTGCCGAAGGTCAATCGAACAAAGCCATCGCCCTGGCGATGGATATTTCTGAAAACACCGTGAAATTCCACCTCAAGCACGTGTTTACCAAGCTGTGTGTCGACAGCCGCACCGCCGCAATGGCCGCCGCATTGCGCTTGGGCCTGCTCGACGCGCCCCATTGACCCACCAACCTACCCATGCGGGTAGTCGAAATGCCGCAATCGTCGTCACCTACCCGCCCTACTCGTAGCCTGCGCCGAGTAGCGCGCCCTAGCATCCCCCAACACCAGCGAGAGGCTCTCGCCTGGCTCCCATGACAACGTAAGTACAGCAGGAGATGCCCTGTGGGTATGGAAGGCAAAACAGTGCGCGTGGCCACCGACGTCGGCGGGACTTTTACCGACCTTGTGTATTTCGAACACGACCCGACCACCGGCGAACAGACGATTCGCACGGCCAAAGTCGACACCACCCCACCCAACTTCGCCCAGGGCGTACTCAATGTCATCCGCAAGGCGGACGTGGATCTGGCTGACGTCGACTTCCTGGCCCATGGCACCACCGTGGTCATCAATGCCCTGACCGAACGCCGGGGCGTCAAGACAGGGTTGATCACCACCCAAGGCTTTCGCGATGTGCTGGAAATCGCCCGCGCCAACCGCCCGGATTACTTCAACCTCAAGTGGGTCAAGCCGGCGCCCTTCGTGCCGCGCTATCTGCGTCGCGAAATAACCGGGCGCCTGCACACCAACGGTCAGGAGCGCCAGCCCCTGGACCTTACGCAAGTGGCGCCGATCATCGAAGCCTTTCGCGCCGACAACGTGCAGGCCATTGCGATCTGCTTGATACACGCCTACGCCAACCCGGCCCATGAGCAAGCTGTGCTGAATGAAATACGCAGGCTCTGGCCGCAGGTGTCGGTGGTTGCGTCCCATCAGATCACCCGAGAATGGCGTGAGTACGAGCGCTCCAGCACAACGGTGCTGTCCGCCTATGTCCAGCCCATCGCCGCACGGTATCTCGACGACCTGGCCAGCGGTTTGCGCGACGGTGGCTACAAGGCGCCGTTGTACATCATGCAATCGAACTGCGGCGTCGACAGTGTGGAGCATGCGCGGGAAACACCGATCACCATGGTCGAATCCGGCCCAGCCAGCGGTTTTTGGGCGGCTGCCGAACTGGGACGGCTGATTGATGAGCCAAACGTACTGGGCCTGGACATTGGTGGCACCACCGCCAAATGTGCACTGATTCGCAACGGCCAGGTATCGATCAAGACCGACTACTGGATTGAGCGCAACCGAATCAATGCGGGCTACCCGATCATGGTGCCCGTGGTCGACCTGGTGGAAATCGGCAACGGCGGGGGCTCCATCGCCTGGGTTGATGACTTTGACAAACTGCATGTCGGCCCACATTCCGCCGGCGCGGTGCCGGGCCCCGCCGCCTATGGCAATGGCGGCACGCTGATCACCACTACCGACGCCAACCTGATGCTGGGGCGCATCAACCCGGATTACTTTTGCGGCGGCGACGTGGTAGCCGACCTGCCGGCCGTTGTACGCGGGCTGAACACCCTGGGGCAGCGCCTGCAACTGCCGGCCGATGAGGTGGCGCGCGGCGTGGTGCGTTTGGCCAACGACAATATGGTCAACGCGTTGAAGCTGGTGTCGCTGAGCCGTGGGCATGACCCACGCGAGCTGACCTTGATGGCCTTTGGCGGAGGTGGCGCCATGCATGCTGTTGCGCTCGCCCAGGAGCTGGGTGTGCAAAAGGTCATCGTCCCGCGCAGCGCCTCAGTGTTCTCTGCCTGGGGCATGACCCTCTCGGACTTGCGACGCGACCTGTTTATCAACCGTTTTGTACAGACCCGCCACCTCGTTGAACTGGAGCAGACCCAGCAGTTTTTGCAAGAACTGACGGGGGCCGCCCGCGAACAGTTCGTCGCGCAAGGCATCACGCCGGCGCACGTCGAGGTCCAGGTGCATTGCAAGCTGCGCTACCAGAACCAGGAGCATTCAGTTGAAGTGCTGCTCGGGCCGAACGAGCGCATCGACGCAGACTGGGCAGTGATCGAACAGCGCTTTCACAGCCTCTACAAGCAGCATTACACCTACAGCCTGCAAGCACCCGTGGAAATCATCGGTTTTCATCTGGTGGCGATTGCTCAGATCGGCAAGTTGACGCCCCAGGCGTTGCCGATTACCGGCCGTTTGGTGAGCGAGGCCTGCAAGGGGTGGCGCCGCGTCGACTACGCCCAGGAAGGCATTCATGAGGCGAGTCTCTACGACTACGCCTTGCTCGAACCGCTGATGACGTTTAACGGGCCGGCCATAGTCGAGGACGCCGGCACCACCGTGGTGGTGCACCCCGGCAACCGCGTACAGGTGGACCGCCTGGGCAACCTGCACATCATGATCAACGGCTGACGGAGTATCGCCATGAGCAAGCTCGATATCTTTACCCGCGACATCATCCAGAACTCACTCCAGGCCATCGCCGACGAGATGTTCACTGCCATGCGCACGGCCGCCATGAGCCCGGTGATTTACGAAGTGTTGGACATGGGCACGGGCATCACCGACGCCCACGGCGAGATCGCCAGTTCCGGCGCGGGTATACCCGCCTTTGTCGGTGTGCTGGACAAAGCCGTGAAGAAAATCCGCCAGCACCATCCGTTGCCGCATGACATTGAAGACGGCGATATTTTTATCAGCAACGACCCGCATGATGGTGCGGTAACGCACCTCAACGATGTGGTTTTGGCCATGCCGGTGTTTGCCGACGGCCATCTGGTGGCCTGGACCGCCAACATCGCGCACTGGAACGATGTGGGAGGTCGCGTACCCGGTTCGTTGTCGACGGATGCCACGGATATCTTTCAGGAAGGCCTGCGCCTGTCCTCGGTGAAGCTGTTCAGCAAGGGTGAGCCGATCCGTTCGGTACTGCAGATTTTGCGCGCAAACACCCGTATGCCGGACTTTATGGAAGGCGATCTTTGGGCGGGCGTTGCCGCTGTCCGGGGTGGCGCAACGCGCTTGCGCGAACTCACAGAAAAATACGGTACGGCGCTGTTTTTGCTGGCGATGAGCGACTTCATGGACCTGGGCGAGAGAGTCTCGCTCAAGGCGCTGGCGGCGTTGCCTGAAGGGCAACTGAACCTTGAGGAGCTGCAAGATGATGGCAGCCTGTTCAAGGTGCGCATTGATATCCGCAACACCGAACTGGTGATCGACCTGCGGGACAACCCCGACCAGTGCCTGGGGCCGACCAACCTCAGCCGCGACGGCGCGGTAGTCGCGGCGCAAATGGCGTTCAAGGCCTTGACGGCGCCGCAAGGCGTGACCAATGGCGGCACGTTCCGCCCCTTGCGGGTGCTGACGCGCCCAGGCTCGTTGTTCGATGCGCTGCCGCCCGCCGCCGAAGGGTTTTACTTCGAGAACCTGATTCGGGTGCATGACCTGATCCTGTGCTGCCTGGCCCAGCAGTTTCCGGAGCGTTTACCCGCCGGCAACTTCGCGTCGGTGTGCGCCACCATCATTGGCGGCGCACACCCGGAAACCGGCCGCCTGTTCACCCTGGTAGAACCGGAAATCGGCGGCTGGGGCGCCGAACCCGGGCGCGACGGCAACAACGCGGTTTACTCCGGATTGCATGGCGAAACCTACAACTGCCCCGTTGAGGTCTGTGAGGCCCGTTATGGGCTGTATGTAGAGCGTCTGGCACTGAATGACGAGCCCGGCGGGCACGGCCAGTTCAGAGGTGGGCGCGGGGTGTGCATTGACTACCGAATTCGCGCTGACGGCAGCTTCATGACCTGCGGCTACACCCGTTCGGTCATCCCGCCCTGGGGCCTGGCGCAAGGGGGTGAAGGCACGCCCAACTATGTCGAAGTCATTCGCGTGAACGGCCAACAGGAACACTACAGCATGGCTAGCGGCATCGCCCTGAATGCCGGTGATCTGGTCCGGGTGCGCACCGGCGCTGGCGGCGGCTATGGCCCGGCCAGCCGGCGCGAGCCACACGCCGTTCGCGCAGACCTGAAGAATGGCTACATCGATGCAGCCACCGCCCAATCGGTCTACGGCTTGACACTTTAGCCCGGGGCGCATCGCGCGCCTTGACACTCGGCTTGAAAGAACAACAACAAAAAAGAGAGCACCACTATGAAACCGCAACACTCATCGCGTTTATGGGTAGCGCCTGCGCTTGCCTGGATGTTGGGATTCACCTCCGTAGCACAGGCTGATCAGTTCATTGGTTTCGCCCAGCCGGGCGTTCCTGGGAAGTGGGCATTGGAAACGTTCCCGGTGTTCAACCGCACGCAAAATGGCGACGTGCGCGCGGGCAGTAATACGGTGCTGACGTACTTCTCCGAAACCGGCTTTACCGGCACGCAACGTGATCAGTTGCAAGTATGGGTGGGTGCCGACGCGGGTTACACCGGCGCCAACGGCACGCGCAGCAATGGTTCGTGGGGCGTCGCCTCGCCCAACCTCGGCCTGGCCTATTACTACAACGTGGTAGAGCCCACCAGCGCCTTTGGTGCCGATGATTTCACCACGTTCTGGGTCAACCCCACCCTGTCGCTGGAGTTTCCCAACGGCAACGATGAAGGCAGCGGCTATGGCGCGTTTGCCAACCGCTATGGTGCCAGCTTCAGCGTGGCCAACTACTTGCGCGTGGGGCGCTTCGCCGCCACGTTCACGCCGGTCGGCATCCATTACGCCGCGCGCAATCGTCACGCTTCCGACCTCGGCGACGGCGACCCTACTCGGCTTCAAGGCGGTGTCAGCCTGTGGTTTGCAAACATTGCCGCGGGGTACCTGGTAAGCGATGACTTGTGGCTCGGTGTGCATTACGCCTACCACATCAACAACCGTACGGCCTCGGACTTCAAAGAGTCGCGCCAGGGCAAGATCGGCCCGGCGATGACCTACACCGGTTTCAGCAAGCAGGGGCTCTACCTGTCGAGCAACTTCAACTTCGATTACTACAACAGCGACAACCTGCCCCGTTCCAATAGCTTGACCATGGCGATAGTGAAATTTTTCTAGTGCCACACACATCATCTATGAGGAATACCGTATGGACTTGACTACCAGCACGCCAGAGCCACATGACATGCCGGTCATTGTGCGCTGGCTGAACCCGATTGGCTGCCCAACCTTCGACGCCCCTATCGCCGAACTGCTGCACAGCATCAAACAACCCTCTACCGAAGTTGAGGTGGTGTCGTTTGACCTGACCCCAAGCCCTACGCACTTGGAATACCGCGCCTACGAGGCACTCACTTATGAGCGCACTGTACGCATCGCCCGCGATTGTGCGCAGTCGGGCGTGGACGCCTTGGTGCTGGGCTGTTTTTACGATCCGGCATTGGCCGATGCACGCGAAATTTCCGGTAAAACCCTGGTCGTCGGCCCCTGCCAGGCAAGCCTGCAGGTGGCCGCGCACCTGGCCAATCGTTTTTCGATCATTGTCGGGCGCACCAAGTGGATCGAGCAGATGCGCAGCCTGGTCCAGGGCTACGGTGCCGGCGACAGACTGGCGTCAATGCGCCCGCTGGGCATGGGCGTGGATGAGTTCCAGCTCGACCACGCGGTGACCCGCCGCAAGATCATCGAGCAAGCCCGGCGTGCCGTAGAAGACGATGGCGCCGAGGCCATCATCCTGGGCTGCACCATCGAGTTCGGCTTTTTTGAGGAGGTGCAACGCGAAATCGGCGTGCCGGTGATCGACCCCGTGGTGGCGGCATTCAAAGTCGCCGAAGCCATGGCGGGCATGAAGCGCAGGTTTGGCTGGCGCCCCAGCCGCGTGGGCAGTTGTGAGCCACCACCGGAAGCCGAAATCGAACGATTCGGTTTGTTCAAGGGCCCCGCTCCCATAGGCAATCGCGTCAAAGCCTGAGCATAAAAAGGATAACTGCCATGCGTGATACTCCCTCCACGCCCGACCCGCGCGGGTCACAACAGCACCGCAACGTGGGTGATGTGTTCAGAGACGTGCCCCTGACACGCAAGCACCTGCAGTGCTGCCTGGTACTGTTTCTGGTGTTTGCGATTGAAGCCTGGGAGATGATGATCATCGTCTACACCGCGCCGTTGATTGCGGCAGAATTTGCCCTGGATGCACTTGCCGTCGGCCACCTGATCGGCGCGATGTTCATCGGCATGCTGCTGGGTGCATTGCCCTGGGGCAAAGTGGCCGAACGCATCGGCCGCAAGCGCGCGATTATCTGGAGCCTTGGCACCTACGGGGTGATCTCCCTGGCCAGTGCGTTTGCGCCGGATTATTCCACCCTGTATGCCCTGCGATTGCTCAGCGGCGTGGCAGCCGTGGGCATGATGGTGGTGACCTTTGCGCATTTCCAGGAGCTGCTGCCGGTACGCCAGCGCGGTGCGTTAACGGTTTACCTCGCAGCAGGTTGGCCGATCGGTATGTTGCTGGCGTTGGGCGCCACCGTGTGGCTGCTGCCGCAAGGTTGGCGCGCCATTATCGTCTTGAGTTCGCTGGGCGGCTTGTGGGCAATTGCCGTCGCGCGCTGGGTACCAGAGTCGCCTTATTGGCTGGCGTCCGTGGGGCGTCAGGAAGACGCCAAAGCCACGATCTACACGTTGAGTCAGGGCACGGTGCTTATACCCAAAACGTGTGAACTGCAGGTTGATCGTACGACTTCCGGTCGCCAGCGCGATGTATTCAGTGCTGCGCTGCTCAAGGTCAGCCTGCTGCAAATCACCGTCAACTTCACGTTTTCGTGGGGTTACTGGGGCCTGCAAACGTGGCTGCCGACGTTGCTGCAACAGCGCGGCCTGAGCCTGCCGCAAAGCTACGGTTTTATCGCGCTGTCGGCGCTGTGCATGATCCCGGGCTACATGGCGGCGTCTTATTTGACCGGTCGTCTGGGGCGTAAAAAAGTCATCGTGAGTTTCATTAGCGCGTCGGTACTCGCCGGTTACGGTTTTGCCAACGCCCAGAGCCTGGAGATGCTCTACCTGAGCAACTTCGCCCTGGCGTTTTTCAGCCTTGGCGCCTGGGGCGTATGGGGCACGTGGGTCAGCGAGTTGTACCCGACGAGCCTGCGCACGTTGGGCTATGGCTGGGCCATTTTCGCCCAGCGCCTGGCAAATGTGGCGGCGCCGTCGCTGATCGGCGCGCTCATCGCCTATGGCTCCTCGTTCAACCTGACCGCCACCCTCATTAACGCGTTTTTGCTGGTCACGGTGGTGCTCGCCGCCTTCATCCCCGAAACGGAAGGCGAGGCATTGCGCTAAAGCCGGTGGTTTGAGCGTCGAGTCCGACCCACTCCAAGGCACGCTGCTGGCAGTCGCCGGCAGCAAACCCGGATTGAATACTGCCCCTAGACGGCTCCCGACATCAGTCGCAGCCCCCATCCCCTTGGAAACGGAGTTCCCATGGCTAACAGACCCTCGCCAAGCAGCCTGGTTTTCCCCATGCAGCGCGGGCCTTTTCAGAACAACGGCGCGACCCCGTGGTATTGCCCGCTCAAACTCGGCACGCCGGCGCAAACGCTGAAGTTCGCTATCGACACAGGTACCAATATCAACTGGGTTACGTCGACGCTCTGCCCGGATGATCAATGTGTGCATTTCGCGGGCGGGCGTTTTGACGTTCATGCCTCCAGCACCGCAAGCTTTAACGATTGTCTGCGCAGGCCTTACAGCTTTGGCCCTTGGGGCACGATGCAGGTCGAGTCCGCCTCAGACCTGTTGACCACGCCTGCTGGTGCTCAATTGGACACTCAGCTGTTTTTGGCCGCAGCCTATGAGGGTGAGCAATTCAAGCAACTGGACTGGGATGGCGGGCTAGGCCTGCCTTGCAGCAGTGCTTATGTGGAAGGCCGTCATTCATTTGTGCTCCAGACGTTGATGCGTGAAGGGCAACTCGACCCCGCCTACCCGTTTGTGACATTTGACTGGAACGCCGATGCGCACAACGGCACCTGCCGTATGGGCGCGGTTGACCCGCTGAAAACCAAAGGCGCATGCGTGTTTTTGCCTTGGTCCGTCTACACCGCGTTGCCTGGGGTGGAGTACATCTGGTCAGCCGAACTGACGTCTTATTCGGTAGGCTCAGAACAACTGGCGTCCAACCTCAAGTTCGCTATCGATTCCGGCTCTTCGCGGTTCAAGGGCGACGACAGGTTGATGCGCCAGACCCTGGCTCGCATGGCCTTGGGCGATCAACCCAACGTGGTACTGGGGTTCGCCGACGGTGAAATCACCCTGGGCGCCGATCTCTACAACTGCCTGATCGAAGAAGGCCCGCAAAAAAATCAGGTGCTGCCGCAGTTCGCGCCACTGGGTCTCACCGACCTGGTGCTGGTAGGGTCGGTGGTGATGGAGCATTGCTATACGGTGTATGAGTACCGAGTGGTGAAATGCTCTAACACTGTTTATTCGCTGGCCCCGGTGGGCGTCTGGCTGTTCAACCGGCCTGATGGCCCCAAGATCATTACGCAATCGTCTTCGACGCCTTTCATCCCTGGCAAACGAACGGTGCTTGATGGCAGGGCCGCCCCGCCGCGCAGTGCCGAAAAAACTGTCTCAGTCGCCGGGACCTGGCAGAACGACTATGGCTCGTTGATGACCCTGGAGGTCTCAGGCCAGCACGTCTTCGGCACGTACCAATCGTCAACCGGCTCAACGGGCCATTACGCA
Organism: Pseudomonas sp. D47; assembly: GCF_045447305.1. Taxonomy (NCBI): domain Bacteria; kingdom Pseudomonadati; phylum Pseudomonadota; class Gammaproteobacteria; order Pseudomonadales; family Pseudomonadaceae; genus Pseudomonas; species Pseudomonas sp. D47. The sequence goes on along the minus strand of NZ_JBJGXU010000049.1, from coordinate 15,124 downwards.
ATCTCTGGCTCTTTACTGGGGCCTGGCGCGACACGGCTGAAAAACCAGCCGTTGGCATTGGCGATTGAGTGGCACGACCTTGGCAATGAAACGAGCGACCCCAGTTGGCAGTGGGCCTCAGGATTAAGCGGGCAGCTGAGTACGGGTGACAAAGGCGATGTGCTGGCCCTGTCGCACCTGCTGGTCGCGTCCAGTGAGTTCCCTGACTTGGCGAACCGAGGCAATTACATCGACAAGCTGGTTTATCGTCGAGTGGCACAGCCCTCCCTCGCCACTCCCTGTGCGCCGATCGAATCGATATCGATTGATAACGATTTAAGCGGGCGCTGGGTCGCCAGCGATGAAACGCTCCTGTCATTGACGGTTGAGGCTGACTCCCAGCATCGCTTTGGCATTGTCCAGGGGCGGTTAACCTCGGGCGGCGTCTTTGTCGAAGTGTCCGGTTTTACCGATATCAACGCCGTCTCCAGCAAGTTGGCGTTTCAGTCCGTGAGCTTGACCGTCACCAATACCCAGGCAGGCGAGGTTTCGACACTCTGTGGCACCTTGGATTTAGCCGGGCAAACATTAAATCTGCTGGTATTGGCAAGTTCGCCTGTGGCCCCCGCACAGGCCTACTTGGCCACCAAGCTTTCGTCGTTGCGTTTTATCCGTGCTACTTCACCCGTCTCTTTTCCTTCGACGGCCTATACCCGAAATACGCGCTATAGCACTTACTGAAATGGCTCGGTGACACAAACCCGCACGCCACCAGCACATCCACTTGCGACAGCTCGGTGTGCTGCAACAAGCGCCGCGCCTCGGTGACGCGCAGTTCCATGTAATAGCGTTGCGGTGTGGTGCCCAGTTGTTCCTTGAACAGCCGCTCCAACTGGCGCCGCGAGCGGCCGGCATAGACCGCTAGTTGGTCCAGCTCCAGCGGTTCTTCGAGGTTGGTGTCCATCAGTTTGACCACTTCACGCAGCGGCGCGCTGACGCAGACGTTCTCCGTGGGTTTGATGCGCCGGTAGCGCGACTCTTCGAACGACAGGATGTCTTCGATGCCTTCGACCAACGCCTTGCCATGCAGGGTTTTGATCCAGTCCAGGGCCATGTGAAAGGCGCCTGATGGGCTGGAGGCCGTCAGGCGGTCACGGTCGATCACGTAGGGTTCGCTGGTGACCTGGGCGGCCTTGGCGACTTCCGCCAGTGCGGGGCGATGTTCCGGGTGGATGGCGCAGCGGTAGCCCTGCAATAGGCCGGCGCGCCCAAGGAACCAGGCGCCATTCCATAGCCCGGCCAGCCCCACAGCCTGTTCGGCGGCGGTGCGCAGCAGTTGGATCAACTCATCGCAGGCTTTGAGTTCGGTGCGAAAGCCACCGCAGACCACCAATAAGTCCAGTTGCGCCAGCGCCGACAGTTCCAGCCGCGCATCGGGGCGGATCACCAGGCCCAGGTCGCTGATGACTTCGCCCTCGCAGCAACCGAAGGTACGTGTGGCAAACAATTCGGGGCGCAGCAGGTTGGCGGTGATGAGGGTGTCGAGGGTCTGGGTGAATGCGGGCAGGGAGAAGTGTTCGAGCAGCAAGAAGCCGACACGCGTGGTCGCTGCAGGCTGCTGGGGGGTTTCATTGAGGTAGCGCAGGTTTTTGCCTTTCATGCCACCGCTGAACTGGCGTCTTTCCATCGAGGGTCAGCCCACTTTTGTTGTAGATGCAATGGGCGTCATCTTAGAGGATTAGCGCGCAGAATCGACGAAAACGTGGCATCCAGTTATTCAGGATCTGCGCGGCCGCCAGCACAGGGTGCGCGCGGCCGATCAGCAGCTAGCGTGGCACAAAGCCGATATAGCGTGAATCTGCGCTGTTATCGCGGTTATCACCCAACATAAAGTAGCTGCCGGCCGGCACCAGCACCGGTGCCAAAATCGCGCAAGGCACGTGCTGCCGGGACGAAATTACTGCTGATCTTCATAAACGCGCCCGCCTCCCGAGCCCGCAGTTAAGCCGTCACGGCCCAATCTGATACGGTTTTTTCTTTGCTATCTGCGCCTGTATTGAAAACTGTTCGAGGCGGACAATAGGCCCATTCCCGGCAGGAAGATTCCTGCCGCCCTCTTCCTTTCGGAGGTCTTATGACCAAGATGGCACTTTTCCTGTTCGGCTTTTTGGTGCTGACCATTGGTATTGGCTTGCTGGCGACCATCTCGCCCGTTTAAGCCCGCACTGTTGGGCGGCTGTGCGCGGCGCTGTCAGTTGGCAAAGAGCATCGGGTACAGCGACAGCACCAACAACCCCGCCATCGACCCGTTGAACACCCGTATCCAGCGCGGCTCGCGCAACACGTTGCGCAGGCCGGTGCCGCAACCCACCCATACACACACGCTGGGCAGGTTGACCACCGCAAACACCAGGGCGATCACCAACACATTGGTCACATAACCTTCCGCTGGCGTGTAGGTGGTGATGGCCCCCAACGCCATGATCCACGCCTTGGGGTTGACCCACTGGAACGCCGCCGCGCCGAGGAAGGTCATGGGTTTGCCGTGCTCGTCACTGCTGTCGGACATGCCACCTGCGGTCGCGATCTTCCACGCCAGGTACAACAAATACGTCGCGCCCACATAGCGCAACACGGTGTAAGCCCACGGGAACAGCTTGAACACTTCGCCAAGGCCCAGGCCCACCGAAATCACCAGCAGCATGAACCCCATGCTGATCCCCAACGCATGGGGCATGGAGCGGCGAAACCCGAAGTTCACCCCCGACGCCAGCAACATGGTGTTGTTGGGGCCAGGCGTGATCGAGGACACAAAGGCGAACAGCACAAAGGCTGACAGCAGGCTGGTAGACATGAACATGGTACGGCATCCGAACGGCGGTAGTATGCCTGCGACAGTAGTGGTTTGCGCAGCCCATCGCCCCGTACAGCTAGGGACAGATCAAGGCATACACTTTGGCCTTGTCGAGCAATTTGCGACAGTGTGCGGTGGTTCTGGCGGTGGCCTCGACCATCGGCAGGTGCCCCACACCCTCAAGTATTTCCAGGCGCGCATGCGCGATACCCGCCAGCCAGGTTTGCGCGCTGGCGACCGGCCCCCTGCGACTCTCCATGTGGAATCGATGGCCGCTGTAAGCAAGCGTCGACTCGGAAATCGACTACCATGAGCCTGCATTTTATCGGCGGAGGCCGCCCATTCCTGTCCCCAGCAAAGGATCACACCATGAGTGCCCCCGTCATCCTGATCACCGGCGGAAGTCGCGGCGTAGGTGCAGCCACTGCGCGCCTGGCGGCTGAGCGCGGCTACGATGTAGCAATCAGCTTCGTGTCTGACGAAGCCGCAGCTCTCGCCGTGGCCAACGACGTGAAAGCCACCGGGCGTCGAGCGCTGGCGATACGCGCCGACAGCGCAGACCCGGAGCAAGTCGCCGCGTTATTCGCCGCGATCGACCGTGAGTTCGGGCGCCTCGATGTACTGGTCAACAACGCGGCCATACTGGGGCCGCAATCGCGCCTGGAAGACCTCGACTTTGCACGGATGCAACGTATTTTCGCCGTCAACGCCATCGGCCCGATGCTGTGCTCCCAGCACGCCATCAAGCGCATGTCCCACCGCCACAACGGGCGCGGTGGCGTGGTGATCAACCTGTCCTCAGGGGCGGCGCGGCTCGGCAGCCCACATGAATACATCGACTACGCCGCCTCAAAAGGCGCCCTGGAGTCCTTCACCATCGGCTTCGCCAAAGAAGTTGCCCGCGACGGCATCCGCGTCAACTGCGTCCGGCCGGGGCACATCTACACCGACATGCACGCCAGCGGCGGCGAGCCGGGCCGGGTCGATCGGGTCAAGGACTCCATCCCTATGGGCCGAGGCGGCCAACCCGAAGAAGTGGCACGGGCGGTATTGTGGCTGGCGAGCGATGAAGCGTCGTTTATTACCGGGACGTTCCTTGATGTGACTGGGGGCAAATGAGCGGCCTATGATCCACTTACGCCAAGCGACAAAAGCCGATATCGACAGCCTGCGTGAGGTCGGCTGTGAGACTTATCGCGAGCACTTTTCCGCCATCTGGTCGCCTGCCGGCATGCAGAGTTTTCTCGATCAAGACTTTTCAGCCAGCGCCCTGAGCCATTCGCTTGAAGCGACCGAGCGGCATGTGTGGCTTATAGCCGCTGACAGTGGCGGTAAACCGGTAGGGTTTGCCAAGGTTAACTGGTCAACCCCCACGCCTATTACCGGGGTGCTGGGGGCGGAGCTGCAAAAAATCTACCTGCTCAAATCAGCCACAGGTCACGGGTATGGGAAGCAGTTTCTGCAGTTCATTTGTGAGCAGGCGCAATCTCGTGGGGAAACGTTGCTTTGGCTGGATGTACTCAAGACCAACCTGAATGCCCGAGGCTTTTATGAGGCATTTGGGTTCAATCAAATCGGCGAGATCCCATTCAAAACCGACCTGGCTGAAATCGGCATGGTGGTGATGGGATTGGCGTTGAAGCAACGGCAGGCGGTGAAGTAGATGGAAGAGTTGATACAAGGCCTCGATGGGCCGAGGACTGCTCAGCAGGAATTGTTTTATGACCTTGAAGATGCGGCGGCGGTTATCGGCTGGTCGGTGGTTGAGCTGACGGCCATGGCGGCAGGCGCTAAAACGCCTGCGCAGGCAGTCGCGTTAATGAAGATTTGTGCGTTGCTGACGGCTCAGCAGGAGAAGATTGGTGGGTATGCGGGGGAAGTTAAGGAGCAACGTGTTATCAGGCATGAGGCCGAATGAAAACCCATCAGGTCGAACACGTATTCACGGTTAAATAAGGAGTTTACGGATGCCATTTTCAATGGAAGAAAGAACCGCTTTGCTCGCGCTCAAGGGAGTAGGCCCGACCGTCATTGCTCGGCTGGAGCAGATGGGTATCGAGTCGATGGAAGAACTTGGTAAAGCGCACGTGAGCGACATCCTCGCGCAAGCGTCTGCGGCATTGGGTTCGACGTGCTGGAAAAACAGCCCTCAGGCGCGAGCGGCAATTACGGCGGCGGTAGAACTTGCGAGGGCTCAGGGAGAAAACGTCTGAACTTGGGGCTAGGAGTGACCCACGCTCGCGGCGATAGAACGCGTGTATATCAAGTCTTCAAATACCTGATCATTGATTCGCACTGCATTCGGAACACGGCTTTCCAGCGAAAAACCACACTTCTCAAGCACGCGACATGACGCAATATTCCCGGCTGTTACCGTGGCCTGGAGTGCAGTGAGCCTCAAGCTTTCATCTGCATAGGCAATCACGCTGCTCAGTGATTCGACACCATATCCCTTGCCGTGCTGCTGCGACAAAAGAAGGTAGCCGACTTCGGCACCTGGCGCGTCAGCCCCATTGCGGGTCATCTTTAAGCCGGTGACACCTACAGGCTGGCCGCTATGTCGCTCGCAGATGACAAGGCACAACCAATGATCGGAATCTGGCGTCCACTCAGGAAGCCTGCATGCAAACTTCTCTCGTAGGCTATGTTCCGCAGGGTGGTCGCACACATACTCAATCACCTTCGGGTCAGTATGTAGCTGTAGAAAAAGCGCCCAGTCAGTTGAAGACAACTGCCGCATATGGAGTCGATCCGAAAAGAGCTCCAGCACCGGTTTTTCCTTCAATACAGTGGTTTTTCAAGACTGTAGCACTGAGGGCGAGATGCAAAAAAGCTCAATGCGCAGCCGGGCTGAGTATTTTTCGTGATCATTACGAACGTACAGGCTTTGCAGCGATGTACCCATTAACCGCCTTCACACAATTATTTTATGAAACCGTGCATCCACTTTGATGGTTGGCTCGTAGATTCAATACCCTCACTCGGAGGGCATAAGAGCCAAGGAGATACATCATGCACGCTTTTTACAAAAAACTTGCTGCAGCAGCCTGTTTCTCGATTCTCAGCGTCACTGCAACACTCAGCGTTGCCGCCGACACAGTGATGGTCGGAGGCGCAGCGATGTACCCAAGCAAAACCATCGTAGAGAATGCGGTCAATTCAAAGGACCACACCACACTCGTAGCAGCAGTCAAGGCTGCCGGGTTGGTTGATACGCTCAATAGCAAAGGGCCTTTCACCGTATTCGCGCCAACCAACGAAGCCTTTGCCAAGTTGCCGGCAGGTACCGTCGATACGCTGGTCAAGCCAGAACACAAAGCCGACCTGACTAAAATCCTGACCTACCACGTCGTGCCCGGCACTCACACATCGGCACAACTGATGGCCGACGCCAAGAAGAACGGCGGCACCGTTGTGCTGAAAACCGTGCAAGGTGAGTCGCTGAATATCAAACTGCACGACGGCAAGCTTTGGGTGGTGGATGCCAAGGGCGGTAAGGCAAGTATCAGCATCGCCGACGTGATGCAGTCCAACGGTGTGATCCACGTTGTAGACTCAGTCTTGATGCCTTAAACGCTCTGCAATCCCGGCAAACCCAGAGTTTGCCGGGTGTCAAACCTTGGTTGAGCACCACTAAACCTGGCTTTAATCCGGATAACACGGTAACTCTTGTGCCTGCGCTTCACGCTGAAACAGGCTGAACGGCTCCGGCCCGCCGGCTAACTGTCGTAGAAATACCACATCACAGACACCACGGTGGCGACCCATCCGAGGGTGAGCAGAAACGATAGACCTGCAAGGCGCTTATCCATGGTGACCGTTCCAAACGCTATGTTCGCACTACGAACGACACGACGAGCGTAGTTCATAAAATCAGCAACAAAACAGGCATGGCGCAGATCGTGGAGGGTTTTCGAGCGTCAGGACAGCCAGCACGGATCCCCACGCGGGCATGGGCGGCGCAATAAGTCTCAACAAGTGCAAGCGTGGGCCGATACCCTGTAAAGAAGCGCCCCGAGTCGGGGAAATTGAGAAATGTGGCAGTGGATTTAGGTTATGAAAGATATTTACTTACTGGTAGAGCATGGAAGAGATCAAGGTGAGGTCTACATTTTAGGTTGGTTTGAGGACAAAAAAAGCGCTACGGATGTTGCTGAAGCGAAGGAGTGGCAGGCTTATCGAGACGCCTTGAATGCCGAGCACTCTTGGTCTCTTCATAAGCCCGTCCCGCCTGACCAGACCAAGTATCGGCGCTTCTGGGTTCAGGAGGTTTCCAAATTTGATCCAGCGCCCACTCAACGTACCTCGGCCATTCACTAAGGCCTCGCCGTACGGAGGCGGCAGGCGAGGTGCACTTTAAGGGCGTTGAGTGCCTCGCTCAGCACTGCGCGCCTCAGGGGGTTCAGTGAATAAGTTCTTTGGCTTTTTCCAAGCACTCAGTTGCGCTGTCCAGTGCCTCAGCCGCCTTCAGGGAGTCCGTACTGCCATTCTGTGTGCGCTGCCCGGTGATGACAAAGAGCACGTCAACGCCGGCTTTTGCAACAGCAGCCAAGTAATCCGCGCGGGGGAACCTTATATCGTTCTCGTAACGCCCCTGAGCATTCACTTCGACACCCCCCCACTTCCCGATCTCAGCTTGGGAGATTCCAAGCCGAAGCCTCTCACTCTTCAGCCTTGCACCTATGCTCATGTTTTTACTCAGGTTAACTAGGTGAAGGTAAGAGTGAGGCCGCAGATTATTAGTTCCAGACGGCACAGCCAAACTGAACGTTGGCAACCCTGCTCTCGACTCAACGCTTTCACATACGCCTGCCAAGCCTGCAGTGCGGTTACTGCGTTATTGCCGTCGACGCTGAGTAAGCGTTCGGTGAAGTCACCTTGATTCAGGCTGTGAGTTCTAAAATCTCGACAGCGCGTCGTTTTAGAGCGCCTCAAACTTCGGCAGAGCGTACGAGTACGATAAATAAACGGCGTGGCATCGGACTATGAATCCCGCGCTCCACTTTTCAGTCTTAGTCATCAACACCCACTATCAGGCCAATGAGCTTCTCAGCAGGTAATTCCCTGGCGCAGGATCATTCAGCTACGCGCTTGTGCGTTAAAGTGCCTGCAAGGTTTTTCCGAGCCCATTGCTCGGCGGTGGTGACCTGAATCGACTGTTGCTCGTTGAAAGTGGCAGCTTTAGGCCACGCCACTCCTCTACCTTGTGCGAACACAGCGCGGTACTTTTTGATGTGATGAGTGGGGTCTTTCTCCAATTCCTGGATTAGGTACGGAACAGTCCATACGTTACGTTTGAATGGGCGTCCCAGAACCTGTTCAAGGATATTCGCAACCTGCCCATACGTCACAGTGTCGCCAGAAAGGTAGACAATTTGATTGCGCAAGCGAGGCTCAAAGAAAACGATTTCCGCTGTCAGCGTACCGATGTCGTCTGGTGTCGTGAGCGTCACGCTGTTCTCAAGACTGCCCAGGGCGTTCACTGTGTCGTTTTCGAAGTCCACTACCTCAAATACAGGCTCGAAAAGAAAGCTGGTGAACATACCCGTCGAGATGATTACCCATTCAGTTTTGTCTTGGGCACGAAGCAACTCGCGCACATCGAGTTGAGCATCGAATAGATCCTGGGGACTGCCCCGACCGATCACCTCAAAATCGACGCCAAACTGCCATGGGAAGTAGCGCTTCACGCCGGACTTGAGCGCGGCTGTAGCCAACTTCATCGGGGTTTCTCGACCCGCGACCATGCCTGCACAGCCTATTACGGTATCAAACCGTGCGAACACTTCAGCCAGCTGATCGATTGAGTCATTCACCAGGTCTGCGGCGACCATTTGGATGCCTAGACTGCGAAGCTCATCGATTTCTACCTTTTTCTCCGGCACCTGAGTGTTGATGGTCGAATCCCTGAGCAGGACGCTGATTTTGGAGCCGGGCGTACGCTTTGCCACCCGCGCAAGATTGCGTAAAACCGGAAGACCCAGTTCACCTGCGCCTAGAACAAGAATTGATTGGGGGGAAAGCTGGGTCACTTTGGTCATGATTTCTCCTGAGACCTATTGCCTGTAAGATGAGCGAATGCTTGCACGATTCGGCAGCGCTCGTAAGAAGGCACACGTGTGATACCAGGGGGAGAAATGACCGATCATGAAACTCTTAAGCAGGCAGAAACTATCTGCCAAACGCTAAGAGAAGATGATGATGGCGTCAGGCGCGAAGTCCTCGCTCACGCAGGTAGCCGCTGGTCATTGGGCATTCTGCATGCGTTAGGTGTCTACGGTAAGATGCGCCATGCCGAGATTAAAAGGCAGATGGCGGGTGTAACTCAGCGAATGTTGACGAAGACACTACGCGCCATGGAGCGCGATGGTCTACTGATTCGGCGGGAGTTCGGTGAAATTCCGCCCCGGGTCGAGTATGAGCTGACGCCGCTGGGCCTGGGACTGTTGATCCGTATGTCCCCTATCTGGACTTGGGTAGTCGAGAACGCCGAGGAATTCCGCAAAGCGCGTCGAATGTTCGACAGTCAAGATGGCAAAAAGCCGTCGTGGCAAATTCCCGTGTCGATTCCAGTAGATCCAGAAGCGCCTGAGTAATCTTCAGCGTTACAAGCAACGTCTCACGACTAGATCGCTAAGCGTCCGTCCAACTTACAGCGCGTAAGTCAGGCCTGCATCCATTGATGTGGGAGAAGTTGATCAATATCACTGGCGCGCTGCGTTGGCAGCGACTGGATCAGACTCATGATCGCCGCTGCCCGTTTGCCACTGCGAAGCGATCCGGTAAACAACTCCATCTCGGAGCCATGACGCCCCCCTGGCCAACGAAACTTGCCTTGGTTCAAGCGGCGAGCAGCCAGCCAGACGCCAAACCCGTCATGCACCAATACTTTCATGCGAGTGGCGCGGCGGTTGGCAAACAGATAAGTACAGTGCGGCCTCGCCGCACCGAACACCGCGACCACCCTGGCCAGCGAAGTTTCGGTGCCCGATCGCGCACAAGCGTTGGATCAGGAAGGTGTATTGGCCAGACGCTTACGACGCTGAAACTGACAATGCGCTAAGCCTGTAGGTGCGCAACCTTTTCCTTCATGTTGACTCGGTGCTGGGTCGTTTCAACGTAAGCGTCTGGCTAACACACCTTCGATGCTGTTGTGTAAGACGTAAATTTTCACGGCACAGGGCCGACCTTTCCGAACTCCTGCCTAAAAACAGTTTCCGGCCACCCCTGCGTTCAAATGCTACATTCACGCCTTTCCTGGCCGGCCGTCTTCATGCACATCAATCCTGATCACTTCTTACAGACGGAGAATGGCCGCATTATTAATGCTGAGCTAAATAGACTGGCTTGGCAGAGGGCTCACCTTGCCCTATCAGAGGCTCTGCTAGTGACTCCCAAACCTTCTCGTCTGTATGTGTTGATAGGCGCTCAGGGTGCAGGAAAAAGCACTTGGGCCAAATCGACGCGTTTAGTTGAGCCTGGCGCTGTAATCTTTGATGCCATCCTGGTTCAGCGCTGTGAGCGTGAATCGCTCATACAGGCTGCCAAGAAGCATGGGGTAGATGCAGTAGCTACTTGGTTCACTACTTCGCTGGAAGACTGTTTGGCACGTAATCAATTGCGCCCTGATGATGAGATGGTTCCTGAGAATGCCATTAGAAACGTTTTTAAAGCACTTCAGCCTCCACGCTTGAGCGAGGGTTTCACCGAAATTTTAGTTGTTGATGCACAGGCTAGCGCGAACGTTCATGCTTCTAAAGACTGAATCGACTTCCAGTTATGCGGCCACAGCTCGGCGATCTCGCTCGCCCGTTGCGTCAGCAGCCGCGCCAGTACCTCCTTCAAATACGCATACGGATCATGGCCAGTGAGCCGCGCAGGCCCAACCAAGCCACGTAGTGGGTAACTTAACAGTTCATAATTCGCTCTTTTTTTTCAGCTGCGTCATAGCTACGTCGGCAGTCTTGAATGGCGTCCATATTCTCGACTGTCCAGTCGAACAGAACCGAGAATGCCCCCTGCAACGAGCTACCCAGTGGTGTCAGGGCATACTCGACACCAAGCACTCGTCCATCCAGAACTCTACGCGTCAACATTCCGTTGCGCTCCAGTTTGCGTAGCGTCTGGGTCAGCACGCGTTGGGTGATGCCATCGAGACGACGCTTGATGGCATTGAAGCGACAGGGCTCGCACAATACAGCCAGAACCATCATCGACCATTTATCTGCTATCTGATCGAGTATCACGCGGCTTGGACAATCGGCGCGGTAGATCGGGTCAGTATCTTCCATTGGTATCCTCCAGTACACCTAGGATGCTTCAGGTGCGTAATTGACTCCAAGTATCCAATAAATACTATCAGATCATTAGCGCACCTAACCAAGGAGTACTCAGATGACAGATACAGACGTCGGCAAACTTCACATTTCCAACGCTAATGGCGTTACGACGATCACAATTAATAATCCGCCAGTGAACGTACTCGACGTATCTTTGATGGGCGAGATACAGCGCTTTCTCCTTCGCGCTCGTGATGACACAAACAGCCGCGTGCTGGTATTCCAGAGTGCGGACCCAGAGTTTTTCATAGCGCATGTCGATATGACATTAATCGACGAGCCGCACGCGTTTGACGATTTTGTTCATGAGTCTCCAGAGGCTCTCAACCCGTTCCAGGCATTCGGCGAGCTGCTGCGAGATCAGCCACAGGTAACAATTATCAAGCTCGCCGGATTGGCGCGCGGGGGAGGCGCAGAGTTCATCTCGGCAGCCGACATGGTATTTGCCGCAGAAGACCGAGCAGGACTTGCCCAATGCGAAGCGTTGATGGGCATCACCCCAGGGGGTGGAGCGACTCAATACCTTCCTAGTCGCATGACGCGCGGCCGAGCTCTTGAAGTGATACTTGGCGCCGATCTCATCGACGCAATAACGGCAGAACGTTATGGATGGATCAACAGAGCGATACCTGCGGACCAACTTGACGATTTCGTTGATCGGCTGGCGCGCAACATCGCCGCACTGCCCGAAGGGGTAATCGCCGCCGCAAAAAAAGCAGTGCCCAGAACAGACCTGCGGGAAGGCTTTCGCCGCGAGCACGATGCCTGGGCGGGACTCTTCGAACGTCCGGCGGCTGAAAAGCTCATCCGGGGAGGACTTAAGGCTGTCGCGCAGACTAAAGAAGGGGAGCGAAATCTGGAGAGCCTTCTCCGAGGACTGAATTGCCACCACCGGTAACGGAGGGCGGCGCCTTACTGGAGATAATCCATGGGCCACAACTGCGCACACCTTCGGCAGCTGCCGGGCAAAGATCCCTGCAAACCGATTTCGACTTTGACGATCACAGCGCCCGAGAGAAACGCTGACCAGCACTTGTGCCAGAGCAGTACTTGCGTGCATTCGATCAACGTTGAGCCAGCTTGGTGGAATAGACGTCCGGCCGAGAAATCCGATCAAGCGCTTCAGCCGCTGACGTGGCCCGCAGGTCTTAATAAGTCAGTTTGATAAAACATATCAAACACGGAACGGATGGCACACGCTTCTACAGAGTTGAAAACGCGTGTAAGAGCATCATAGGTACCCATGCGGAGCATGGCACATTCAACGCATCCGCGATGCGCACTTTATTGCAGCACTTAATACAAAACGGAACAACGCTTTTGAGTGTTTATTGAAAGCTGAACACCCAACTGAATAGATAAACCTCACTCAGTACAAAGACAGCCTTGGTTGGACACACAGAATAATGGGTTTCAAAAATCTTTAACACGTGTACAAGAGGTCAACTACAATTGAAAAGTAGCTAAAACCATCGAACCACCCAAGCGCTTAGCTAGCTAACTTAATTTTAGCTGCGATGGCTCCGCCTTAGGGCCCACACAACCTTACCTCGGGCATCTATGTGTTCAACAGAACCTTAAAAAAAGAGCTAATGGAATTAAAGGGTGAAGTCAAAAGGCAGCAAGCATTACAAGACGGTGTAAGTGCTGAAATGGTCACCATGACTGTCGATAGCAACCTGACGATTACCTGCATCAATAAAAATTTCGCGAAAGTAGTAGGTTACGAACAAACTAAATTAATTGGCGCCTCACTAGGCACCCTATCACCCTCGTATGTCAAAGATCTTTCTTGTTATAAAAATTTTATGCGTGCGATGTCTGAAGGGCGATCAGTCAGCGATGACTACAGATACATCACAGCCGACGGTCGAATGGTTTGGATACACGCAGCTTGGTGCCCAATCAAAGATGAAAGTGGTCGTACAACCCATATGGCTTGTTATGGAATAGATGCCACAGACTCTATAGACAAGTCACGTGAAAATAGCGAATTCATCCAAGCGCTGCTGAGATCTACCGCAGTGATAGAATTCGACACGTCGGGAAAGATTATCACCGCGAACGATAATTTCTTAAATGCAGTGGGTTATTCACTTGTACAATTAGTGGGGAAGCATCATAGCTTATTTTGTGAGCCCGCCTATACTTCTTCCTCAGAATACCAGCAGTTTTGGAAAACGCTGAATGACGGAAATTTCGTAGCAAACCGATTCAAAAGAATAGATAGTTCTGGCCGGGAAATTTGGCTTGAAGCTACCTACAACCCTGTTTATGACACCCGAGGAAAACTTTACAAGATTGTAAAGTTCGCCACCGTGGTCACCGATCAAGTTCAGCGCGAACAAGAGATTAGTTCTGCTGCTAGCACGGCCTACGACATTTCACAGCAAACTGATATTTCTGCAAATCGGGGAGCAGAAGTTGTTCAGGAAACGGTCGGCACGATGAACAAAATTGTCGACCAAATATCGTCTGCTTCGGAAGGCATTGAAGCCTTGGGTAAGCAGTCTTATCTGATCAGCTCGATGGTACAAACTATCGGTGGAATCGCTGCTCAAACTAATCTATTAGCACTGAACGCGGCAATCGAGGCGGCGCGCGCAGGCGAACAAGGTAGAGGGTTTGCGGTTGTCGCAGACGAAGTACGGCAACTTGCAGGAAGAACGAGTAATGCGACTGAGGAGATCGTTGCAGTCGTGCAAAAAAATCAGCTTCTAGTCGATGAAGCCGTAGCAAACATGGGTAGCAGTCGTTCCCAGGCGGAGCAAGGGCTGATGCTGGCTCAACAAGCAGGAAGCGTGATACTGGAAATTCAATCTGGCGCCCGAGAAGTTTTAGGTGCGGTTGAACGGTTTGCAAAACAACTGTGAACCCGTTGTATCAATGCATCAAACTTGCGGCTTTACCCGACAAGAGGACGCGCTGGCCCTGTGAAATATGGCGGTTTCTGGCTGACCGCCTCTGCGCCAACACGGCGTCAGGATAGGCATAGCCTGCGTTCTCGTGGTGGATGATCGCCGTGACGAAACCATCCATTATAGCTGGCGGTGACAAATCCACGTCAGCACCACACCGGATGTCGGAAAGGCGAATGGCTAAGGGGCGAATAGTGCGCCGAGCTGAGTGCGCTGAATTAACGGATTGAGCTGATCCAGATGCGCGAATTGGCCCAGCATTTGATTGCTGGGCCAGAAGGGTGAGTTAAAGCAATACAGTGGAAAGCATGCCCAAAGCGCCCAAGACGAACCCAATGAGTGCGCCTCGCCCTGGTGCTTCATGAAACAGAGACCAGACCACAATGGGCTCCAGAAGCAACAAAGAGGTAACCGAGACCACGGTGACGATCCAGATATCACCGACGGCAACGTATCCAAGCCAATAAGCACCCAGCAGACAAAGCCCTGCAAAACACATAAGTGCAACAGGAAGTACGAACCCTTCCCACGAGCCACTCCCTGTGTGGGCAAGCTTGGCGGTTACTACCTCACTGTAAATCGCACAAAACTCACCGACCACCATTAACCCTAGAGCAGAAACTCCGAGTAGTTCTTTGGACATATCAAAAACTCCTTCGTATTCAACGCACTATTTTTCAGCTCCCAGTTAGCGACACCGCCGCTCAGGAGCTTGTTGCAGTGATACGAAGTAGCCTTGAAAAGGCCTGAATTACCGAAGTGCTTTTCCATGCTCATGTCCTTCAAAGGGTGTAAGTCTTAGCGCCCGAAACGGTGCTTGTTCTGATCATACGTTCCGTGAACCAGTCTGAACAACCTACGTCACGACAGCCTATCGATAACGGCCCGAGCGCCTGGCCCTCCCCGGCATCAGTCATATCGCAGTGTGATCTGAAACATAGGCCGAAAGGTTCCCCGGGCAGCCGGTATGCCGGATTAAGTCAGGGCAGACACACTCCGATGCGGACGAAATCGCGGCCTACAATCAACCTGAC
>NZ_JBJGXU010000048.1:0-43308 GCF_045447305.1 Pseudomonas sp. D47 | reverse complement strand
GGCATTAGGGCTTGCCGTGTTTTCCTAGAAGCCGCCCCCCATCTACTGGATAATGCCGCCTCGCCTTTCTCCGATAAGGACATCCCCCGTAATGAAGTTGCCCGCCCTCCTCCTGGCTGCTGCCGTGTTGCCGTCCCTCGCCCATGCCGACGACGCCGCCTTGACCGACACACTCAAGGCTTTCACACGCTGCGACGCGAGCTTCTTCTCCAGCCTCAACACGCACCGTGACGCCTGGCAGGCCTACGCTCCGCTCAAGCAGGAAAAGAACTTCACCTGGATCGCGGTCAAAAACCGCGCCGACCGCAAGGCCGACCAAGTGCCGGTCAGCGCGCCGCCCATTGCGGGTTTGAAGCTGTTGTCGTATGCCGATGAGGTCGCCGACCTCGGCCCGTTGGGGCGCTACTATTACTGGGGCTTCATTGTGGACGGCGGTGTCGATGAGGTTGCCCAGCGCCTCGCGCCGCTGTTGGAACAACCCGGGTCGCTGCAAAAAGGCGACAAGGAATACACGCGCAGCGAGCTCAAGGTCGGCAACGGCTGGCAGGCAATCAAACCCCAGCCGGGCAAGGCGCCGGGCACGCGCCAGGTGGAACGGGTGCTGATCGTGGAGCCGCAAGGCAAGCAAGGCACACAATCGCGTGTCAGCTGCTCGGTACAAGGCGGCGTGAATGCCGGGCTGCTGGCGCTGTTGCGTCCCGACATCGCGCCGGTCGACTACCCGCGCACCCAGATCGAAACCAACTTCAGCGATGTCGACGTGCCTGCCAACGTGCTCCAGCGCCTCGACTCGCCCCTGCTGCAACCGAAGTTCAAGACGCTGAACTACAGCTACCTGTCCAAAAAAGGCGATGGCAGCAAGGACGTTCCAACCTCAGTCACCTTCAAGGCCGAGGGTGGTTTGCTGGTGAAGAACGAGGCCTACGGCAATACCTTCAACGTTGATCGCCTGACGCAAGCCGACCTGATCCAGTTGAAGTCGAAGATGAATGGCGTAGGCGATGGTCGCGTGCTGCAAACCCGCGAAGTCGAGCTGAAGCTGCCGAACAGCTGGGCCCCTGGCCAAACGCTGAGCGCACGCATGAAGATGCTGAATGTGCCTGCCCAACCGACCGACAAACCCTACGAAACTTCGTTGACCTGCAAGGTCGGTGAGCGCATCCCGGCACGGCAGGTGTTTGCCGCCTTGACCGGCGACGCCATCAAGCTGGCGTGCGACCAGGGCGACTATAAAACCTCCCGCGTATTTATCGAAGACCTGGGCGTGGCGCTGACGCTGGAGTTGACCTCGAGCGAATCGCATTATGTGAATGAGATAACGGCATTAGAAGTGGTGCGCTAGTCGGTTAGCCAGCACTGCGTGCCCTTGTGGCTAGCGCGCTTCCTGTGGCGAGCGGGCTTGCCCCGCGTTGGGTTGCGCAGCAGCCCCAAAACCAGCGACCGCGTAACACGCGAGCACCTTTAGCCGAAAAAATGAGTGCACAACGTGATATCCCTTATCCCTATCACTCGCCCACAAAATGCTCTCAACATCATCAACAGGGGCGCTACCTTTCCGAAAAAATTCCAGAAAACTACGATGCTGGAATGAATTTCCTCGGCGTATTGGGGGAGCACGAAAAGACTCAACCAACCCGAGGAGCCGAAATCCATTGCGAATGGTACGGGCAAACTTGAGCCCCCTTATCTATAACGCACACAACTGTCAAACTCCCACACACTCCTCTTGGCGGTGTCGATTGTTTTTTCCACGCCGTCACCTCAACTCCCCCCTACCCCTCACACGCGAGTACCCACCATGGAACGCTATGAATCGCTGGTCATCGGCCTAGGCGCCATGGGGGCCGCCACGGTGTATCAACTGGCGAAAGTCGGGGTAAAAGTCGCTGGCATCGACCGCCATCACCCGCCTCACACCTTCGGCTCAAGCCACGGCGATACGCGCATCACGCGGCTGTCGGTGGGTGAAGGGGCTCAGTACGTGCCCATCGTGCGTAACTCGCACCGTATCTGGCGTGAGCTGGAAGCGTTGTCCGGGGAGGCGTTGTTCGAGCAGTCGGGGTTGCTGGTGTTGACCTCACACGATGGCTTTGACCCCTGCGATGAAACCGACTTTACCTTGCGCACGATTGGTCTGGCGCAGGCCTATGGCATCGAACATGAATTGCTGGATGCCACGCAGATTCGCCAGCGCTTTCCCCAATTTGCCCACGTGGCGGACAGTGCCATTGGCTACTACGAGCCCGGCGGCGGCTTTGTGCGCCCGGAGCGTTGCATTGACGTGCAGCTCAAGTTGGCCGAGCAACACGGCGCTACGCTGTACAAGGGCGAAACCGTGACCCACATCAGTTCGGACGCGGGCGGCGTGACGGTGACCACCGACCGGCGCACATTGCAGGCTGACAAGCTGGTGGTGAGTGCAGGCAACTGGGCGGGCGGTTTGCTCGGCGCGCCGCTTGATCAATTGCTCAGTGTTTATCGCCAGCAGTTGTTTTGGTTCGAGCTTGAACCGGGTGCCGATCTGGTGGGGAAATCCCCCACCTATATCCTCACGCATGGCCAGGATCAGACCCACTATGGGTTCCCGGCGTTGCCCGGCGAAGGCAGCCTGAAGCTGGCCACGGCGCAATATGACACCACCTCTACGCCCGAGACGCTGGACCGCACGGTCTCGGCGGCGCAAGCGCAGGAGATGTTTGAACGACAGGTGCAGGGCCGTATCACGGGAGTGACGGCCAATGTGGTGAAGTCAGCGGTGTGCGCCTACACGGTGACGCCGGACCACCATTTCATCATCGATGAACACCCTTCGCTGCAGCACACGCTGGTGGTGTCGCCGTGTTCGGGGCATGGTTTCAAGCATTCGGCGGCGCTGGGTGAGGCGTTTGCGCAGTGGTGCATACGGGGGACGAGTGATTTGGATTTGTCGTCGTTTTCGTTGAAACGGTTTGAGGGGCAATAGCAGGTATGACCTGCTTGCGCAGCGCGGCGTCATCTGGCAAGAACGTCCACAAGATTTCATCTCGGATAGGCGGTTGCGTCGGCATATGCGTCCCCTGCAATTGGTTAAGGTTAATCACCTGATAGTGGGTATCGCGCCACTGGGCTAACTTAACCGGGGACCACATCAGCACGGCCTCTTTTAATGTTCCATCAGGCGCATCCGACTGAAGCGGAGGAAATTTTTTGAGGCTAAACCACTTATTATCCGCCAGTCTTTTCATTTGATAGATAGACACCGTGAGTGCGATGCAAAGAATAAGACTTACTACAGCGCCTATCCAAGGCATGGCAACAGGGGCAAACCCGCTGATGGTATCTTCTGCCGGCCCCGCCAAGGAAAGCCCAAACCACAAAACCGCCCAGAAAGCCGAGCAAGTCAGGCCTACCTGATACTTCTTGCGAGTTCGAGTAGCGTACGAGTATGCCTTTTTAGGATTCTCAATAAGCTTGAGGATTTCTTTCGGGGTGGTAAAGAACGGCCTTATTTTTTGATCTTTTAGAAACTTTTGCACCTCTCTATCTTCCGAAAAATAGAGCCAAAAGCTGATAGCAATATTCAAGACAGCAAAAAATATCACCGTGCCTAAATACAAGCTATTACTGTTAGAAGTGGAAAGGCCTTTCCAGTAAAACAAACCTATCACCAGCGTACTAATATTCAACCAAAGCGTAGGCGTCGTGAATACCAAACCTGCAAATTTTTTATAACTCATGATACTTATCTTTTCCAGCATGATTGCATTGCGTATTTTAGTTTAAATGCGACGTGGGCCTATTTAGCCAAAGGATCCCATCAACTGTCGCATCGAAATAGCGAATGCCCACAAGGAAAGAGATTACGATCTTGCGACACGCATCGTCCTTGATGTTTAAAAAAACGGGGCGAGCACGGCAAAGTGCCATCACTGCTGGTGATTGTTCAGGAATGACAACATTTCCACAAGCCCGCAAGTGAAATGAGGAGTAGACCACGTCGTCAACACTCACGGCCTACCCCTACAGGCTAATTCGTTACTTGGCGAACGCGTACTCGCCGCCCTGCTCCACCGCCTTGCGATAAGCCGGCCGCGCCTGGAAGCGTTGCACCCATGCGGCAAGGTTCGGGTAGGCCTGCAACTTGCCTTGGGCCTTGGCGATTTCGCCGATGAAGCTCAGCTGGATATCCGCACCGCTGAGTTCGTCACCCATCAGGTACGGCGTATCCGCCAGCACATCGTTCAGGTAGCCCAGGTAGTTAGCCACTTCCGATTCGATACGCGGATGCAACGGCGCGCCCGCTTCACCGAGGCGCCCGACGTAGAGGTTGAGCATCAGCGGCAGCATGGCCGAGCCTTCGGCGAAGTGCAGCCATTGCACGTATTTGTCGTAGGTGGCCGTGGCCGGATCGGGTTGCAGGCGGCCTTGGCCGTGACGGCGGATCAGGTAGTCGATGATTGCGGCGGATTCGATCAGCACCAGCGCGCCGTCTTCGATCACCGGGGATTTGCCCAGTGGGTTGATGGCCTTGAGTTCAGGCGGAGCAAGGTTGGTTTTCGGGTCGCGCTGGTAGCGCTTGATCTCGTAAGGCAGGCCGAGTTCTTCGAGCAGCCATAGGATGCGTTGCGAACGCGAGTTATTGAGGTGGTGGACGGTGATCATAAGGGCTCCGCTGTACACGAGTGGGTATTAAGGTAAGAGACTACGCTGTCGCGCTGGAGTGCCATGGATTAATTCGCAACCATCGCCCACAGCGACGCGCCGACGCCGGTGATGCTCTCCCCGGCAATCAACCCGGCGGCGGCGGTAATCGCAAAGCGCTCGGTGACACTCGGCCAACGGCAGCTCACCAGCCACGTCAGCACTGCGCCGAGGGCCATCATCAGCGACACCGAGGCCGGCAGCACGAAGGCCAGGCCCAAGGCGGCGGCGCTGGGCAAGTACCGGGCGCGTTGGGCGGGCAAGGTGCTGTCGAGAATCCCCAGCAGCACGCCGACCGCGCCTGCCAGAGCAATTGCCCAGCGAATGCTCATCGACAATGAATCCAGCCCATGGGTCAGGGTTTGCGCCACGGCTTTCCAGGTGGCGACCGCAGGCGCCGGCCACTCTTCGGTGAGCAGCATGCTCTGCGGATCGGGTATCAACGCCAGGTAGGCAAACACGCCGACGATGCTGCCAACAAAAATCCCCAGGATCTGCGCGATCACTTGCTTGCGCGGCGTGGCGCCAATCGCCTTGCCGACCTTGAAATCATTCATCAAATCCGTGCATTGCCCGGCCGAGCCACCGGCGGTGTTGGCGCTCATCAGGTTGATCGGCACCTGCCCCGGCGCGACGATGCCGAAGCTCAACTGGGACAATTGCCCGATGGCGCCGATAGGCGGAATGCCAGTGGCGCCCACCACGCGGGCGGCCACGGCGGCCAGGCAAATCGCCAGGGGAATGGTCAACAAGGCCATCCACAGGTTGATGCCAAACAACACCGACTGCAGGCTCACTACCAAGACAATCGCCAGTGCAAACCCGGCGGCAGGCCAAGCGTTCGGGACGGCCCAAGGCAGGCCGCCGCCGGCCTTGGTGGTCGTGTGCAAGGCCCACAAACGAATCGCCAGCGAGGCCAGCGTCGAGCACACCATCAGGCTCACACCGGGCCACAACAACCACGCCACCAGCGCGGCGAATTGCGGGCCGCTGCTGCCTGCTGGCAAGGTCACCAGGCCTTGCGCCAACAGCCACGGCCCCAGCCCGCCCCACGCGAGCAAGGCGCCGAGCAGCAGGGTCAGGCCCACGCGAATGCCGATGATGCCGCCGAACCCCAGCAACAGCAGCGAAGGGTCGGCGGTAAAGGTCAGGCGCTCCAACTGCGCGGTGGGTGACCAGCGCGGGAAGGCCCACAGGAACGTATCCACCCACTTGACCAACCCGGACAGCAACGCAGCGCCGAGCAGCACCTTCAAGCGCGTGGCGGCTTCGCGGCCGTGGTTGTAGATGTGAAGTAGGGTTTCGAGGGTGGCCATGCCTTCAGGAAATTTCAGCGTCTTGTCGTTGAGCAGTGAGGGCCGCAGGTACCAGGCGATCCAGATCCCGAGGAAACTCACCGAGAACACCCAGGCGATCATCGGCAGCGCGTCCAGCGTGTTGCCGGTCAACAAGGTGTAGGCCGGGATCGGCGCCACCAGCCCACCGGAGATAATCGAGGCAGCGGCCGAGGCGACGGTTTGGTTGATGTTGCTTTCGTGCAGTGTCCACGGCAGTTGCCCGGGGCTGCGCTTGGCCAGGCCTTGCCAGATGGCGTAGCCGACCAGCAAGGCAATGATCGACATGTTGAACGACCAGCCGATCTTGAGCCCCGCGTACACATTGGAAGGTGTCAGCAGGATACCCAGCACGACCCCGGTAATCACCGCGCGCAGGCTGAGTTCGCGTTCCACTGGGGCGGTCAGGTCGGGTGTTGGCGGGGTTGAAGGCATGCGGATTCCTTTCGGCAACGAAACAGGGCGACTTGATAAGTGAGCGCTGTTGGGGCTGAAGGTTCATCAACCGCGCGGTGTTTTCACTCAACGTCCGCTGGCTTCGAAAGGTAGTGCAACCTCTGTGGGAGCGGGCTTGCCCGCGAAAGCGGTGGGTCAGTCAACATCAATGTTTGCTGTGCCGACGTCTTCGCGGGCAAGCCCGCTCCCACATTTGAATGCCCGCTCGCCCCAAGGAAGTATGAGCAGTTCAACTGAGAAAATGGATCAGCCCAGCCGAAAACGCGCAGTGTTTTCGCTCAATGCCCGGCTGCCTTTGCTCAACGTATCCGCCGCCTGGTTCACCGCGCGCGCGCCGTCGAGCAAGCGCCCTGCGGCCTGATCGACCTGCTGGATATTGCCGCTGACCTCATCCGCCGTCGTCGCCTGTTCCTCCACCGCCGCCGCAATCTGCGCCAGGGTGTCGGTGACGTTTTGCACCGCGCCGGCAATCTCGCCCAGGCGTGTGCCCAGGCCGGTGACGGACTCGGCATCGGTCAGCGCCTGGTCACACGCGGCGCCCATCAGCGTGACCGCCTGGCTGACCGTCGCACGCAGGCTGTCCACCGTGCTGGCGATTTGCGCCGTGGAGGCCTGGGTGCGTTGCGACAGGCTGCGCACTTCGTCCGCGACCACAGCAAACCCACGGCCCTGCTCGCCTGCGCGGGCGGCTTCGATGGCGGCGTTGAGCGCCAGCAGGTTGGTCTGTTCGGCAATGCCGCGAATGGTGTCGACCACCGACTGAATCTGCTGCCCTTGCTGGCTCACTTGCTCCAGGGCATTGGCGGTGTCGGTCAGGCGCTGGTTGAGTTGCTGAATACTCGCCGTGGTGCGCTGGCTGTCACGGCTGCTGTCTTCGGCGATGCGCCGGGTTTGCTGCGCACTGCCCGAGGCCTGCTCACAGCTTTTGGCGACGCCCATCGAAGTGGCGGCCAGTTGCGTGGCGGCGGCGGCAATCTGGCTGATTTGGTATTGCTGGTCTTCGACTTCGGTCAGGGTGCTGCCCGATTGCGCGTTGAGGGTGTGCACCGCCGAGCCGAGCTGCTGGGTCTCGTGGTTAACGCCCAACAAGCTGGTGCGCAACTGCACCACGGCGACGTTGAGTGCCGTGCTGATCGCCGCGAGTTCATCGCGGCCTTCCACCGCCACTTCGACGCACAGGTTGCCGTCGCGCAGGGACTCGGCAAGCGTGGTGATGCCACTGGCACTGCGGCGGATCGAGGCTTGCAGGCAGATGAACAAGTACAGTGCCGCGAGCGCCAGCAGGCTGAACGTCGCCACCACCGGAATAAACTGTTTAAGCGAGCGGTCGCGGTAATAACTCAAGCGCTCGTCCAGCGAATGCAGCGACTGGCTGCGCAACGCGCCCAATGCACCGAGGATGCTGTCGACACTGCGATCAAACGCTGTGGTGTCGAGCTTGATGGTGCCGCCAAATACGCCGTCGTCCAGGGTTTTGAGTTCACTGTCGAGCAATTGCAGGCTGGTGTCGTATTGCGCCGCCCACGGTTCAATTCCGGGGTACTGCTTGGCTTTGAGCGAAGCGGCGGCCTTGACCAACTGCTCCCGCGCATCGCCGATACGGCCGCGCAGGTCGCGCATCTGCAAACGACTTTGCAAAGTGAACTGGCCCGACGCAATCGACGACTGCCCAACGCTGGCCGTGCGGCCGATGCGCTCGATCAGGTCCGGCGTGTGCTGGGTGGAGATCTGCATCAACAAGTAGGTTTCCAGCCACGGGTCGAGGATCAGCCCAGCGTCCTGGGTGATCTGCTCGCGCAGGGTTTGCATGGCGGTCAAGGCGGCGGTGAAGCGGTCGTAACCGTCCGGCCACCAACCCACCGTGCGCAGTGACTGGGTGTCCATGCCCTTGACCGTCGCCTGCAATGCTTCAAAACGCGCCAAGGTGTCGGCGCTGGCGTTCTGGGTCTTGAGCGCATCGCCCAGGGCTTGCAGGCTGTGCACGATGATTGGGCTGCCGGCATCGACCTTGTCCATCGCCGCTTGGGCCGCAGCGGTTGGAGTGTGCAGGATATCCAGCGCTTTCCAGCGCGCCGCCTGGTTGCGCTGCGCCGTCAATTGGCCATCCAGCGTGTCCAAGGCCAACAGTTGGTGAACGCCGGACTGCTCGCTGGAAATCACCGCTAATTTGTCGCGATAGTCCTGGCCGATCAGCCACAGGCTCCCGGCCAGGGGCAGCATGAACAGGAAAAACAGGATCTGGAACTTGCGCGCAAAACCGAAACGGCCAAGCAGGCGGATACCCGGTGATAAAAGACTGTGCATGGCCGACCCACTCCCCCAAACAACCTGGATATGACTAGAAGCAAAATGCCATGTCATTGATTGGGAAGGCACTAGCAAGATACGGGCCGTTGGTACCGGGCCGCGAAATAGGCGGCTTGGCGACTTGAAAGCGCAGTGGCATGCGCGAAAATGGGGCAAAAGCACTCAGTGCGTAGAGTTGAATGGTAACCGGCTTTCCAGAGATGCGTGGTTGCCCTAGAGTTCCACCCGCACTGGCCCGCCCGACTTACCCTGCAAGGACATCTAAAATCGCCATGGACATCCAATACCCGTGAACAAGCAACAACGCGACGACATCAGCAAGCTCCTCAGCTACATACTGCGCCACGCGCCCGAGTCCATTGGTGTCGTCCTGGACGGCGATGGCTGGACCGATGTTGACGGCTTGATCCTCAACGCCAACCAACACGGCCACACGCTGGATCGCCAAGCGCTGCTCGACGTGGTCGAGACCAACGAAAAAAAGCGCTTCACGCTCTCAGGCGACGGCCAGCGTATCCGCGCCGCACAAGGGCACAGCACCGCGCAGGTCCAGGTGCAGCACATCGAGAAGGCGCCGCCCGCCCTGCTCTACCATGGCACCGCCAGTCGCTTCATGGCTTCTATCGACTCGCAGGGATTGATCCCTGGCAGTCGGCACCATGTACACCTTACGGACAACCCAGAAACAGCGCTGGCCGTTGGCAAACGCTATGGGCAGCCTGTGCTGCTTACGGTTGATGCGCTGGGTATGAGCCAGGCGGGAATAGCGTTTTATCAAGCGGACAATGGGGTGTGGTTGGTGGCGTCGGTGCCGGCGAACTATTTGACGAGCATGTACTGACTGAAATTATTAATGTGATCATCCAGATTATCCTCAAGCATCATCCGGTACTGGTCACAGAAATACTTCAGCATCGCTTCCCGCGCATCGGCCATTTCGGCGCCGGACTTGAAGTTGCGCGCACTGGCCCAGGCGTTAAAGCGCGTGGTGCCGAACATCATCGAGGCGCTGACCTCGCCGAGGTTTTCACAGGTCTTGAGCTGCTCGTTCGACAGTTCGATGTGTGCATCCGCACGGTCGTAGAAGGCTTGGTCGGTGGCTTCGGCCATGGTGGGGTTCCTGGGTGATCGAATAATGGCGGCTATTGGAGCATATCCGGCCGCCGTAGAGGAGACGCCCCCGGGTGGAGGCGCCTTGAACATCAAGCCAGTGCGAGCACCACCCGCTCAAGCCCGATGCCGAACCCCGCGCCTTCTCGGTAAGCGCCGCCGCCAACCACTTGCTGCTGCGCACCTAACGCGGGGCAACGCACCTCGAAGCCATTGCCCTCCAGGTAGTAACTCAGCCCGCGTTTCACCGCCAGGTTGAGCTCGTAATCGAGCCCCAGCGTGTCCAGAAAACCGCTGCACAGCGCCTGGCTGCGCTGCAACGCCGACACCGGGTCAGGGCTGAGAATCTCGACCCCCAACTGGGTGAATTCACGATAACGACCGGCTTGCGGCCGCTCATACCGGTAACACCGCGCCACGTAGAAAAACATCGCCTCCTCTCGCCCGCCCAGTAACTGCGCGTTGCGCTCCTGGAACAGCGCAGTGGCTTCCGGGATCAGGCAGCAGGGTCGGCCCGCCTTGTCATCAAAGGCCCACATCTGCCCGATGATTTCACTGCCGCCGGCTTTTTCGATAAACGTATCCTGGCCCCACAGGGCCGGCACGATGGCTTCTTCAGCGCCCGCTTCGATGAAGATAGCTCCGAAAACGGCCCTCTATCTCACGCATCGCTGCGGCTTCTTTACCCGTCACTATTCGGGTTCCACGTAGCATAGTCATGTGTTGTATCTCCATTATTTACAGGCAATAAAAAAGGCGCCGTGGGCGCCTTGGGTGATGGTTCATTGAGTGATCAGAGGTTCTGGTCAATCAGTGAGCGCAAGCAACCGCGGCACCTTGGGCAAGGTCCGTGGTGGTGGTGGCGGTTGCTTTGCGAAAATTGAGTCATGGGCGATCCTTGCACAGTCAGACGAAGCATTACAAGCCGCCGTTAAAACAACGGCGTCAACTGGCTCAACTGTGCAGCCGTCGGAAAACCCAGCGTACGATAGCGCATTGGGTACAGGCTCGCCGGTGCCAGCAAATCACCCAGCTTGGCTTGAAGCTCATCCCATTCGACCACTTGGGTCTGGGCGGTGCCGTCAGGCTGGATCTGCACCAACGCCACGCGGTCGGTCTTGGGCAGCAAGGTGTCGACGGTTTCTGTCCAACTGCACATCGAGAATGTCTTGCCGTTGCTGTCCTTCAACTCGAACAGCTTGTAGGTCGCTACAAACACGTCGATCTTCTGCTCTTCATGGATCGTGTCGAGCTGCTCTTTCTGCGCGTGGTAATTGCCTTGCAGCAGCATGTGTTCGAGGCTCGCCACACGCTCAAGGAGCGCTTCGTCCTGGCTGATAAAAGACACGATCCGTTGATCGTCGTAGGTGTAGACCTGGCTGGAAACGGAGCGCCCGCTTTCCATGGCCTTGAAGCTGACCTCGACCATATGCCGAATGCCTTCTTCATCCTTGTCACCGGTCACCATGAGGATGTCGCGGGTCGGGATCATGAACACCGGGCGGCCTTTGATGGCCGCACGCTGCAGGACATCCGGCAGCAGCACGCGGCTGGTGTCGTAGCCGTCATTCCAGCGGCCGACGTAGAGGCCGGGCACAATTTCATCAAACGCCTCCTGGGTTGCTTCGCGCAGGTTGCTCACCGCCACTGCGAGCGCCTCGCCCAGGCTCACGCCCCAGTTTTCCTTCGGCCCCTCGGTGAGGGTGGAGGTGGTCTCGGGGTAGTCCACTGCCAGCAAGGTCACGCAGTCTTTGCCCAAGGCCTGGTGAACAGCGGTGTAAGGCGCGTCCCAGCCTTCGGTGCGCACGTGATGCAGGCGCACTTCTTCAAGCATCGCCAGGTTACGAATCACCGGACGTAACATCGGCTTGACGTCTTCAAAGCTTTGCGGCGCTTCCTTTTTGTAGCCGAGCAGTGTCGATACATAACCCTTCAACACCTCAGATTTGTGCGCCTTGTCGGCACTCTGATAGTCATTGAATGCGTTATGCAGGTTGAAGTAGCTGCCGTCGCCATGTTTGAGGCGGAACTCTTTGGGCACGTACTCAAGAGGTTCGCTGAAACCGGCATCACGAGCAGCCTTGATGACTTTCTCAGCGAATGCGTCTTCGGTCAGGGGGCGATTGAAGAGTGTGTTCAACAGGGAGCCAAACATGCGCAAAGTCCTCCATGAGTGCGAGCCGTCCATCATGGGCGGTGCACGAGACCGGGTAAAGCGCCGGTCTGGGTTGTGTGACCCCGTTCACTGTTACCGGTTCAAGCCAGCAACTGCGTAATCCACCGCGCCTGCTGTTCAATCTCTTGCACCTTCGCCTGCGGCACTGCCTGGCGCGCCTGCTCGAAGCTGGCCAGGGTCTTGTGCTTCTGACGCAGCATGCGTTGCCATTTGGCCAGGAATACCGGGCTGCGCGCCTGCATTTGCAGCGGGCCGAAGTACAGTTCCTCATCGGTGTAGGTCACAGGCGTAGCACGCTCGGCGACGATGATTTCGTAATAGAAGCGATTCTCCTGCAGCAGCTCTTCAAGCAGGATGCGGTAGCCGTTTTCCATTAACCATTGGCGCAGCGGTTGCTCGTCGCCGTTGGGTTGCAGGATCAGGCGTTCCTGGCCGCTCAGGTGCGCTTTGCCGCTGTCGAGGATCTCGCGGATGGTCTCGCCGCCCATACCGCAGAGGCTGATCGCGGTGATCCCATCACAAGGCTTGATCGCCGCCAGCCCATCCGCCAGGCGCACGCTGATGTGCTGCTCCAGGCCGTTGTCACGCACGGTGCGTTCGGCCGCGTGAAAGGGCGTGGTCGCCACCTCCCCCGCCACCGCCGCAGCGATCACGCCACGGCGCATCAATGCCACGGGCAGGTAGCCGTGGTCCGAGCCGATATCGGCAAGGCGCGCATCGGCCGGCACATGCGCCGCCACACGCTCCAGGCGCATGGACAATGTGTGTTCGTTCACCGTTTGTTCCTTATCAGCACAACATTACTCACCCGAAAAACGATCCCGGCTGTTGGTCAGGTGCAACACCATGGCCGCCCGTGCGGCGTCCGGGTCCTGGCGCTTGATCGCATTGAAGATCGCCTCATGCTCCAGGTTCGCCAATTGCCCCAGTTTGGCGAAGTCCGCGCCGCCGCGTTCGGCGCCTTTGACCTGGGTGCGCGGGATCATCGCACTGCCCAGGTGCAGCATGATTTCGGTAAAGAAGGTATTACCGGTGGCCTCGGCGATCAGCTGATGAAAGCGCTGGTCTTCTTCCACGCAGCTGTCGTTGTTGGCCAGCGAAGCTTGGTAGTCGTCCAGCGCTTCGCGCATGCGCGCCAGTTGTTCCTCAGACCTGCGCAAGGCGGCCAGCGCCACGGCTTGTACTTCCAGGCCCAGGCGCAGCTCGAGCATGTTGCGCACGCTGGCGACCGTGTCCACATGCAAGCGCAAGCCTTGCTGGGCGTGTTGCGCCAGCACAAAGGTGCCGATGCCGTGGCGCGTCTCGACCAAACCTGACGCCTGCAACTTGGAGATGGCTTCGCGCACCACCGTCCGGCTCACGCCGTGCTCAAGCACGATGGTGGATTCGGACGGCAGTTTTTCACCGGGTTTGAGCTGGCCGAGCAGGATGCGCTGGGTCAGCGTATCGACCACGCCTTGGGCCAGGTTGTTGGAACGTCGACGGACAAGGGTTCCGTTTTCAATGGGCATCGCGAGGGTCCACGGGGTTGGGCTGGAGGGAGCTTAACACCGCGCTTGGCGGCGACGTTGGGTTGATTGAAAAAACGCTCTACTTGTATGACAACCAACCTGAGCAACCCTCCACCCACTGCATGCCGTGATCGCTCTGGCGGGGATATGCAGGTTCCCTCAACACGCCTTAAACATTAACAAAACCAAGCAAACACTGAGTAAATAACCAAACTAGCTATTCAACCATCGTGCTTATAAGAACAAATACACACCGCCCCACATTGCGCAGCACAAAAAACCACTTGTATGATGTCTATTAACAAAACACGCAAACCCGCATAAAAATAATCAGGGGGAGTTTTGAATTGTGAACAATTCAAGCCATGCATCTGTCGCTCCACACAGTGATTCAGTCCTCGCGCGTGCCGTGAGCAAAGTGAAGGGCCATGTGCTCCCACTGTTCGTAATCATGTTCATCCTCAACTACATCGACCGGGTCAACATCGGCTTTGTGCGCACGCACATGGAGCATGACCTGGGCATCGGCGCGGCGGCCTACGGCCTGGGTGCCGGGCTGTTCTTCATTGGCTACGCGCTGTTCGAAGTGCCCTCCAACATGCTGCTGCAAAAGGTCGGCGCGCGTATCTGGCTGACCCGCATCATGTTCACCTGGGGCATCGTCGCGACCTTGATGGCGTTCATCCAGAACGAAACCCAGTTCTACGTCCTGCGCTTCCTGCTCGGCGTGGCCGAAGCCGGGTTCTTCCCGGGTGTGATCTATTACTTCACCCGCTGGTTGCCTGGCGTGGAGCGCGGTAAAGCCATTGCGATCTTCCTGAGTGGTTCGGCGGTCGCGTCACTGATTTCCGGCCCATTGTCGGGCGTGCTGTTGCAGATCGAAGGCTTCGGCTTCCACGGCTGGCAATGGATGTTCGCCATCGAGGGCCTGGCCTCCGTGGCGCTGGGGTTCTTTGTGTGGTTTTGGCTCGACTCCAAACCCCACGACGCCAAATGGCTGACCCGCGAAGAACAGGACACTTTGGTCGGCGCCATCGACCAGGAACAGCGCGAGCGGGAAGCGCTGACCACGGTCAAACCGACCATCGGCAAGCTACTCAAAGACCGCCAGATCCTGCTGTTCTGCGCCCTGTACTTCTGCATCCAGCTGACGATTTACGCCGCGACGTTCTGGCTGCCGAGCATCATCAAAAAGATGGGCGACCTGAGCGACGTGCAGGTCGGGTTCTTCAACTCGATCCCATGGCTGATCTCGATCATCGCCATGTACGCCTTCGCATCACTGTCGGGCAAGTTCAAGTTCCAACAGGCCTGGGTCGCCGCCGCGCTGTTGATTGCCGCCGCGGGCATGTTCATGTCCACCACCGGCGGGCCGATTTTCGCCTTTGTGGCGATCTGCTTTGCAGCCATCGGTTTCAAGTCCGCCTCGTCACTGTTTTGGCCAATCCCCCAGGGCTACCTGGATGTGCGCATCGCCGCCGCCGTGATCGCGTTGATCAACTCCATCGGCAACCTGGGCGGCTTCGTCGCGCCGACCACCTTTGGCTTCCTGGAACAGACCACCGGTTCGATCCAGGGCGGCCTCTACGGCCTGGCCGGCACCTCGGTGCTGGCGGCGATCCTGGTGTTCTTTGCCAAGACTTCGCCCGCTGCCGTGCTGGCCTCGCCAAGCGCTGTGCCGACGGGCGCCGCCATCAGCAAACCTCTTTGAGCCTATTTAGGAACTTGCCATGAACACTCCCGTAGTCACCCATTTCCACGTCATCCCGGTGGCGGGCCACGACAGCATGCTGCTCAACCTGAGCGGCGCCCATGGGCCATTCTTTACCCGCAATATCGTGATTCTCAAGGACAGCAGCGGCAATACCGGCGTGGGCGAAGTACCCGGCGGTGAACGCATCCGCGAAACCCTGGAAGACGCGCGTAGCCTGGTGGTCGGCCAGCCTATCGGCCAGTACCAGCGCATCCTCAATCAGATGCGCAGCACCTTTGCCTCTCGCGACGCCGCCGGGCGAGGCCTGCAAACCTTTGACCTGCGCATCACCATTCATGCCGTCACCGCCATGGAAGCCGCCCTGCTCGACCTGCTGGGGCAATTCCTCGACGTGCCGGTGGCGGCCCTGCTCGGCGAAGGGCAGCAGCGCGATGCGGTGAAAATGCTCGGTTACCTGTTCTACGTCGGCGACCGCACGGCCACTGACCTGGCCTATCGCAACGAGGCTGACGCCGATGACGACTGGTTCCGCTTGCGTCATGAGCAAACCATGACTGCCGAATCCGTGGTGCGTCTGGCCGAAGCCGCCAAGGCCAAATATGGCTTCAACGACTTCAAGCTCAAAGGCGGCGTCTTGAGTGGCGATGAAGAAATCGAAGCGGTCACCGCCCTGGCCGAACGCTTCCCGGATGCGCGCATCACCCTCGACCCGAACGGCGCGTGGTCACTCAAAGAAGCCATCCGCCTGTGCCGCGACCAACACCACGTACTCGCCTATGCCGAAGACCCGTGTGGCGCAGAAAACGGCTACTCGGGCCGCGAAGTCATGGCTGAATTTCGCCGGGCCACGGGCCTGAAAACCGCGACCAACATGATCGCCACCGACTGGCGCGAAATGGGCCACGCGATCCAACTGCAATCGGTGGACATTCCGCTGGCCGACCCACACTTCTGGACGATGCAAGGCTCGGTGCGCGTTGCGCAGATGTGCAATGAATGGGGCCTGACCTGGGGCTCGCACTCCAATAACCACTTCGATATTTCCCTGGCGATGTTTACCCAGGTCGCGGCCGCCGCACCGGGGGAAATCACCGCCATCGACACCCACTGGATCTGGCAGGACGGCCAGCACCTGACCAAAGAGCCGCTGAAAATCGAAGGCGGCTACGTCAAGGTGCCCACCAAGCCTGGGCTGGGCGTTGAGATCGATATGGACGCCGTGGCGAAAGCCCATGAAGTCTACAAAGGCATGGGCCTTGGGGCGCGGGATGACAGCGTGGCGATGCAGTTCTTGGTTCCGGGGTGGCGCTTCAATAACAAGCAGCCGTGCCTGGTGCGCTAAGGCTTAAGGGCAACGTAGGTCAATGTGGGAGCTGTCGAGCTTTAGCGAGGCTGCGAAAGCAGTGGTTCAGGCGATATATCTATTGGCTCTGCCGCCGTCTTCGCAGCCTCGCTAAAGCTCGACAGCTCCCACATTTGATCGGCGTTGTTATCGCTGATCAGGGCTTACCGACGGCTGCTGGCTTAGCCCTTGCCGCCTGATTGACAGCCAACGGCTGCACAGTGAGCTCAACCCCTAACGCCAGCATCAGCTTCTGGACCGTCTCATAGCGCGTTTTCGAGCCGCCTTTGAGCGTCTTGTACAGGCTCTCCCGATTAACCCCCGCCGCCTCGGCAACCTTGTTCACACCTTGGGCTTTAACGACCTCGGCAAGCGCCTTCATGAGCACCTGCGGGTCTTGCGACTTCATGCTGTGCGCCAGGTAAGCGCTGATGGTTTCAGGGCTGTCGAGAAAGCGCGAGGCTTCATAGACACTGGTGCCGGATGTATCAAGGTCGAGGATCGGCATGTCCTCGGGTTTGAATTTCGATTCGCTCATTTCATTGACCTCTCAGGGCATCGAGGATCTCTTTTGCCCGATTGATTCCTCGCTTCTGGTCGGTTTTATCGCTGCCCCAAAGCATCAGGTAAGCGGTGATACCAGTGCGCACAAAGTACATCCTGTAGCCGGGCCCGACAAAAACACGCATTTCACTCAGGCCTTCGCCGACGGGCTCGCAATCACCAAAGTTGTTGTCTTCGGCGCGGTCCAAACGCGCCAACACAGCCGTTTTGCCCCAAATATCCTTCATACCGTCGAGCCCTGTATCGAACTCCGGCGTCCTGCCGATCAAGTTAGTCACAGATTCACATGTAGCCTACTGGCTACTCCTTGCCGATGCTAGTTAATTTTTTGTTCCGGCGCGATCCGGAACAAAACCCCTAGCCCAGCCCCCGCATAATCAAGCTGTCGATACTATTAGCGCTTGTTTCCTTCACGTTTAAAGCGCCCGATCAAACAACGGCGTCACGTCATACCGCTGCTTCAACATCTGCGCATCCACCAGGAAATCCGCCGTGGCCTGGGCCTCGCTGACGATCGTCGGCGAGATCGGCAGCACCTTGATCGCGTCACGCTTGAACCACACCTTGGCAATCTCCGGCGCCGACTGGTTGGCCTTCGACCACGCCTCGGCGTACTCATCGACATGGCTGTTGCTCCACACGCGAGCGCGGGTGAGACGCGCGACAAAGTCTTTGATGATTGCGCCTTTTTGCGCCAGCGCCGGTTCATACGCAACGATGTAGGTCGGCGCGCTCATCAGGCCCTTGGCGTTGCGAATCAGCGTGCTGCCCTCTTTCTCCTGCAGCGACACGTAGGGTTCCCAGGTGCCGAAGGCATCGATGTCGCCCTGGGTCAGCGCCAGGCTGGCTTCGGCCGGCAGCAGGTATTTGAAGGTCACGCTGCTGCGCGGCACGCCGGCTTCGTCCAGGGCTTTGTACGCCAATTGCTGGCTCCACGAACCGTTCCAGATCGCCACGGTTTTGCCTTTGAGATCGGCCACCGACTGGATGCCTTTGCGCGCCACAATACCTACGCCGTCGAGGCTGGTCTGAGTGCTGGCGACCACCTTCACAGGCGCGCCATTGGCGGCCAGGCTGATCACCGGCGTGTCGCCGACAATGCCCACGTCCAGCGCGCCGCTGGCGACCGCCGAGGCCACCGGGGAGCCGGTGTTGAAGCGTTTGAAATCGATTTTATACGGCAAGTCTTTCAACTCACCCGACAGTTCCAGGACGATGCGGTTGGAGAAGAACTGGTCGCCCACCACCAGGGTCAGCGGCTCTGCCGCCCCTACCGAATTGCCATGCAGTGCAAGAGAAGCCAGACCCAGCAGGGCGAGTACATTTCGACGATTGATCATGAGGAATCCACACAATTTATGGCTGACTCAACCATCTGTGTGCATGCAGTCTGGTGATGAGAGAAGAGGTTTGAAGGTCGCCGAGCGTGGCGCCCGTAGAAGCTAACGCAATAAAAGCGCGGGGTTTAATACTGTTGCGCACTATCGATAGAACCGCTGCGCAGTTCGATAGCTATTTTTCGTATTAAAAACTTTGCCACCCGTGGGTTAGGGTGGCGTCACCAGACCACTGGACCCCAGCACCTGAGCCACTTTCTGCAAGGTCCATTGCATGTCGATTCCCGCGTTGAATATCTGGGGCGCTGCGCCCTCGGCCCGTTATGAACAACTGGCCGCACCGTTTCGCCCACTCTTTGCCCACATCCTTGCGCACGCCGCTGAGGCTGATCAGACTCGTGCCAGCCTGGCGCCCGTCATCCAGCAACTGAACGCGCTGGGCTTGCCGCGCTGGCGCTTGCCCACCAGTTACGGCGGCCAGGACGCAACCTTCGCTGAACTGCTCGCGCTGCTCACAGAGCTGTCCGCCGCCGACTCCAACATCACCCAGGCCCTGCGCGGGCATTTTGGTTTTTGCGAGGACGTGCTCTGCGCCAAAGACCTCGACTGGCGCGCCAAGTGGCTGGACCGACTCGGCCAAGGCGCCCTGCTCTCCCCAGGTAGCACCGAAGTCGGCACCCAGACGCGCGGCGACTTCGAAACCCGCCTGCACCGCGATGCGGACGGCACCCTGCGCATCAGCGGCAAAAAGTTCTACACCACAGGCGCGCTCTACAGCGACCTGATCAACACCGTCGCCACCGGAGAAGACGGCACGGTCTACAGCGTGGTCGT
Organism: Pseudomonas sp. D47; assembly: GCF_045447305.1. Lineage (NCBI taxonomy): Bacteria > Pseudomonadati > Pseudomonadota > Gammaproteobacteria > Pseudomonadales > Pseudomonadaceae > Pseudomonas > Pseudomonas sp. D47. The sequence goes on along the minus strand of NZ_JBJGXU010000048.1, from coordinate 23,943 downwards.
CGACCTCAAGGCGCCCGGCGTGCAGATCATCGATGACTGGAACGGCTTCGGCCAACGCCTCACCGCCAGCGGCACTTGCCTCTTCGATAACGCCCCGGTGGAAGACGACCTGCGCCCCACCCACCAACGCTTCGCCTACGGTCAATCCTTCTACCAGATCTACCACCTCAGCACCCTCGCCGGCATCGCCCGCCGCGCGGCGCTGAGTGGTGCGCAAGAGCTCAGCCAACGCGCCCGGACCTTCACCACCGGCAACGCCGACACCGCCGCGCAAGACGTGCAACTGCTGCAAGTCATCGGCGACGTCGCCAGCCAGGCCTACGCCGCACACGCCATCACCCAACAAGCGGCGCAGCGCCTGGAGCACACGGCGCAGTATGTGATCGCCCACGACCAGCCGCTGCATGACGACGACCCGCAGGTGGCATTGGCGGAGTTGGAAGTGTGCCTGGCGGTGAACCCGGTGGTGGATGCGACACTCGCGGCGACCACCGCGCTGTTTGATGCGCTGGGCGCCAGTGCCACGGCCAGCAATAAAGCGCTGGACCGGCTATGGCGCAATGCGCGCACGTTGGCGAACCATAATCCACGGGTGTACAAGTCGCGGATCGTCGGCAATTACCTGGTGAATGGCTTGCTGCCGCCGGCGCAGTGGCGGGTGGGTGTGGCCAAAGCTTGATGAAACAACACTGGAACAGTGTTGCCGAGTCGGGGATTGGGGTCCGAGCGGGCGTTTACGGCCTCGGCCGAGTGGCTGACAACACAATGATCGAGCCCCCCAAGGCCAAATGTGGGAGCTGTCGAGCTTCAGCGAGGCTGCGAAGAGATCACCGCGGTGCACCTGCCAGACCACAACACCCGCATCGCAGTCGATGCCGCCCCATTCAGCCTGAGTTGTTTGGCTGCCCGCATTTCCTGACTAATGTCGCCGCCATTAATTTTATAGTGCGTGTCGAGGGCTCAAATCCTTCACCTAAAGCCACCACTATCGGCCGCGCGTCATGAATATAGCCTGCAAAAAAAAGCGCATCGAGTGACTCGAGCGCATGAATGACGACGGATTCCTCTTTAGCTTCAACCAATTTCAACAACACCCTCAGGGCTCGCTCATCACGCGTATCGCTTAGAGATTCAGCACATCGACCTCGCCACCTCTCGGGCTTCAGTAAAAACACAGCCTCAAGCGCGCGCCAGTCTGCATGATCAAATTGAGAGACGTGAGCGCTGGCAATATCGATGCCTACATCCGACCAATAGTCTTCAGAAAGAGCTGAGGTCAGTAATGTTTTGTACGTTTCAAACATCAGCCACCTATTGAATGTTAAAAATGGGAGATTCCTCAGGGTCTGGTCCCATTCCCCCCATTAAGTACATCGACTAAAAGCCAAGCGTAAGGCTGCACCTACAGCAGCAGGGCTACTACCGCTGGGGATAATGACATAATCACTCTCACTTAGTCCCTTGCCACTCCAGACTTCTAGCTTTTCATGATGGCTAGGACGAATGATTATCTGGTCCTTCTTACTTTCGATACTGCATTTAAATAATGCACGCTTAGTCTTGTAGCCATAGCGCTTCAACGTGCTGCCAACCCACTGATCATATCGTTGATTGGTCAAGCTGTAGTCATATAACGCCCTATCAAAAGTAGCTTCAGGATGAATCCAAACATCCTTCCGCGGCTCGGAAAGCACAAACCGACTATGCGCCAAGGCGTCAAGCAGTGCAAAGCCTAGCTCATTATCGGCAGCGTCAGGGCTGAAAAAATGCTCCACTCCTTGCGGGTCCGCTCGGCTACTTCGATGGCCAGAAAAAGTGTTTACGAAAATAAAATCTGTATTTATTTTCGCATCTGCCCAAGCTGTTTTTACGACGTCGGTCATCTTAATCCACCTTAGTGACATCTACCGTAACGCCTTTGCCAGGCCCTACTCAATGGCGCTATTGATTTGATCCAATCTTATGAAAAAAGGGGACATAAAGGGGGCAGTTTTATTTTTAGCGACACAGCAGTTTGGAAAACCAAATAAATCTGTCCCCTTTCTACTTCGGATCGGCTAGCAGCTTAAAGAACGCATGGGCATTGCTGTTTTTGGTGTGCTGCTGAATGCGTTGCTGTTGATGCCTGACGATTTGGCGTCTACGATTCACGCGGGCTATCCTTGTTCTCGTGGTGTGTGCTCGCAACTATCACCGTAGACCAAGGACGGACTTTTTCATTTTTTTACAGCTGAATCAACTAGTTAGCTGTTAAGTAAGCGCCATTCAAATCTGTCCCCTTTTTGTCCCCTTTTTAGCGGTCCCCTTTTTAGCGTGGCCTGTCCCCTCTTGAAAACTCTTAAACCCATTCAAGCTATTCACCCGCCCTGCTCAAACAGATGCGTCCCACTCATCCTCAAACTTCTTGTTGCTTAATTCAGTCTCAAGGAAAATTTGTGCTCGCAATAATATTGCGTTCCAATTCTCAGAACTTAATATCAAGTTCTTAGGATGAGGATAAAAAATGTATTCAATAGACCCCGCACCCGTAATACCGACATCCATAAATGGCTCTTTCTCGCCTTTGAAATAAACACAAAGGTAAGGAAAGGCAGTATTGATATCCCCAACCTTTTCGAACTCCAACTCAATCATTACCTAACCCCACGAAAGCCGATAAATTTCCCGTCAAGCCCCCAGCTAGCAGCTCGTCCATTCGGTAATGTATAGGTAATCCATCCACTCGGGTACCGCCCACTCACGCCAGTTGTCTTAACGCCTCCGCGCAACAGGTTGCTAATAGCTTGTTCTGCAATGTCATTGACTGCTGCATCACCCTTATAGACTTTGCGCAAGTCTGAAATATTATCAAACCCAAAATATTCCGGGTGTTTGGTCACGGCCCTTCCAGCCTCGGTGATAGTTTGACCTGCCTTGAATGGCTGAGTAGCTGAGTGAGTCAGTTCAGCTACAAGCTTTTGCTCGGCGAAGGCAGCAGCCGCAGCTGCACGCTGGGCAGCACCGATACCCGCAGTTACGCCACTCAGCACACCACCCGTTACACCTGACTCCTCAAAAAATGATTTTCTCCAAGGATCATAGGCTACCCGTTCGTCGTCGTGATTAGCGCTCTGGAAGTGCTCAACGATATTACGTTCATCCTCAGTCAACGTGGAAAGACCAAACAATCGATCTAGCGCCTTAGAGCCTAATTCAACTGCATCTAGCTGCTTCTTGCATGTGGCCTCCCCACCGCCCTTGCAACCATACAACGCCACTCCGGTTTTACTGTCATTCAGCCCTTGATACTTAGCTTGCAAATCAGTGCGGCAGGTCGCCGGACTGGCGGCGCTTCGGCAGCCAACGAGCTCATCAGCAAGTTTTTCCACCTCTTGATGTTCCAGATAGTTATTGATAGTCGCCTGCTGGGAAACCCATCCGGCAACCTGCTGGTCCTTTTCACTTCCCCCCGCGATTGCAGCGACTGTCATCCCCAAAAGTTGAGATGTCATTGCCAACAGCTGATCGTGACTCATACCGGGGAAAATCTGATCACCGTATTGCTGAATCAATGCCTTGTTCGCACCTGCTGCTAACGCCGAAGTGACGAAATCTCCTCCTGCGACCTCACCAATAAGGCCACCTACGATGGCATGCACCGCAACTTTCGTTGGTAAGCCTGTGCCTACTAAGCTGTCACCAACCTTGTCGTAGATAGCCCCACTCAGCGCATCTGCCGCGAGACCAATCGCCGCCTGACCAAGGTTGTCTACAAACTTACCACCGTTTGTTGCGGTTTTCAGTGCAGCGTTTACAGCCAATCGAACACCAACATTTGCCCCGCCGATACCACCGCTTACGCCAGCAGCGACATAGTTTTTCAAACTGTCGGCTGATGTCACATCCTTCAGCACGAGGCCCAGATTGCCTTTGTTGTTGATCGTACTGATCGCCGCCCCACTGGCCGCAGACGTGATGACAGAAGTAATGGCGACGTTAGCCCAACCCGCAGCCGTCGCCGCTGTAGCAGCCGTCGCCGCCGTGGTTGCGGTTGCCGCAGTCGCCGTGGTCGCAGCCGCGCCAGCCGCCATCGCCGAGCCCGGTGCTGCACCGGCCAGAGAAGCCACACCGGCACTTGCAGTGCCTGCCGTCAGCACGGTCACGATAATAATGATCGCCAGCATCGCTCCCTGCCCGAGGCTGGAGTTGCTGTACTTATACGAGTCGTGCGTTTCCTTGATCAGTTTCCAATCAACATCTCCACGTTTCTCCGCGTCCTTCAGCCAAGCCATCTGTGGATCTGCCTTCACCATCGCGTCGATCGCCTGGCTGACGGTCTGTTGGTTGACTTGTTTGACATCGATATGCAGACCATCAACGGCCTTGATCGCGATTTCCCCCTTGGCAACCATTTGGGTCTGCCTGAGGGTCTCGTCGGTGTTGCCTTTGCCGCTCATGCTGTTCCAGGCAAGGCTGCTTTTGCTCTTGGCGTGGCTCTCCTGGTCGAGGTCTTTGACGCCCTCGAAGGTCACGCTACCACCGCTGGCGATGGTCAGGTCATTGCCACTGTCCAACTTGGCAGCCTGGTATTTCTGGTCGCCCTGACTCTGAATCGTCAGGTCACCACCGGTTTTGATTTCGCTACCGATGTGGGTGACTTTAGTCACTTCATCCCGCTGGGTTTTCTTGCTGCCCCAACTGCCCTTCTTCTTCATGTCGTACAGCGAATAATCACTGTCTTCGGCCGACAGCAACGCCAGGTTGCCACCCGCCACCAGGTACGCTTCATCGCCTGCACTGATACGGCTGGCAATCAGGCCCAGGTCCTTACCTGCACTGAGCGAGACGTCCCCACCGGCACTCAGCGCGGTCGACACCTGGCTGACATGATCTTCCTGACGCTTTTCCTTTTTACTTTTACTGGAGGAGTGTTGCTCGTCCGCAGCCGAGGCCAGGAACATATCGCCGCCAGCGCTCATGTTGATGTCGCGCTTGGCATCGATCTGGCTGGCGATAGCCGTGATGTCTCGGCCGGCTTTGACGTTGATGTCGCGACCTGCCTCTACGCTGGAACCGTATTGCGTGGCATTGCTCGATTGCAGGCGGCGCCCCATGTCGGTCGCATTGCGCTCTTCGGCAGAGGCCAGGCTGGCATCGCGACCCGCCACGATTGTCGTGTCACGACCGCTGTGCAAAACGCCGCCGACGCTGGCAACGTCTTTGCCGGCGCTGATATCCAGGTCATTGGCCGCCTCCACCCTCGCCGCACTGTCAACGTAGTCACGGTGCTGCGAATACCCACGCCCGCTGTCGTCCCACCCGGTCACGCTGCGCTCGTTGATCACATCGCCATTGATCGCGGTCATCGTCACATCGCGCCCGGCAATGATGCCGCCGGCTTTGTTGACGATATTGTTACCGGCCAGCAGGTCCAGGCGATTGCCCGCTTCGATCAGCCCGCTGTTGGTCAGGTCGTTACCCGCCTTGGCCGACAGGTTGTTGTTCGCGCGCAGGGTGCCGGCGTTGACCAAGTTTTCGCCGGCGATCAGGTTCAGGTCGTTACCGGCGATCAAGGCACCATTCGGCGCCAGGCGGTTGTTGGCCTGGGCCAGGTAGAGCACTGGCACCAGGACCTTTTCACCGTTCACTTCGTGTTGTTCCAGCCACACGATGTCGTGGGTCAAGGCCGCAACCTGTTGCGAGGTGAGGCTCACGCCCATCGACAGGTTCAGTTGCTGCTTGCTGCTGATGGCGTTGTCCATCAGGTACTTGAACAGCTTCTCGTCGGTGTTCTGGCCGTCGATAAAGCGTTGGCCGGTGCGCGCTTGTACCGCTTGCTGCACCAGGCGCTGTTCGTAGAGGCCATCGCCGAGGCGTTTCCAGCTCTGGTCGGGGTTGTAGCCCAGGCCTTGCAGCAGGTAGTCCGAGCTCATGAATTGCTTGAGGTCGGTGAGTACCGGGTTGGTCTCGATCAGGTACTTGTGCGGCTGCGAGGCGGCGCGGCTGTCGGGCAGGCCTTGGACGCGGGTGAAGGTTTGACTGGTCAACGGGGTCGGTTGCCCCACGGCCGTCTGTGGCGCAATGGCAGCCACGTTGGTGCCACGGTCACTCAGGTCGGGGCGAGCGCCGTCCGACTCAGTGAGCGCGGTGTGCACCGCGCGGGCGTCGCGATCGGCTGCAGCCAGACCGGACAAGTCCGTTGCGCCGACCGCTGGCCCGGCACCCTGCGCCGGGTTATGCGCATCAATGCCGGCTACATGAGTGATGTCGCCACCGCTGGAGCGGCCAGGCTGTAGGGTCTGCACGTCGGCGCTGCCGACAGCGTCAATGTTGATAGCGCTGGCCACGGCGTCGATAGCGCCGGCTTCGCGAGCGGCCAGGGCGATTTGATGGGTACTGGCGGTGACAAGGGCAGCCCCTTCCACCTGGATCGTACGGCCCTGGTTTTCAGGTCGCGCTTGATCACGCGTGGCCGGGTCAATGCTGGCGCTGCCCAGTGTCCACGTCTGAGCGCCGCCCTGATTGCCGGTCGCCTGCCCGCTGGTGCCACCTTGGCCGCTTAAGCGGAACAAGCCGTTCTGCCCGCTGGGCAAACCGAAGCCCGGCAGGGTCAAGGGGTTGACTTGCTGTTGGGCCAGGTCAGGCGGCAATTGTGCATTCAGCACCACCACCTGGGTTTTGTTGGCGCCCACACCGGTATCCAGCGCGCGGCCGCCAACCCCAAGCGCGGTCTTGAGCACCGTGATGTTGCTGATGTTTTTACTGGCGATGAGTTGAGCGTTGCCGCCGGCCTGGATGATGGCCGGGGCCACCACTTGCGTGCCGCCTGCCACCGGTATGGGCGCATTGATCCCTGAAAACAGCGACGGGCTGAACTTCGTCATCAATGCCGCAAAGGCCGCCTCATCCACCGGCGAGCCTTGAGGGTGCGCGCGGTTGTAGGCCTGCACCGCCGCGACCATCTGGTTGTACTGGCCCTTGCCGATTTTGGTAACACCGCCGTATTCCTGGCTTCGAGTGCCGGAGCCACCGGTGGCCGCCAGGTTCTGGATATTCTCGCCGGTAATCGACAGGTCATTGGCGGCCGACACCACGCTGTAGCGGTTGGTGAAGTTCTGGCCGGCAATCACCATGTTGCGCCCGGCGCTGAGGGTGGCCGACGGTGAGTTGGCCTCCACCACACTTTCAACCGTGCGGCTCAGGGTGACCGCAGGCCTTCTGTCGCTCCAGCCACCGCTGCAATGTTGCGTGCAACGAATGCTGACGCCCACCGACGTCAAGCGTTGGTTGAGCTGGAATTTCTCGCGCTCGTTGACCACGTCATTGGCCGAGAGCCGGAGGTCGCCCATGCTTTCGATGCTGGCGGAAATGTTGCGGATACTCTGTGCGGCTGTCCCGCCGGCAACACCTGCCATCGTCAGGTTGCCGAGGCTGTAGATGTCCGAATAATTGTTGGTCAGGCTGCCCACGTTGAACGTGGCGTCCTGGCCACTGAACACAAAGCCGCGCGCATTGATGTCGCCCGCAACGTGGTCGTTGAGCAGGCTTTGGGCCGTCAGGTCAAGGTTCTGCGCAGCCCCCAGCGTGCCGGTGTTGACCACGCTGCCGGCGTCGATACGCAGGCCGCTGCCGGAGGTCAGGCGCCCACGGTTGCTCAACTGGCCGCCGACGCTCACGTGGCTGGCGCCCCCGCCTGCCAGGCTGCCGGGCTCCTTGAGGGTCATTTGCGCGGCGCTAAGGTTCAGCGTACCGACACTGCTGATGCGCCCGTTGCCTTCATAACCGCCAGCCAATTGCACAGCCACACTGCCGTCGCTGGCAATCAAGCCATCGTTGTTCCAATTACCGCCGTTGCCGACCAAGCTTTGCGACGCCAGCAATTGCCCGCCCGCCGTCTGGTTCAGGGTGTTGACGTTCACCGTCAAACGGCCTGCCTGGATCACACTGCTGTTGGTCCAGTTATCTGCGGTCAGGGTCAAACCGCCGCGCGTCACCACATTGCCGCCCGCACGGGTAAGGTTGGCGGTGGCGATATCAAAGGTCCCGGTGCCGCCGTGCAGCACACTGCCGCCTTGGTTCTGCAGGCTGCCGGTCAGCGTGAAGTCGCTGTTGGAGGTTTCCAGCTGGCCATTGCGGTTGTCGATCTGCCCGCCAACTTGGACGGTGGTTTTGCCGCTGCTGCCAAGGGCGCGCAGTTGGCCGCCGACGTTATCGACATCCCCGGCCAGCAGGTTCAGCGTGGTGTCGCTTTCGATAATCCCCGCCTGGTTGCGTAACGCGCCGCTGAGCCCCAGGTCGATCGTGCCCGCGCCAATCTGGCCGCTGCTGTTGTCTAGGGTTTGCCCGCCCACGCGCACCAGGCCCTTGGCGTACAAACCGCCGTTGGCGTTGGCGAAATAATTGGCGTTGACCACTGCATCGCCGGTCTGCGCAGCGATGCGCCCGCTCTGGTTGTCGATGCGGTTAGCGCGCAGGTCCAGGCCCCGGGCGCTGACCAGTTTGCCGCCCTGATTATTGACGTCGCCGCTGACGGTCAAGCCCAGGCCGGTCTGGCCCTGCACCTTGCCCTTGGCGTTGTTCAGGCTTGCGGCGTTCAGTTGCACGTCGGCGTCTTGGCTGTAGATCAAGCCGTCGGTTTGGTTTTGCACGACGCCGCTGCTGGTGATGACCACCCGCTCTTTGCCGGCAAGGGTGCCGCGCTCACTGTTATTCAAGCCGCCGGTGAGCAGGGTCAACAGGCTCTGGCTGATGATCTTGCCGTCGGCGTTGTTGTAGACCTGGTTGGCGCGTTTGAGCAGCAACGGCCCGGCGCTGGCCAGTTTGCCGCCGCTGTTATTGAGGTTGCCGAGCAGGTCGAGGGTCATCTGAGCGTTGCTGATCAGGCTGCCACCGTTGTTGCTCAGGTCGGTGCCGGTAAAGGAAAACCCCTGCTGCACGTTGATGGTGCCTTGGTTGGCCAGGGTGGCCGCTTGCACATCCAGCTCGGCGCCGCTTTCGATCAAGCCGCCGTCGCCGTTCACCAACGCGCCGGTCACTGCCAGCGCTTGCCCGGTGCCGCTGGAAAGCACGCCACTGCCGCGGTTATCCAGGCTGGCAGCGCTGACGTCCAAACGCCCGTGGCTGACGAGTGCGCCTTCGGTGTTGTTTTGCAGCGCGCCGCTCAGGCGCACATCAATCGCGCCGCTGCGGCTGGAGAGCGTGCCGTGGTCGCGGTTGTCGAGGTTGCCGCCACTGACGCTCAGGCCTTGCCAGCCGCTCAGCAAGCCCTTCGCGGAGTTCATCAGCGTGCCCGCGTTGACGCTCAGGGTCTGGCTGCTGATCAGCTTGCCGCCGGTGTTGTCCAGGCTCCGCGCGGTCACGGAGAAGCCTTGCTGGCTGGAGATTTCACCGCCCTGGTTATTGAGGTCACGCAGGTTTTTCAGGGTCAGCGGGCCATTGGCAAGCAGCAGGCCGTTGCGGTTATCCAAGTCGCTGTTGTTCAGGTCGAGGGTCACGCCCTGCTCGCCGACAATGCGGCCGCCCGCCGCTGCCAGGGCATTGACGCCCACGGCCAGCGCACCTTTGGCCGAGACTTCGCCACCGTTGCCGGTGTTCAGGCCGGCAGCCGTGAGGTTCAGGGTGCCGAGGCTATTGATCAGGCCCTGGTCTTGGTTATTCAGCTGGCCGTCGCTGCTCAATAGCAGGTCGCCGCGGCTGTTCACGCGGCCACCACGGTTGTCCAACGCCGCCGTGCGGGCATCGAGGCTGGCAGCGCCGATCATGCCTTTGAGGTTGGTCAGCGCCTGGTTGATGCGCAAGGTCAGGCCTTGGTCGCTCAGCAGTTTGCCGTTGCTGTTATCCAGGCTTTGCGCAGCCAGGGTGAAGGCCTGGCCACTGGAGATTTCGCCGTTCTGGTTGGTGACGGTGTTGAGGTTATTGAGTAGCAACGGGCCCTTGGCATTGAGGAAGCCCCCGGTGTTGTTCAACGCGCCGTTGTTCAGGTCCAGACTCAAACCGGCGTTGCTGAACAGCTTGCCACCTTGTTGATCGAGCCCGGTGACGCTGGCCGTCATGCCCTGCTCGCCGCCGATGCTGCCACCGTTGTTCAACTGTGCGGTGGTCAACGCCAAGGTGGCGCTGCTGTTGAGGTGCCCGCCTTGGTTGTTCAGCGCGCCCGTGCTGACGACGACCGGACCCTTGCCGCTGATGATGCCTTGCTGGTTGCCCAGACTCGCGCTGTGCAACATGAGGCTGTCATCGGTGACCAACTTGCCGTCCTGGTTATCCAGGTTGCCGGTCACGGCGACGCTCAAACCTTGGGCACTGGAAAGGCTGCCTTTGTTGTTAATCAGGCTTCGCGCCTTGACGCTCAGTGCGTCTTCACTGCTCAGCACGCCTTGGCTGTTGTCCAGGTCGCCGGCCAGTTCCAGCACCAACGGTTGTTCGCTGAGCAGCTTGCCGCCCGTGTTGTCCAGCGAGGTGCCGGTGAGGCTCAGGCGCTGGCCGTTCAATTCACCGAGGGCGCGGTTGATGACCTGGTCCACCGCCAGGTTCAAGCCGCCGCGCGCAAACACCACGCCTTTGTCGCTGTTGTTCAACTGCTGGCCGGTGACGCTGACGTCGGCGTTGCCGGTCAGCTCACCGGCGCGGTTGTCGATCAAACCCACGTCGAGTTTCAGCGCTTTTGTGGCGCCTACCAGACCGTTACGGTTATCCAGATTGGCGCCGCGCAACTGCAAGCCTGCGGTGCTGATCAGCTTGCCGTTCTGGTTGTCGAATTGCTCGATGTTGGCCGTCACCTGCGCCTTGCCGGCGATCTCGCCATTGCGGTTATCCAGGCCGGCGCCGGTCAGCAGTAAGTCGCCGTCGGCAATCACGCTGCCGCGTTGGTTATCCATGCGCTCGGTGGCATGGATTGCGACATCACCGCGGCCACTGAGCAGGCCGTCGGTGTTGTCCAAACGGGTGCTGCGCGCGTCGAGGCCAACGGCGTTGATATGGCCTTTGACGTTGGCCAGCAGTTGCTCAACGCGCAAGGTCAGCCCTTGGTTGCTGATGAGCTTGCCGTGGCTGTTGTCGAGGTTGTTGGCCGCCAAGGTGAAGGCGTTCTGGCTGGAGATTTCGCCGTGCTGGTTGTTGAGGTTGGCGAGGTTGTTGAGCACCAGGATCGGTGCGTTGATCACGCCCGCGTTGACCAGCTCGCCGTTGTGCAGGTCGAGGTTCAGTTGCGTGGTGCTGAGCAGCTCGGCGCCGCCCATTTGCGTGAGGCCAGTGAGGTTGGCAGTCAGGCTGCCAACGCTGCGGATTTGCCCGCTGTTGGTGACCTGGGTGGCCGTGAGGTCAAGGCTGTCGGCACTGGTGACATGCCCCTCAACAGCGTTTTTGAACGCGCCGGTCGCGAGGCTTGCGGCGCCCTGGCTTTTGATCAGGCCGTGAGTGTTATCGAGGCTGGCACTGGTCAGCTTGAGGCTTTGCGCGCTCTCGACGGTGCCGTCTTGGTTAATCAACGCCGTGGCGCTGGCGATCGTCAGCGGGCCGGCGCTGGAGAGGCTGCCGCCGGTGTTATCGATGCGCTGGGCCGCCAGGTCCATCGAACCTTCGCTGGTGAATTTGCCACCCGTGTTGTCCAGCCCAGCCGCCAATTGCAACGCCAGGGAGCGCTTGGCGCCAAAGGTGCCTTCGGTGTTATCCAGGCGGGTGCCGGTGAAGCGCGTGTCCTGGGCGAAGACCAAGCCTTTGGCCTGGTTGATCACCGCGTGCATCGCCAGCTCCAGCGCAGTCCCGGCCAACAGCTTGCCGCCACTGTTGTCGAGGCGCTGGCCGCTGAGGTCGATGTTCTGCTGGCTGGAGATTTCACCCGCGCGGTTGTCGACGCTGTTGATCGTGAGCTTCAGCGCTTTTTTCGCACCGAGGACGCCGCCGTCGCGGTTATCCAGGGTGTCGGCGTTGAGGCTCAAGTTGCCCTGAGCGACCAACTGACCGCCCTGCTGGTTGAAGATCCCGACCGTAGCGTCCAGATCAGCCTGGCTGGCAATGCGGCCCTTGGTGTTGTCGACGCTGTCGAGCGTCAGCCGCACCGGGCCGATGGCGCTGGCCAGGCCGTTCTGGTTACTCAGGGATTGCCCGGTGATCGCCAGCGCCTGCTTGCTGTTGAGCACGCCTTGACGGTTATCCAGCTGGCCGACTTGCAGGTTCAGGTCCTGATTGGCCCGCACCGCGCCGCCACGGTTATCCAGGCTGGCGCTGCGCAGGGTCAGCAGGTTTTGCCCAGACAGGCGGCCTGCGCGGTTGTCCACGCTGCCGGCTTGAATATCCACGACGCCTTTGGCCAACACACTGCCTTTGGCTTGGTTGTCCAGCAGGCCATCGACCTTCACGCTCAAGCTGCCATTGCTGACCAAGCTGCCGGACTGGCGGTTATCCAGGCTGGCCGCGGTCACGTTCAAGCGCTGGCCACTGCCCAAGGTGCCGCCTTGGTTGAACAGCGCGCCGGTGGTGGTCAGGTCGAGGCTGGCGTCGCCCGTCACATGGCCGTCGTTGCGGTTGTTCAACGTCATCGCGTTGACCACACTCGCGCCCGCGCTTGAGACCTCACCGTCATCGTTGAGCAGGTCAGCACTGAGGTTAAGCGCCAGGTCTTTAGAGCTGCCGAACACGCCGCTGCTGTTGTCCATGCGCGCTGCCTGGGTGTTGAGCCCGGCGGCGGAGATCTGGCCTTTGATGTTGATCAGTGCCTGGTCGAGCTTGAGGCTCAGCGCTTGGTCACTGAGCAGCTTGCCGTCACTGTTATCCAGGCTATTTGCGGCCAGGGTGAAGGCATGTTCGCTGGAGATTTCGCCGCCCTGGTTGGCGACCGTGGACAGGTTTTTAAGCAGCAATTGCCCTGGCGCATGGATCAGGCCGCCGGCGTTATTGAGGTGGCCATTGTTCATGTCCAGGCTCAGGTCGCTGAGGCTGTAGAGCTTGCCGCCGCTGCGCTGGTCAAGGCCGGTGATGCTGGCGCTAAGGGCTTGGTTGCTGGCGATCTGGCCGTCAAAGCGGTTATCCACCTGCCCCGCCGTCAGGTCCAGGCCCTCGGCGCTGGAGAGGCGCCCGCTGTTCTGGTTGTTCAAGCTGGCGGTGGTGACGCGCACGGCGCCGTCGCCGATCAGCTTGCCGCCACGGTTATCAAGGCTGGCGCTGTTGAGGGTCAGCGCCATGGCACTGAGCAATTCGCCGTTGCGGTTGCTGATGGCGCCGCGGGTGGTCAATTGCTGCGCCGCGCCGCTGCTGAGGCGGCCGCTGTCGTTGTTCAGCGTGCGGGCGTGCAGCGTGAAGGTGCCATCGCTGCGCACGGTGCCTTGTTGGTTGTTCAGGTCATCGAGGTTCAGTTGCACCGCGCCGTTGGCCAGCAGGCGCCCGCCGTTACGGTTGTCGAACTGTTTGCCGTGCAAGGACAAGTCGCTGACGCTGGAAACCTCACCGCCCTGGTTGTCGAACTGGTCGATATTCAGGTTCAGGTATTGGCCGCTGATGAAGTGACCACCACGGTTGATCGCGACCCCGGCATGGGTGACGGTCAGCAAACGGTCGCCCTGCAGCAGGCCTTGGCTGTTATCCAGCGTCTGGCTGCCCAAGGTGGTGGCCGCAGCGACTATTTTGCCTTGGCGGTTATCCAGCGCAGTGGTGACGAGCACCTTTGCGTCATCGCGTATTTTGAGTTCGCCTTCGGCGTTGATCAGGCTGTTGGCCTGCAGGTCCAGGCTGGTGGCGGCAATCAAGCCCTTGGTGTTGTCCAGCGCCTTGGCGATGCGCACCAGCAGCCCTTGCTCGCTGAGCAATTGGCCGCCACGGTTGTCGAGGCTGTCGGCGGTGAAGCCTAGCGCTTGGGCGCTGGAGATTTCCCCGCCTTGGTTATCGACACTGTTCAGGTTGCTCAGCAGCAGCACACCGGGCGCGTGGATCACGCCGCTTTGGTTATTCAAGTGGCCGCCATTGAGGTTAAGGCTGACGCCTGCCTGGCTGTAGAGGTTGCCCTTGCCACTGTTGTCGAGGCTGCCGGCACTGACAGCCAACCCTTGCCCAGCGAACAGCGTGCCCTGGCGGTTATCGAGCAGGCCCTGGCTGGTGAGGTTGAGGGTGGCATCGCCTTGCACCAGGCCTTGGCGATTGTCCAGGGTCGCACTGCTGACCACTGCCGTGCGTGCCAACACTTTGCCGTTGCGGTTATCCAGCGCCGCGTCGATCTGTGCGAGCAACCCGTCACCGGCGCTGAGTGTGCCGCCATTGTTATCCAGGCTGCCGGCATGGATATCCAGGGCGTTGGCCGAGACCAGGCCTTGGGTGTTGTCGAGCGCCTGGGCGATGCGTACGGTCAGTGCCTGTTCGCTCAAAAGCTTGGCGTTGCGGTTGTTCAAGGTGTTGGCAGCCAGGGCAAATGCCTGGCTGCTGGAGATTTCACCGCCCTGGTTGTCGACGCTGTTGAGGTTACTGAGCAACAAGCGCCCCGGGGCATTGATCACACCGCCCTGGTTATTCAGGTGGCCGCCATTGAGGTCGAGGCTGACCTCGCCCTGGCCGAAGAGCCGACCATCCTCGTGCTGATCAAGGCTGGCGACACTCGCAGTGAGCACCTGCCCGCCACTGATGCGCCCGCCCGCGCTGTTGTCCACGTGGCCGGCTTTCAAGTCCAGGCGCACGTCGCCGCGCACGGTGCCGTGCTGGTTAATGACCGGGCCTGTGGCCGTCAGGCTCAACAGCTGCCCGGCTGAGACCAGGCCTGCCACGTTGTCCAGCGCTGCCAGTTGCAGCGTGGTTTGCGCCTGGCTCGACAGCTCGCCGTTGCGGTTGATCAGTTGCCCGATGCCCGCCGTCAGGTTACCGGTGCTGGTGACGAGGCCACCTTGGCTGTTGAGCAGTTGGGTGGCGTTTATGCCAAGGCTGCCTGCGCTGAGGATTCGGCCTTGGTTTTGGTTGTCGATTTGAGTGGCGGTCAGTTGCGCAGCGCGCTGGGCGCTCAATGTGCCGCGCTGGTTGGCCAGCTCGCCGGTGTTAATGCTGAGGTCGCGGCTGGCGATCACGGTCTTGCCGGTGTTGTCGAGGGCCTGCGCGGTCAGGCGCACATCGCCTTGGGCATTGCGGCTGTTATCGGCGTTGACGCCGGCTTCGATAATGCCGTTGTTGGTCAACCGGCCAGCGGCGTCCAGGGTGATGCTGTCCTTGGCGGCGAGGGTTTGTTGGTTGGTCAGTGCGCCTTGGGTTTTCACCGATAAGTCGGTACCGGCGTAGACCGCACCTTTGGTTTCGGCGCTCTGCGCCTTGACGTTAATGGCTGTGCCTGCCGAAGTCTGGCCCATGACCACATTGCCTGCGGCATCGATCTGGATATCACCGCCGGCAACCATGTCACCCGACAAGCGCACACCCACACCGGCCTCAGTGCCCACCAGCTTGACCGCGCCCACATACATGCCGCCCAGCGCCGACGAGTCAATCGCCAGATCCGGCGCCTGGCTGCCATCCGCCGCGCGTGCGGTGGCGTTCAAGGTGCGCGCGTCGACGTCGTTGCGACCGGCGACGATGGTGAGTTTTTTCGCCTGGATCTGCGCGTTGATGGTCGTGGCGCGAGTGATGATTTCGAACTGGTCGACGTTGGTGGCATTCAAGCCGGCGCCTTCGATGGCGACGCTGCCTTGGTCGACTTGGTAGCGACTGATTTGGCCGTTTTCGATCACCGCTTTACCGGTGGTGAGCGTGGCTTGTGGCGTATTGATAAAGCCGCAGCCGTTGCAACTGATGCCGTACGGGTTGGCGACGATCACATGCGCCGACTGCCCTGCCACTTCGGTGTAGCCGCGCAGTTGGCTGGGGCTGCCGCCGTTGACTTCGTTGAGGATGATATTGGCGGCAGTGCCTTTGAAATTCGGGTTGCCAACGATGATGCCGCCCAGCTGGGTGGCCTGGGTGCGGTCGGTGGCGTTGTTGAGAATGACGCCGTTGGCACCGACGTTGTAGTCATGGAATTGGTTGTGCGACAGCCCATTCGCGTTCGGCGCAGCGATGTTGACGATGGGCACGCCATTGCCCGCTTGCGCCAGGCCCGTGCCCGGTGCGCTCACCACGATGCCGTCGGCCTGGGCCAGCAGCGGCTGCCAGAACATGGCGTTGGCCAGGATCAACGCTAACCCACGTTTAGGCAGCCCCAGGAAGTGGGAACGGCTTTTTACGGCAGCAGAAGGCTGGCGCGCGAGGAAGGCGAACTGGCGGACGTCCATGTCATTACTCGATGCCCGAGGGCGGTAAAAAATTTAAAGGAAAAAATCCATACGGAAATAGATCGGCGCTTCACGTTCCGTGATAGCAGCCGGTCGTTCCAAAGAGTGGGCAAAGGTCACCGTGGCCGCGACGTTCTTGCCGCGTGCGAACAGGTCCAGCGAGTTGCTGCTCATGCGCCCATGCTGCTCGGCGTTGTAGCGGCCGTGGCTGATCACGCCCTGGTCGTAACCGAGGCTGGTGCCGTATTCGCTGAATACTGGTTGCAGCCAGGCCCAGGTCACCGGGCGGCTCCAGCGCAAGTCGTTGCGCCAGTAGCCGCCGCTGTCGCCGGCGAGCATCTGGTCTTTGTAGCCGCGAATCGACGACTGCCCACCCAGGCTCATGCGCTGCGGGCTGAACAGCACGTCTTCGCTGTGCTGGCCGGTCATCAAGCTGCTGAAACTGAGCGACTCGCCCCACAGCTTGAACGGGTACAGGTAGCTGACCGTGGCGGTGTATTTGCGATAGCGCGCATCGGCCTGGCCGGGCTTGGGGTCGTGATTGGCTTGAGCGTCAAACGCGCCGATGCCGTTTTGCATACCGAGGTCGATGTTGAGGAACGAGCTGCCAATCCGGCGACCGTGGTTGATGCCGAACTGCGCTTCGCTGAGGCGGTTGCTGCTCAGCGCCAGCTTGCTGTCTTCGATGAAGTTGTTGGTGCGCAGATAAGCCACGCCGGTGCTCAGGGAGGTTTTACTCAGGGCGTCACGATGGATGACGCGCTCCAGGCGCAACTGGTGGTTCTGGCTGTCGCCGGTCTGCTTGAACGTGAAATTATTCGCCTGGGCCTGGGAGCGGTATTCGCTCTCGTTGTAGCTGTAGGTGAGGGTCCACCAGCCGAACGGCAGGCTGTAATTGAGCATCGAATTGCGTGAGGTTTTCTGGTGATCGCTGACGGCATCGTGACCGCCGCGCAGCGACAGTTGGTCGGCCAGGCCGAGAGGATTATCCCAATCCAGACTGGCGCCCCACTGCTGTTCGCCGGTGCTGCGCTGACCGCCGTTGTGGCGCGACAGCCCGACGCGCCAGGGCTTCTGCGCGGTGTTTTTGACCAGCACATCACTGCCGCCCACGGCCTTGCCCGGCGCCAGTTCCATCTGCGCCTGGTTCGACGGCAGGCGGTTGAGTTGGTCGACCATCTGCTCGATTTCGCGCAGGTTGAGCAACTCGCCGGTTTTGCCGGGGAAACTCATCGCCAACTGGCGGTCGGTGATGCCGCTGCCCTCGGCACCTTTCAAACTTTCGAGCTTACCTTCGACCACCTGGATCTTGAGGTTGCCGCTGGAGAGGTCCTGCTGTGGCAGGTAGGCGCGGCTGGTGACCCAACCTCTGGCCAAGTAGCGGTCGGTGATGACCTTGAGCACTTCATTGAGCTGCGGCACGCCCAGGCATTGGCCGATATAGGGCTTGATCAGCGCGGCGCGCTCGCCTTCGGGCAGCGCGTCGGCGCCGGAGAGTTCGATGGTTTTGATCGGGAAGCAACGGGTATCCACGGGCGTGTTCGGCGTTGCAGGCGCGGCGGATTTGCCGGGCAGGTCTTTGAGTTCTTCGAGCCGCCGCTGCTGCTCTTCGAGCAGGCGGTCCTGGCGGTCGCGAATCAGATCGGTGATGCCCGGGGTATTCTGCGGCGGCGCGGCGTGTGCGACTCCGGGAAAGCCCAGGCAAAAAAAAGCGGACAGCAGGCCAAGCCTGGTCCGGCGTTCCAAACGCCACATTTCTAGATCCCTCTATATGGCACTGAGCCACTAATTGGCGGCGATAATAGGATGGCGAAATGCTGGCGTCAATTAAACGTATAAAAATGTGTCAGGACTGATGCAGGGATAAAGGGCAATAAGGACATGTCCTACAACAAGCCCTGAAAGAGGAAAGTCCGAGGCGACAGCGCCTTGCTCCGTTGCCTACGGTTAAGTCAGAATCCGCTGGCTTGTGCGCTTGGGTGGGCGTCTCTAAGGTTGCTCGGTCGCTGAAAACTCAGTGATCGGGTTTAGTAGCCCTAGGGTCAATTACACTTAGTGCATGAGCTTCATCTATCAGACGTTCCTGTCTGTGCCTGATGGTGGCTGTGCGTAGGGCGCCTTCGGGTGCGCCGGCTTTGTGTAATTCCCCGGTCTACTAACCTGCGTACAGCTGCCACCCTTCTTGTGTAGTAGCGAAAGGGTGGCGGCCCCATTCAGGAATTACATCATGTTCAAAATAACGCCTAACCCTACAAACGAGCCGGACCTGAAACTCAATCAGGCTGCGCATCGCGCGATTGATCGCTATCTCAACTCAGAATCTGACCCACCTTCACCACCGCCGGGTTTGTTCAGCGTTGCCGCCGACGCCAGCAACGAAACACTGATCACCAACAGCTACGAAACCTTTTCCTCGGTGACCGCCTTGCTGCTTGACCTGTCGGAGGACCTGACCGGGAAACAGCGCGATGTGGCGCTGGCGATTCACCAGTTGAGTGAGTTGGGGGTTTTGTTGATGGATAGGTTGATGGAGCGGGAGGCGGCTGTAGCGGGTACTTAGCGTTCAACGGTATGACCGGGCGCAGGCCACATTTAAAAGAGTGGCCTGCCTCCCATCTCGCCTAACCCAACCGAATACACGGCAACCGATACCTCACCTCGACCAGCTTCACACCACCGCGCTCAAGCGTGCGCTCACTCCCCGCATCCTCAACGCAGCCTGCCCTGCGATAAAACCGGATCGCCCGTTCATTGCGCGCCAAGACCCAGAGCGTCAAGTGTTGAAACCCTTGCTCAGTCAAAAACTGTAAGCCTGCGTTCCACAACGCCAGCCCAACGCCGGTTTGCCAATGCTCTGCTTCAACGTAGATGGCCATGACTTCACCGGTGTTATCCGCATGGGCATCTTCATCACGACTGGCGCCGACGGATATCCAGCCGACCACCTGTTTGTTCACCTGCGCGACCCATACATTGGATTCGCCGGATTCAATCGAACTAATCCAAAACGACTCCCGCCTGGCCAGCGTCGCACCCAATGAGTTCAAGTAGTCGGCGGGCATCAGGTCGCGATAGGCTTGCTGCCAACTGCTGATGTGCACTTGGGCAATGGCCCTGGCGTCTGCGGGTGAGGCGTGGCGAATCATCGAGGCATTCCTTGTCCGGACATCGAGCGGTAAGCGTAAGCCAGCCTCGATTACGATTTGGCGATGCGATTAGATTTTCTATGCACGGTGAGCCTGAGGAACTTAGAGGTTGGCTGGTGATGGGCTGTACCCACAATTGATACGGGCTTAGCTATGAAACCATGCGGGCCCACACCAAGGTTGAACTACAGGTTAATAGCCGTTACCTGACGTCTTCCATCCTTCGGTTATTTAGGTAACCTCACACATTCGCAGCGCATACAGGCTCGCAAAAATGGACATCAGCCCCCTCACACTTCAACCACTGCTTCGCCCGGGAAGCGACTTGAACGGTTGCGCGGTGGCCGAACGGTGTTCAATTGATTTTCTGATTAACCAATGTTCGTTGCTCAATACGCTCGTCACCGCTGGCGGTGACCACTCAGACTATATGAGCTGTTTCGTCAAAGGCTTTCCTGAGGCAAACGACCTGTCTTGCGCTCGTTTGCTTTTGCGCGAACCCGCCGGAACGGAAAGCGGCCGTGTCCTGCTGTACGTTTGCCCCGAGTGCGGCGATATCAGTTGTGGCGCTTACTCAGTGCAGGTCAGCCAGAGTGATGACGGCTTTACGTGGTACGCCTTTGCTTACGAGAACGGGTATGAAGAGCCCGTCATCATCGATGGCGTTGGGCCCTTTGCCTTCGAAAAGCATGCCTATGAAGCGACCATAATCAATGCCGCACGGCTAATGAAGGAGTAATCACATGGCGCGCTTCTCAATTTACAGCGGATCGATTTTGGTCGGCTATTCAGCGCTTGAACAGGGTGACCCTTCGATGGGTGTTGCCTTCGGCGCCTTCGAGCCCGCCGATGGCTATCGATTGATCCACAGTGAATGCCGCAACAATCACCGCGATCAGTCCGCTTTGTTACTGTCTGTTCAAACCGAGGAAGGCCTGGTGATTGATTGTTCAGGCGTCGCCATCCTGGATTACTCGGAGAAGGACTTCGAGGATGTTATCGAGGTCAACGTTCTGGGTATTTCGTCGCCTCCGTATGAAGCGCTGTTTCCTCAACACCTCTCCCGATAGGCACGCCTATTTCGATAATCAAACCCTCCAGCAGTGCCCGCGTGAGCACAGTGAGACGGCAGCCCTTTATGAACCATGACCGTGTAAGGCAGTTGATTCATGGGGAGATCAATCGTGACGACCCGGTTGGAAGTCTCATCCATGTGCTGGAAGCCGCTATTGAGCTGATTTCGCTTCCCGACAATGAGTTCTGCTGGTCCAGCTGGGAAGACGAGGATCAGGCAAAGGCCGAGCTGATGGTTTTGGTCAGCGTGCTCAGATCGGGAAAGCTTCCCAGAAAGTTGGACGTCTCTGTGCTATTCGCAGTAACCGGCCCACTCCAGGAACTCAGTCTCAGCAGTGGTTGGGCGAACACTTTTCTTAAAGTGGCTGACAAATATGACGAAGTTGAAGCATTGCTGTGGTGAGAAAGCAGAGCCCAGTGCCAACAGCCTGGCCTGTTCCGACTGCATCACTGCGCCCTTCTGCCTTGAATATCGCTAACGCCGAAATACTCCACCCGCATTTCCACGGCGACCACTGTTATCAAGCTTCGCCTGCGGCCCCGTCAAACATCGGCCCACCGAAGGTGAAGAACCTGAACGTTATCTTCTCGTGCCTGACATCTCTGAGCTCATACCGAATTCTGTCGAGCCCATCATCTATGCGCGTCACATTGAGGCGCATAAATTGGGTAATTCCGCCGCCAAACTCGCTGAGGTTGAGCGCGCTGACATCCTGAAAATGTATCGTCACGGCATTCCAGTCTGTTGTATCGACGGATAGCGTCAACGCCAGGTCGTATTTGAAGTCTTCGAACTGTATGTCGATGGCGATGACACAGTCATGCTCTCGCAGCAGTTCGTTCAAGCGCTCAAGTCTATCCATGTGCCGGCCCGCCTTCAGCCAATCTGCTCAAACCGCCGACGCTTCAGGAACAACCCCACCCCGACCGCCACGGCAAAGATCGACAACAATCCTAGATCAAACCCTACCAAGCGCAGCTGGCTCGCAGCAACGCAACCGACCGCACCGCACAGCACCAGCAACACCCCCAGCCACTTGCGCAGCGGATACGACTTAAGAAACCGATCCAACAAAAAGAACAGCACCAGGGCAATGACCAACTGGGTAATTTCGGACATGGGTTTTTCCCGTCAGGTCTTGATGATCAGTGTCGAGGCGGTGCGTTGCGGGCCGATACCGCCGTTGACCTGCGCCTCGATGCTGACCAGTACGTCGCCTGCGTGGTAGGTGGGCAGGATTTGATTGGCATACATGCGCACGCCGGCCCCGACAGGCGCACCCACGTAAGGGGTAGCAACATAAGAGGTGGCGGAAGCGAAGGCCGCGGCGGCAAGGTTAGCGACCTTGGTGCGTTGCGCATTGAGCACATCGCCCTGTTGCCGGGTCAGCGGCTTGGAGATGCCGACCATCATCATGCACGGCAGGCCCTTGGCCAACATTTTGTCGTACACCTCGACGACCTTGCTGTTGACCTCGTAGTGGGCGGCTTTCGCTTCGCCAAAATGCAGCTCGCGCAGGCGTCCGCGTTCGTTGTCGGTGAGGATGATCTGCGATACGTTGAAAACGATCCCGTGATTGCCTATGTATTGGAAAGTCCCTTCGAACTTCATCGCGCGCATCCTTTCGAGCCAAAGACGGCGATTCTCTACAAGGAGGGCGTGGGATTCAATGCATTTCACCCTGCCGGCAAGCTGCGTTGCCCGTCGTAACGTTCTGACGGACATAATAATTGTCGAATTCGCTGCTTTCGACGAACTGGAAGCCATGGCGAGTGTAAAAACGATTAGAGGCGCTTTCTTTGAGGGCACCTACTTTAATAGGCAGTGCCGCCGCATCTGCCTCGTTGAAAATCTGAGTGAGCACCGCAGCGCCTATTCCTGATCCTTGCGCGCTCGGTCGCACGTATAAATGGTCGAGCACGAGTTCATTGGGGTGATGCTTGACCACCACAAAGCCAACCTTGTTTCCAGCCACTTCAATGAAACGGGTGTTGTGGGCTTCAAAGCCGCTCACAAACCGCTCGCGCGCCCGCACTGGGTCAAATCGCCCGACACGCTCCAAACTTTCGCGCATAGCCTCAATTCGAATGGCGACTAGATCGTCTACGTCGCTTGGTTGAGCGAGGACTAACTTGAGTGTGATGGGCATATTCTTCGCTCTACGTCCCCATCCTGGGATGACCAGTGTGGGAGGCCGGGGCCAGACCACGTTTATACGGTTTCCCGGATCGTGGTCTGCCCCATTTTTCTCTGGTACTACTCACCCTCAGGCACGCTTCGGTAACTTCCAATTCGGCCGAATGAAGTGACAGGTATAGCCATTCGGTATCCTCTCCAGGTAATCCTGATGCTCCGGCTCTGCCTCCCAAAACGGCCCCGCCGGCTCTATTTCAGTGACCACCCGGCCCGGCCATAACTTGGAGGCATCCACGTCGGCAGCGGTGTCTTCGGCAATGTCCCGTTGTTGTTCACTCAGGTAATAAATCGCTGAACGGTAGCCTGGCCCCAGGTCATTGCCCTGCCGGTTAGGCGTGCTGGGGTCGTGTATCTGAAAAAAGAACTCAAGAATCTGCCGGTAAGTGATCACCGCAGGATCAAAGACAATCTCAATCGCTTCGGCATGGTTGCCATGGTTGCGGTAGGTGGCATTCGGCACATCGCCACCGGTGTAGCCGACTCGCGTGCTCAGCACGCCAGGGTAGCGTCGCAACAGGTCTTGCATGCCCCAGAAGCAGCCGCCGGCGAGGATGGCGGTTTCGGTTTGGTTGGTCATGGTTTGTCCTTGTGCTGAATGGGTACAGGGGTAGTTATGGGGCTGTGTTGGGCAATAGCAAGGTTGAACGTCGGGTTGAAGGTCGTGCTCGCCTCACTCATAAAACTTCCTAGCCAACAAAATGGCTGCACAGCGCTGCCATACGTTCGATACCCCTGCGTCCGCCTGGGCAGGTCGCGTGCTGGCCGCTGCTCAAGAAGCCGCCGCATCGAGAAACGCGTCAACCGATGCGTTTTCCCCGCCTAGCGCACTTGGCCCATAGGGCGATGAACCCATTGCCCAATAAAAAAGCAAAGAGGACATGTTGGTCTAAGTGTTCAGGAAACACGTCGGGATGCCCAGTATGCAGAGTGGTGGTGTGTACGAGCGGACTCATTTGGATTTTCGCCCTGATCATGACTGAGGTCATAGCCCTGTTTCAGCGTTCTGCTAGGGTCTGAAGCCCCTGAAAATTCCAAGGAAGGTGAGATTTCAGTCTTTTAACACCGGATTGATAATTGGAGCATTCGCGTTGAAAGCCTCGCACTGCATACTCGCAATCTTGCTGATTACAGCGGCACTGCTGCTGATAGACATACCTGTCGATACTTGGCTGACGTCAGCAACGCTTAGCTTGATTCTCGGGACTAGCGCACTGGTTTACATGGCAGCTGCCTGCCTGCTGGCCAGTCGCTGGGGCGTAATTGAGAGTCTGTTTGGCGGCCTGGATCGCGTCTATGAGGCGCACAAGTGGCTAGG
>NZ_JBJGXU010000047.1:0-44554 GCF_045447305.1 Pseudomonas sp. D47 | reverse complement strand
AAGTGACCCGCTGTAAGAGCGGAACCCTACGAAGCCGTTACCGCAGCAACAGATATGTACCCAGCGCCCCCACGACAACCACAGCACTCAACCAATACCTATGCTGCAAAACTCCCCCATTAGTTCCGCGCACCCAATAAAAAACGGCCTCATCAAGAGGCTAGGTGGGATCTTTTTATTCCCGAATCTTGGCCGTATTTAACTCCGAATCGGCGAACGCAAGTGGGACTAGCCGAAACAAAGCGGAACTTGGCGGTACGGTTCGAGGGATTCGACTCTCTCGGACCGTTTTCCCTAAGCTTGGAAAAGGTCCAGTTTTTTAGCGCTCGCACCATCGCTGTCAGTGCCAAACATTGTGCCAATGTTCGGTTAATGCTCGACAACCACTCTCATCTACGTGACGGTATTTCTGCGTCACGCCGCCTTGCACCTATTGACCTCATACAGCGACGGAATCCTCTGGATCGGCAGCACATGAGGAGGCTGACTCATGCCTCATTTAAATCGCTGGTGAGTCAGCCCTTGCATCAAGGCCCAAGCTCGCGTTAAATACGGACGTTGCTGCAAAATCAGCGATACGGGTTTGGTAGCCCGGAATGAAAAGGCGCACGACGCCAGCAGGCGTTTTTTTTATGCCTGTTGTTATTTGGCAGCTGTGCGCGGGAGGCTTCGGCCTGCCGGGTCCTTTTCCCCGGTCTACCAACCTGTGCACAGTCTGCCGCCATTCGTTTGGTAGCGAATCGGTAGACTCCAAATTAGAAAAGGAGTCTCATCATGCCTGCTATATCGACAGCTATTTCTCCAGCCTCATCTTTTTCAACATTCTCTCCCGCACCAGTTTGCTGTACCTCCCCCCTATGGCTCGATGCCGCGGCATTTGCTTCACTGGCAAACATTTCTGCATCCCACGCCCAGCATATTCTCGCCCAATCCGTTCACGGCCAACCCTGGTGTGATACGTCGCTTCAGGTGCGCGAGAGCCCAAACTCAGACCGTCAAACTCCCCCACGTTACGAAGTCCAAGCCGATAGCCTGCCCACTGAGCTGTACCATCAGTGGTTCAAGCAAAGCGCACCCCCACCTCCTTTTTCCGCTCCTTTTTCTCAAACCTTGGCACTGAATCAAGGTCCACACCCTCAAGACCGACAGGCCATCAAACACCGTGAGTTGGCCCTGTGGAAATGGCGGGTGATTCAATCGGCACTGACTTACCCCAAGCATTCTGCCGCCCGTGGCGAACAACTGCGCCACTTATCGCATGGCAGTCACCAGACTCCAGACGGTCGTCGCCGTCGCGTCAGCCTTGATACGCTATACAGCTGGGTCGCCCGCTACGAAGACCAAGGTCTGACAGCCCTGATGCGCAACCCGAGGTGCGACGCTGGCCACAAGCGAGTGGGCATTACCCGCCAGTGGGACAGTGCCAGTCCTTTGCCTGCTGAAACCCAAGCGCAGATTGGCGAACAACTCGCCGAG
Source organism: Pseudomonas sp. D47 (assembly GCF_045447305.1). NCBI lineage: Bacteria > Pseudomonadati > Pseudomonadota > Gammaproteobacteria > Pseudomonadales > Pseudomonadaceae > Pseudomonas > Pseudomonas sp. D47. Next base: position 43,078 of record NZ_JBJGXU010000047.1, on the reverse strand, counting down.
CAGGTGCGCTCTTTGTGGGCGGCGGGGGCGCCAGGCTATCGCACCGTGGCGGAACTGGGCAGCGCGGTATTGTATGACCTGTCGCTGGCTGCGGGCTGGTCTGAGGTGTCTTTTTCGTTGTGCCAACTCAGCCGCAGTTATGTTGAGCATTTTCGCCGCTATGCCCTGGTGGCGATGCACGACAAAGACGCGCGCCTGTTTTTTGATAGCCGTGTACCGCGCATTCAGCGAAACCGCGAAGGACTAAAACCGATGGACATCATTGTGGGCGATGTTCACCCCATTGATATTCGGTTAACCCGTGAGGATGGTACGGCGGTGATGCCCCGAGCCATTGCATGGCTGGATGTGGCTACGCAGCGGCTGCATGTAACGCTGATCCAGCTGGAAAAAGGCGAAGGGGTTAAACAGGTGCATGTGGCCCAGTCCTTTGCGGCGATGTGCAGCGCGTGGGGGTTGCCTCGTCAGCTCTATCTGGACAACGGCTCCGAATACGGTTGGCAAGACATGATGGAAGGGTTTACCCAATTGATCCGTTTAACCGGCGCGGCAATGGACGCCCGATTTGACGCGTCCAATGTGACCCCGCTCAGGGCCGTCGTCCGTGCACGGCCCTATAACGCCCAAGCGAAACCTATCGAAGGTATTTTTTCGGTGCTGGAACAGCAGGTCCTGTCCATGCTGCCCGGCTGGATCGGCGGTAACCGGATGCGCCAGAAAACCCATAACGTTGGAAGTACCCCACGCGCCTTTCCTGGGGATTGGGAAGCGTTTCATCAATCGTTTGACCGTGCCTTGGCGTATTACCATGCCCGCGCCCAGCCACGCAGCCGGACCCTGCAAGGGCTAAGCCCTAACGATGCGTTGCGAGCGGCGATTAATGATGGCTGGGGCGGAGCCCCGCAGGTGGATCCGCTTGCCCTGCGGGTGGCGTTTTCCAGCGAAGAAATCCGCCTGATTCACGACGGCGGTTATGTCAGCTGGAATGGCCACAGCTATTTTAATGACGCTCTGATTGAACGTACGGGAGAACGCCTATGCGTACGGTTTGCCAAGTGGGATGAACGTTACCTGTTTGTTTTCGATGAGCACAATCAACTGATCTGCGCCGCCGAGCAGGCCCAGACGTTTGCGTTCTTTGGTGAGGAAGGAGCCAAAACTCAGGCGCAACGGGCCAAGGTCCTCAAGCGGCATATTCGTGATTTACGCAGCCACACCGTGCGCCTTGATCTGGAACAGGCCATGCACCGGCGTACCGAGCTGGCCGAGCAGGCCCCCAATCTTCCCTCAGGCCCTAGTATCCAGCTGACCCCCACCCAGTCGAGCATGTTACAAGCCGTCAAGGCTCATCAAGCCACCACTACAAACACACGTCGTCCACCCATCACGTCATCACAATGGGCCACGCCGCCCAACGCCCTGCTCGGTGGCTTAATCCTGCCTGAGTTCAACGAGGAGGACGGAGGTCCACCGCCACCGATACTGCCACCCCGCGGTGTGGAACAGTCAGGTGGTGACCTATGAACCGCGTGATTGAAACGGTCGCGGTCCAACAAGCCCTGACCCTGGCGCAAACCTTGCTCAGTGCCGACAGCAACCGAGTGGGTAAAATCGATGGCAAACCGGGCACCGGCAAAAGTACGATTGCACATTACTTGGTTGAACAACTGGGTGCCGTCCGCGTCTGTGCCTATCAGGGCATGTCGACCAAAACGCTGATGCTGGATTTATGCCTGGCGCTGGGCCTGGATGCCAGCGGCGGCACGGCAGCGACCCAGATTGCCCGTTTACGGCCTCACGTGAAAAACCGCCTGGTGATCGTGGATGAGGCGAACCACTTGAAATGGCCCCAGCTGGAAGGTCTTCGTTTTTTGGCCGACGAGGCAAGCATGGCCTTATTGCTGATGGGAACCGACCTGATGAATCGCCAGTTTCGCACACCGCAGACGGGGGTGTACCTGGCGCAATTGGCCTCACGCATCGGCGCCAAGACCTTGCACCTGACCCGTATGCGCCGAATCGATGAAGGGCAAGCGTATATCTTGCAGCCGTTGTTTGGTCAGGTGGAGCGAGCGTGCGCTAAACGCTTTATGCAGGTGAGTCAGGGGTTCTGGCGCGACAGCATTGAATTGGCGCGTGCTTGCCAGCGACTGATGGAGCCCAACGGGCTCACTCTATTGACCACCGAAATCGTCGATACCGCCGCAGTGTGGATGGCTGAGGGGCGGCGGGATCTGGGATAAGTCACGTGTTGCAACCTGTATCTCGAGCCTAATTCCAAAAGGACTGATCTGTGCGGATGGCGCAGGCGACATGTCTCGGGTTATTGCCGGGAGGGGTGTGGTCATCCAGTGGATCCATGCGGCCCTGATACAGCTGGAAATAGGCCGTATTTAGCGCAGGGAAATCGTCTGTCTGCTTTGCTGATAACTAACCTGCATCAACTGAGTCCTGGCGCGCCGTTCTGCCCCACAAGTGGAAACGATACCCCCGGCCTTGGGTTGGCTTTGGTCGTTTTTGCGAATGGCTGCTCCTTTTAATAAAATGCAATGCGTAAAATCTCGCAACAACTTTCCTGCGCGACGGCCTATCGGACAGTGATTTTTTTGATATATCTTTTCGTGCACGACAGGTTCGTCTATTTAGATAGTTACATTTTTAGCAAGGAACGCATCAATGGCTACGCCAGCATATATGTCCATCACCGGCACCAAACAAGGTTTGATCACTGCCGGTGCTTTTACCGCTGACTCGGTGGGTAATACTTACCAGGAAGGCCACGAAGACCAGGTCATGGTTCAGGGCTTCAGTCACGAAGTCATCATCCCCCGCGATCCCCAGTCCGGCCAACCCACCGGCCAGCGCGTGCACAAACCCGTCAAAATCACCAAGGTCTTCGACAAGTCATCGCCCCTGCTGCTCGCGGCACTGACCTCCGGTGAACGCCTGAGCGAAATCACTATCCAGTGGTATCGCACCTCGGCGGCAGGCACCCAAGAGCACTACTACACCACTAAACTTGAAGACGCGATCATCGTGGACATCAAGGACTACATGTTCAACTGCCAAGATCCCGCGAACTCGCATTTCACCCACCTGGAAGACGTCGAGTTCACCTACCGCAAAATCACCTGGACCCACGAGGTGTGCGGTACTTCTGGTTCTGATGACTGGCGCACCCCCGTCGCAGGCTAATCCAGACTAGCTGTTCAGCATCGGCCCTCTTGCAGGGCCGATGTCGTTTGTAGCGTCTGCGTTACGGGCAACCTCCCCTCACGTGGCGCTCATTCTTTAACGTGGGAATAGTTAAATGCGCCAAAGGGATTTGCGGTTCACCTTCTCCGTGCTGTCCGCTCGGACGGAGTTTGAGGTTGTTGAGTTCACCCTCGACGAAGCCATTAGCGAGCCTTATCGGCTAGCTCTTGAGCTCGCCAGTGACGACCACTCGATTGATTTCGACCTGATACTCGATCAACCCGCACTGCTTACCATTTGGCAGGGCACCACGGCGGTGCGCCATGTGCATGGACTCATATCGAGCTTCACTCAAGGCACAACAGGCTTTCGACGTACCCGTTACCGTGCTGTCGTCGAACCACAACTCGCTCGAATGGGCTTGTCCTCAGATTGGCGCATCTACCAACAGAAAACCGTGCCCGAAATACTCAAGTCTGTACTCGATCAGCACGGCGTCCTGGCGTATCAAACACGCATCAACACTGAGCACTTGCCTCGTGAGTACTGCGCCCAGGTGGGAGACACAGACCTCTACTTTTACGAGCGGCTTTCTATCGAAGAAGGGTTGTTCTATTTCTTTAAGCATGAGGCAACCACCCACACCCTGATTCAAAGCGACAAGCTTTATGTTCAGGAGCGTATCGAAGGCGATCCGGTGCTGTACACATCACAGCCTGCGGCTGACGCGGTACAGCCCGTGATCTATGCGTTTAGCTACACGCAAAACGTTCGTACGGTTGAGCAGACTCAGCGTGATTACACGTTCAAACGACCATCGTTTAACCAAGAGCAGCATACGGTCGCCGAAGACCTGCAAAAGCAGGCCCCGCACTATGAGCGCTACGATTATCCAGGGCGCTATAAAAACAGCGCTGCCGGTAAGGCCTTCACCCAGGATCGCCTGCGAGGTCATCGCAGGGATGCTCAGCTTGCCGTGGTTGAAGGTGACGATCCGCGCTTGATCCCAGGCTTCTCCTTTCAACTCACGGGACACCCCAGGGAAGATTTCAACGGTTGGTGGCGTTCGGTGCGTATCACCCACAGAGGGATCCAGCACGCCAGTCAGCAAGAAGAGTCCGCCGGCGCCGACATGGGCGTGAGTTACGATTTTACTGCCCAGATCATTCCTGAAAGCATGGAATGGCGTCCTGCCCCTCTGCCAAAGCCCGTTATGGATGGGCCGCAGATCGCCAACGTGGTGGGGCCTGAGGGTGAAGAAATCCACACCGACGAGTTCGGCAGGGTGAAAATTCAGCATCTATGGGACAGGACCGGCAAGAACACTGACGCCAGTTCCTGCTGGATCAGAGTCGCCCAAAACTGGGCCGGCGCAGAGTGGGGCCACATGGCCATCCCGCGCGTAGGTCAGGAAGTTATCGTCGATTACCTCGATGGCGATTGTGATCAACCCATCATCACTGGGCGAACCTACCGGGCCACTCATCTACCGCCTTATAAGCTACCTGACCACAAAATCCTCAGCACCATCAAAAGCAAAGAGTACAAGGGGACCCGGGCCAGCGAATTGCGCATCGACGACACCACCAAACAAATCAGTGCGGCCTTGATGAGCGATCACGGCGCCACTGCGTTGCACTTGGGCTATCTGACTCACCCGCGGCCCGATGGCGGGGCGCCAAGAGGTGAAGGTTTTGAGCTACGAACTGACGAACACGGCGCGCTTCGCGCGGCCAAGGGGCTATTGCTCAGTACCGAAGAACAACTGAACGCCAATGGCGGGCACCTGAACCGTGCCACGGCCATTCAGGTGCTGGAGGCCGCTCTACAACTGGCTAAAGAACTGGGCGACTACGCCGCGGGGCATCAAGGCATCGACCATGATACCCAGCCTCAGAAGACTCTCAGCGAAGCCGTACGCGACCTCGGGGTTGGGGCCAATGATGAGTCGGGTAAGGACGGCGGAAAACCCGCCATGGCGCTGAGCGGTCAGGCCGGTATTGCTGCGGTGTCGCCCAAGAGCATCACCGTGGCGGCTGGCGAGCACATTGACAGTATCGCCCAGCGCAACCAGCAGCTCACCAGCGGGCAGACGTTTGTGGTCAACGCCGGCACCGATCTGGGGCTGTTTGCTCACGGTGGTGAGATGCGCCATATCGCTCATCAGGGGCCGATGTTGTTACAGACTCAGAAAAACACGATTCGTCTGGAAGCGGACCAGAGCGTTGAGGTCAGCGCGAGCAATCAACATGTCCTGATCTCGGCCAAAGAGCACATCACCCTGATGTGTGGCGGTGCCTACCTCACCCTCAAGGGCGGCAACATCGAGCTCGGCATGCCTGGCAATTTCATCGTCAAGGCCGCCAAACACAGTCATTTATCACCGGCCAGTCTTGATGCTGCATTGCCAACGTTCGAGGTGGGCGATACACAGCGACGTTTCATGCTGAACCATTTCGATGGGCAAGCGGGGATGGCCAATGCGCCCTACAAGATCACTCTAAAGAATGGCGACATTGTTGAAGGCATCACCGATGCAAAGGGAGCCACGCAGCTGTTGCAAAAGGACGCCATGAATATTGCCAATGTAGACATAAAACCTTCAATGGCCGACTCATGAGCACGCTTTGATGGAAAAAGCGAGTTAACCAAAAGGAGAATTACGATGACTGCAACAGTCCCCAAGCGCCCAAGAACCATTGCTTCAGGAACCGCTATCACTATGCCCGGTGGGGGCGATGTCCATCTATTTGCTACTCCGCCAAAACCTTGCGTCACCATCGTCGTACACGGCGTAAACGACCTTGCAGGTTGTTATGAGCGCATCGAACGTGGCTTATGCCAAGGGCTGAACGAACGTTTAGGCATGGAGCCGGAAGTGACCGGAAGGAAAGGGGTCCGTAACCCAGGTTATCTAGAGCCTTCCGGATACAGTCTGCCCAACGACGACGATGGGCAAGCGACCAACCCCGACGCTATGTACTACCGCCGCAAGTTCAGTGCCTCCAGCAACGGAGGCACGACCCGTAGTGTCGTCATCCCGTTCTATTGGGGCTTTCGTGAGGAAGAGGAACACATCAATAAAACCTCACCTCACGGTGAATGGCTGGATCGCAACAATAACCGTCTGGATAAGGCAGGCACCAAAGAAGGCGGACAGTTCGCCAATGCCACCACTAACTTGCCTGACATGTGGGGTGAGGGCTTCAACGGTTATCCGTTCGGCATCATCCCCCTCAATTCTTTAGGTGGCACCCTGACCCACCCATTGTTCTCGGCTGCGGGCCGTCGCTATATGGTATTGGCCGCCATGCGCTTGGCGATGCTGATGAAAATCATCCGCGAGCGTTATCCCAACGATACGATCAATGTGGTCGGCCACAGTCAAGGAACGCTATTAGCCCTGCTGGCACATGCCTTTCTCAAGGATGAGGGTGAACGCCCAGCAGATGGCTTCGTTATGCTCAACTCACCTTATAGCCTGTACCAACCCAACAACGACAAAGTCCAGAAATGGTTAGGGCAACAGACCACCGAGGCGCGGATTGCCACGCTCAGTGGCATTCTGAAGTTTATCGCAGAAAGCCCGAACCCTACCCCAGCGTTACCGAGTCTGGCACTCAACAATCGTAGCCATTATGGTGCCATTGGAGGGCGAAAGTGGACCGGTGCCGAGGCTTGTGAAGCCCATATTAATGGGGAAAACGTTCGCTTCAATGAGCGCGATAACCGGGGCAGCATCTACCTCTACTTCACGCCTCAGGACCAAACCGTGGGGCTTGGCAATGTTCAGGGGATCGGCTGGCAAGGGATTGGGCACCAAGTCGATGGCCAACTTGCTCACAAAGTACTACCGCCTAGTTTTCACCAACGCATATTTACCCTGCGTAAGCGCGCTGGTGAAAAGGAAAAAACCGGCTTTCATGCGCCTCCTTACGTGTATCCATTGCGCCTAGAGGGTGAAAAAACCTGGGAAGACACCGGCTTAGGATTTCTTGATCGAGGTGGACGTGCCGAACTCAAACATGACACCCACGTGACGCTGACCGCTCCGATATTGCCTGTGCACACAGTGGCTGACTTTTCGACTGATGGGACCATTACCGCGCCCGGCGATGCATCACCTAGTGGCGTGTATCAGGTCAACGACAAACTTGACCCTATCGACTCAGCCGTTGCCCTTAGCAACGATAAGTTCGTTTTCCTCGAGCCTGCATGGCGTCCCGAGGATACAAATCATGCCCGCAGTGAGACCTTGGACGAGCAAATCGCCTTTAAATATGGCCGTGATATAGACAGCGTGGCAAAGGCTCGCAACGAAACCAAAGAACCCGCCCAGCGCGCCCATGTCTTCGCTGTTAGAGCGCTAGAGAATGGCAAGGTGCTGGTGACGCGGGGAGAAACACCCTACGAAGCGCGCCTGCGTTTGCAGAGCGAAGACTTTCAAACGGCACAGTCGTTTCATTCCTCCATTCCCAACAACCCCGAACATAGCCGAAGGGTGCTGGCCTATGACATCGCTATCGGCGCTGGCGACAGTGTTGATGAAGTCACCTTCTACGCCTACCTGTGTCGCGTGGCGGACTGGAGGCTTGATTGGGAGAGAGAAGATGAAGTAGTTGTCGGCCAAGAAGATAATGAGCAGCTTTATCCCGACGAGGCCGTTGAGGCATTTTATCTTCTTGAGGAAAGCAAAAATCGTGAACTGATTGATGCCACGGTGACGTATCGCACCACTGGTAAGTTGCCGGAGATCGTCGGTCGCACTCCCATGCCATCTCTCGTGGCGACGCAAACATGGGGCGGGCGCAAGCTAGGTAAACCCATTCGGTTTGGTGGTGAGCCGGTTTGATGCGCTCAGTACTCACCCATCTGTGCGCTACCGGTCTACTGCTCATCAGTCATTCGGTTCAAGCGGCAGAGTCTCCGCTAATGGCGCCGCACTGTTTTGCCAGTCAGGCCACGCCTGTGACTGCCTACCCCCCTTTAGAAAAGGCCCCCGCTATGTCTGATGATGCCCGTTATCGCGCCCCAACCACGTCGCTCCGTCTGGAAACCCTAGATGTACTGAGTATCGGGATGAGCTTGGATGTGTTTCGTCAGGGGCAAGCGTGGGAAGAGCTGCAAAAGCAAAATGCAGAGCAACCCGACTCACTGCATGTTGGCAGCATCTTGCCGATGGACCCGAAGAAGTATCCGGTGACTGCCGACGACAAAAACATGGCTTATGCAAAGCGTAAAGCCGATGCATTAGAACTTGGCTTGCGCGACTTTATGGAGAAATGGCCCATTCCCACCGTTACGGTGGTACGTGGCTGGGACGCCATTACACCGAACTTACGTTTGACACCAGATAGAATCCAAAAAATGTTAACCAACATGGTCAACGGTGGACGACCGGTTGCTGGTTTGCACTGGCACCGTATTCGAAACATCGGGATTGTCTGCAATGACACGCCTGAAGGTTTGTTAGAAAGCCTGTTCCAAGTGTTTGAGCGTAATCCTGACCTTCCCGCCGTGCTGATTTATAGCGTGGAAGGCGTCAATATGGCGGGAGCCTTAGCGAGCAAGGATGTTTCTTTGAAATCTCTTGGGGCTACAGCAGGACCACGTCAATCAGACAAATTAACTGACACGATGGTCGCTATGGTTGTCGGCCGCCCTGAGCGTGTCGAGTGGCTGCGTTACTACGCGCCGTTCACCAAGGTCAACGATAACAAGATTGACCCAGAGTTCAGAGGGTGGGGCTGGCGTAAGCCAGCGGTGGAGTTCCAACCATCAGAGTTCATTCCACAGCCTTGGACCACGCGGGCTTTCGAGCAATGGGATGCGCTGCCGGTGTTGGCCAAACTTCATCGCCCAGTGACTATTTCGTTGCTCCGGCCCGACAATGGAGAGCGGCTAAAGCGTGAAGCGCTGAGCGCTCAACTGGCTGTGGGCTGGAAAAACGCAACGAGCGAGCTCTCCCCCCAACCTTCCCGGCTATTTTATGACGCAGGCTTAAATACCGCGCCTCTTGGCGAACTGAGCCCGGCGCTGCGCATGGCCAATAGTTCACTTGACCTGCTCGAGTCCCGCGAAAGCTACGATCTGACCAAGCGGCTAGGCGACACAGGTTCGGCTTCGCCTTTTGTTGGCATTGTTCTTGCGTCCATGGCCAGTTACCAAAACGCTGACACCAGTGTGGTGATGCCGATGCGTCGAAAGGATCAAGCAACGATTATTGCTATCAGCTCGCCTACACCTGGGAAAAAACCGGCAGGGCATAAATTTGGCATTAACTTGATGCCGCAAACCGCCAGTAGCGATGAGGCCGAACCAGCGGCGAAGGTTTCAGAGGTCGCGCCTCGAGGGCCTACGCGCTATGAGATCAGCCTTGCAAACGGTGAATTTGCGCTTGAACACTTTCTGCGTACGTTGCCGGGCAAAAAAGACTGGATGGATGATTTGTAGAGTTGTCGGTGGCCCTATAGCCAGGCGGAGACTCGAAGCTTTTAATCACGTGGGCAGACCCCAAGGAATAGATATGGACATTATCCGACTCGACGACACGACCAGCCATGGTGGGCGCTTGATTGAGGCGTTTAGCCAAACCGATTTAAACGGCAAGCCCATGGCGGGCTTGGGGCATAAGGTTGAGTGCCCTTTGTGCAAGGGGGTGTTTCCCATCAGCGAGGGCAGCGCGCTGTTGGATGTTGACGGTGTTGCCGTGGCGCTGCATGGGATGAAGACCGACTGCGGAGCTAGCCTGATTTCCAGTAACCCCCAAGGCAGTGTCGCCAGTTGAAAGTGTCACGGGCTGCTCCGGGGTTAAGGTATCGGCAGCCCAAAAAGGACAGTTTTAATCGACAGTGGCGTCCAGAGACTGACCTGCTGACATGGCCTGTTTAATTCCGAGCAACGACGAAGCATCTGCGCGCTGCGCCGGATACCGATGAAATACCTGGAACAGTTGGTAGGAGCTTGCGTGGCGTACGCAAAGTTTGTAGCCTCCATCCGCTGTGTTTTCATGGTTTGTCTATGCTGCCGCCATCGTCCGTATTGATGGGCTTTTTGTGATTCATTACGGCGTCTTTCCAGTCGAATTGCGGGTTAAGGCAATAGGATTTGATGCGTCCAACTTTTGGACCTTCGAGGATGACTCCGAAACCGATCAGGCTTTTAATGGCTCGACTAACATTCGGCTGCTGCATTTTCAACACGTCTGCAACATCGGGTTGTGCGACCAGAATAAAGTTTTCGTAATCCAGGCTAGTAAGTAGGACCAATACAACTTTCAACTGCTCACCTGTTAAGACACTGGCCATGGCGAGTAAAACGCTATGGTTCATAGTGAAATACCTCTGGGATTTAAGTACGTTTTCGTTCCGCTGGACTTCAGGCACCATAACCAGCCTTGGCCCCAGAACGAGGTGACCGCCATCGCATCATGCAACTGTCGGGCGGTGATGGTTCGCTGCGCTGCATCGTCATTCAGCGCCGCTCGCAGGGCTGGCCAGCAGTGTTTTGGAAGGTGCCTGGGCGCTTGCAGACGACGATATTGAATCTGATTTGAGGGTGTGCGGCCAAACGGGGTTTTGCCTTGCGCTAGCTCATACAGCACGCAGGCAATCGCATACACATCCGTGCTGGCGGACAAGGGGTGGCCTTCTAGTAACTCGGGGGCGGCATAGCCTGGTGTCCAGGCGTTGAACCGTTCACGGCTCAGTTGCGGCAGGCCGTTCAGAATACCGTCCTCGGCTTGACCCAGGCCGAAATCAAACAACCGCAGGCCCTCTTCGGTGACCATCACGTTGCTCGGTTTTAGATCGCCGTGCAGTACGCCGCGGGCATGGATGTAGGCTAATGCGTCAAGCAGCGGTAGCGCGATGTTTCGCAACTCTGCCCATGGCAGCCCCATAGGTCGCTCGCAAAGTAGCTTGTCCAGGGTCACCCCACTCATGAGTTCCATGGTGATGAAGGCTCGCTGACAGTGAGTGTCCACTTCAAAGGTGTGTAGGCGCAGCACGTTGTTGTGGCGCAGTCGTCGGGTCAGGGCAAATTCGGTGTAGAGCAAAGCGCTCGCGTCTGGCGATTCGACAAATTCTTCGTTGAGGATTTTCAGCGCGATATAGGGTTCTGGGTCGCCGAACTGTTCGTGTAACAAGTCCCGCGCGCGGTAAACAGCGCCCATGCCTCCAGCGCCAAGCAGCCGCTCGATGCGGTAACGGCCAGCCAGAACATTCGGCAGTGCACTGACGGTTCGGGGTGGAGCCGGTACAGGTGCGGCTTGATGGGCCTTGGCAAAGGCAAAGTAGGTCAGGTTGCTCGCTTGCTCTCCGCTCACCGGCAGGTCGTCATACGCAGGTCTGAGATCAGTCATTGTCGGATCACAACGCCGGTCAGGTTATCTCGGGCAGGTCCACGTAGAGCGCCGTCGAACAGATGTTCCAGTGCAAGGTACGGCGCAGGAAGGCTGAGGGCGCTGCCCAAGGCATCGCTGCTCAATCCCTGATATAAACCATCGCTGCATAACAAAAACGCATCACCTGGGTAAACCTTGAGCTCAAGCACGTCTAGCGTTAGCTGCTCGCTGGCTCCGATTGCTCGGGTTAGGGCGTTAGCGGCTGGATGCGCTTTGGCCTGCTCGACACTCATCTGTTGTTCATCGATTAATTGTTGTTGCAGCGAATGGTCCTTGGATAACTGATACAGGCACTGGCTGCGCCACAGGTAACAACGGCTATCGCCGGCCCAAATACAGGCTGCGCGATTCCCCTCGAGCAGTACCACCACTACGGTACTGCCCATGATGCTGTCCTGGCGCCCGGAGGTGACAGTCAACTCCTGACCCAGCCGACGGTTAAGCCAGTGCAAGCACTGGCGCACGCTGTTGAGTCGTTCGTCAAAATCGTCCTGTACTGGCAGTTGCGCAAGACTGGCGACGATTAACTGACTGGCAATGTCGCCGCCTTGATGACCGCCCATGCCGTCGGCAACCACCCATAGCCCCTGCTGTGGGCAGTCCAGGAAAGCATCTTCGTTACGTGTGCGCACCTTGCCCTGATCGGTGCGGGCAGCGCTGCGCCAAGGGCTGAGACCTTGCATCAGAGCTGCACCGGCAGACTGAAGGTGCGTAGCACGCTCATATCGAACGGACTCGGTGCACGTTGACTGGTTAGCAGGTAGTTAGCCCGCAGACCGCCCACGTCGGCTTTTAGAACGAGCACATCGCGCCCTGTCAGGTATTCGATCTGCATCAAATCGAGCAGACGAAATAGCGACCAAGGACCGGTGTTCTTTTCGATACCGATTGCACGCCCCGTTAGTTTGTCCAGGACCAGACTGGCGCGACCGTCTTCAGCCTCGGTAGGCCATTTAAAAGTCACCGGCACAATCGGGCCGTGACGATATTCAAGCGCCTTTGCGCCAAATGTGAACTCTGAACGGTTGACCGCAACGTCGAGGGTATAGGGCTCCAGCTTGAACTGTACTTGCGGTTCGGCAGGGTTCGCCGCGAAGAAGCTCTGACGAATGATTTGTACCGTGGCCATCTGGTCGAGGTAGGTCGTGGAAATCGGCAGGCTCTGTCCATCAACGCTGCGCATGCGGTAATTGCCTGGATCGCCGCTGACAAACGGACTCATGTAGGTATCAAAGAAACGATCCGCGATTCCCTGCGCCTTGAAAAAATCGCGGAAGTCGATGATTGCAACGTCGCTGGTACTGTGGGCATTGAATGGGTAGCGCTTGTTGATCGCCTTGCCATAGAAGCTGTAGAGCTCGCTCTGATAGCGTTGATTCAGGTGTTGGTAGGCATCGTCGAGTACGAGCCGCCAGGTGTCTTCTGCCAACACGTGGAACCAGACGCTGACCGGACGTGGCAGACGGCCGGAGGCACTGCGTAAGTTGCTCAGGGCATCACGCTGGCCGCTCATGCGGGCTTTGGCCATGTCGAACGCGGCTTGTTCCGGCGAGGAGGTACGGGCTAGGCCAGCCATCTGTAATTGCAGCTCGTTGAGCGCTTGCAGCGCCGGGGCCAAGTCGGCGGTGGGGCCGTTATGCTCATCCAGCAGGCGGTGCAGCGGTTCAAAGCGGTTTTCCAGCGCTTTCTTGGCGGTGTCGGGGAGTTTTTTGGCTATGGAGGCCTTGCCCGTTGCGGCTGCGAGTTTGAGTCCCTTCTCACTTGGGCTGTCGGGGGAATCTGCTGCCGCATCGGCGCTGGTGTTACCGGCAACAACGGAGAAGCGCGTATTTTCGCGCACTTGCACCAGCAGTTGCAGAATCGGCGAGTTGGCCGACGTCAGGCCTGCCAGTTGCTCGGCGCCTTGCGCGGCGTCGTTGATCGGGGGGAGGGCCACCCGGCTGACCGCTTCCCCCCAGAAGCTGGCGTAGTCGCGAAAGTACAACTGCTCCAGTGCGACCATGAGGCGGTGCAAGTCCATGCCACTGATGCCTGCGCCTTCGCCCAGCACCCAGTTGTCTTGTAGGAGGTCTGTGACCAGCACGGCGCCTTTGAGCGAAAAGTACTGTTGATACCCCTGTTGAGTGTAGAAGCCAGGAATGACGTAATCGGTTCCAACAAAGAGTGCGCCCTGCGTGCCCAAGTGCTGGCTAAAACGATAGTCAGGAAGGTTGCGGGCCTGTTCGCGTAGCATTTTGTAGACCACGTTCGCGAGGGACTCGCTACGTAAAGCCAGGCGCGCCTGGGCCACCAATTGCTCGTTCAGCGGGTAAATAAACGGCTGCTTCAACAACCGTTCGAAGTGAGTGTTCAAACCGTTCTGCACCGCCGTGTTACCGACGTAACGCTGGGACCAGTCAGTGGCGACCCAATCTTTAAGCCAATCGGCATCGCGACGATCTGGCATGTTCAGCATCAGGTACGCGCGCAGACTGTTGAGCAGGTGTTCGCGGTTTTTCATGTTGGCTCGAATCTGGGCTTCCAGCAGCGTCGCTACCCGTGGTAACAGCTGTGATTCAAGCTCTTGCTTGTAGGCTTGCTTAAGTACCGGATTGACCTCTGCACCTTGATATAAGCCAGCGCGCTGGTGGTACGACACATCGCCTTTTTTCGGAAAGACCTGCGTTGCCGCGTAGCGGGTGTCGAGGGTCTTGAGCGCCGTCATGGCGTCATCGAGGGGGCTCAGTTGCGAGCGTTGTTGATTCCAGGTGTGAGACAGCGTGCGCAGGGTCTCCAAGCGTTCGTAATTGGACGAGTAATTACTGGCCCACAGTAGGCCGAGCAGCCCCAGTGCGGCCAATGTGCCCACGTAAAGGGCGCTTTGCCCCCAGTGGATGCGGCTGCGTTCGCGCTTGTCCAGGCCGGACAGATACGCTTCCGGGAAAATAACGCGACTAAGCAAATGATGAATGAACCGCGAGCGTCCATTGTGCAGTGTTGACACCACACGAGGGGGCGCGGCCCGAGTGGAATTGTGGTCGGTGGCCGGTTCTACCTCTTGGGTTAAATGGGGTGCACTGGTCAGGTAGAAGCCACGTAACTGGCTGACACGCTGGTAGCGGTTGCCCTTGAATGCGATATCGACGAACCGGCACAGGTTTGGGCCAATCAGCCCCAACTGGTGGGGGAAGTCGAGGATACGGCCCCGCAACTGGGGGTCGCGCTCCTGATGTATGCGCATGACCACTTGACTGTTCAGGCGGCGCAGTAACGCTTCAAACTCCGCGCGCAGAACGGTGACGTCGGCCCCGCCTTGATCGCTAAAGCTGGTGCCGAGCACCTGGTCGCTTTCGTCGCTGGTCAGTTGATCGAAGAACTCATCGAAACCGAGCAAACGGTCAGCCTTACTCAATACCAGATAAACCGGCACATCAACGTGCAGCTTTTGATGCACTTCCTGAAGACGAGCGCGCACTTGGTGAGCGAGTACTTCAAGGGTTTGCGCGCTGCTACCGAGCAGCGTTTCTACGGGGATAGTGACCAGTACGCCGTTCAACGGATGGTTGCGCCGGCGTTTACGCAGAAGATCCAGCAAGACGTTCCAAAGGTAGCCATCGACCTGCGCATCCGGTTGGGTCAAATAGCGCCCAGCCGTATCGATCAGCACGCCGTGGTCGGCGAAGTACCAGTCGCAATGGTCGGTGTTGTTGGTTTCTCGCGTTAGTTTTCGGTCGAGGTTATTGAGCGGAAACTCAAGACCTGAAAAGTCCAGCAAACTGGTTTTGCCGCTGCCCAACGGACCGATCAGCAAGTACCAGGGTAAATCAGCACGCCAGCGCTCGCTGCGTCCGCGATACAAACTCGAGGTTTTCAGCGTTTTCAGCGCGTCCTTGAACAGCCGCTTCAGTTCTTTGTGTTCTTTGTCGATTCGCTCTTCGCGGCGGCTACGGGCTTGGCCGTCGTCGGTGTCTTCGATGGCTTTTTTACGGAGGCCTGAGCGCCAACTGACAAAGACCATTGCCAGCCCCCAGACCAGGAATAAGGCACTAATGGTCAGCAGCCGGGAAGTCGAGTTTTCCCAGAATTTATAGTCATTGACCGCCAACAGAGGCCCGACAAACCAGACAAATAGCGCGCCGAACAACACTAGCAGTAAGGTCCATATCCAAGTCGTACGCAAAAAATCGCCGACTGCCTTGAAAAGCTTTTTCATCTATCGTTCCTGTTTACGGCTGCGGCTGAACCGAGGTCGGCTCTATCTGCTGGTAAGGTTGCATGACAGTTTGGCGTTGCTCGCTCAGCACCCAGGCAAAACCCGAGTACATCACTACCAGGCAGACCAGGGCGAATAGCAGTACGGTCCACGCCGGCACGATGCGTACCATGTTTTGGCGCAGGTCACTCAATCCTTCCCAGTTGGGTGAAAGCTCACGAGGAACATCGCCGCGTAGTTGGCGTATCTGGCGATACAAGGCGTCGCGAATGCCTTCTAGTTCGACCACCCCGCGGGTTTGAACCCGGTATTTACCTTCGAAGCCCAGTGACAGGCACAGGTACATCAGCTCCAGCATCGGCAAGTGCTTGACCGGATTCTTAGAGAGGGTATCGAGCAACAGGAAGAATTTCTCACCGCCGAACGTTTCGCTGTGGAAGGTGCTGAGCAGGCTCATCTGCGACCACGTGCTTTCGTTACCCCACGTGGTGGTCACGACAGCTTCGTCGGCCACCGTGCAGAGCACGTAACGGGCGGTCATGACCTGGCTGTCTAGCGCGCCACTTTGCAATGCACTCACTTCAAAAAGGTTAAGGCTTTCGCTTAAGCGTTTGTTGAGTACATCCAGGTCCTCGGGGACATTACTGTGCTTGAGCCGCACTACCTCGGACAACAGTTCGGACGCCGCGGCGACAAGGGCGTTGAGACTAATATTGAATGACTCAGCCGGCCGCATACGTGAGGCATAGATCATGCGCTCCTCCAGCTGTTCGAAGCGCGGTGGCGGTGAATCAGTCAGCGGACTTTCAGCAGGGCCGTTACCCAGCCGGTCGAGCAGGACTGTTTTTTCGTCCTGGTTGTGTTCCTTGTCCTTAATCATATCGTTCAGTTCCTGATGGCCCAGAATTTCAGTTCAAGATCGGAAAACTCGCCAGACACGTGAAACGCGAAGCCGCCGGAGCGTTCGAGTTGTGCCAGGTCATCGGAACTGAGCTCAAGGATGAAATAAGTTTTATTGGAGTGGAACGCGATTTGCCGGGGTGCTACCGGTAACGGTTTGACCTTGATGCCCGGCAGATGCAAGTTGACCAGATTGCGGATTTGCTCAACGGCGCCGACCTTGAGGTGCGCTGGCAAGCGATGGCGCAACTCCTCGCTGTCGCAGTTGGCACTGGCGGCCAGTACGAACGAGGACGAAGCGAGCAATTTATGGTCATGCAGCGGCGAGACGAGGATCCCGTACTGACGGGGTTGCAGCTCCAGTTCGATGGCATGCTGTTCGAGCACCATCGACAGCACCTGACGAATTGAGTCCATCAGATTACGAAAGCTCGCACCTTGATCACTGTGCTGGTAACGGCTGTCCAGGCGCGGGCGCTTGCTCTCGTTGGAGAAAGTCGCCAGATCGCCGAGCATGGTCAAGAGCGTACGGTACAAATCTTCAGGATGAACCTGCTCAAGGCCTTGGTAGTGACGCAGTAACAGTTCGGTGCGGTTGATCAGTTGCAGCATCATGAAGTCGCCGACTTCTGCACCACCGACCTTGCCGTTGGAGCGGATCCGCTCGGCGATGGTGTCACCCCGGTGACTGAGCATGCTGATGACTTCTTTGAGGCACGACAGCAAGTAGCTGGAGGCGTGAGCCTGAATGAAGGTTGGTACGAAGTCTGGGTCGAGGCTAATCGCACCGTCGGGCGTGGAGATAAGAATGTTGCAGACTTTCAGTTTTACGTAGGCCTGATCACTCTGTTGCTCGCCTAGCAGCAGTTTGAAATCCGGGCGGGCACAGCTGACCTGGCTGGCAGAGTCGTCACCCGCGTTGGAGTCAGACACTTCGGCCTCGTACGCGGTGTAGCGTGCGAGTACATCGGACTGTTCAGGGCGACGCGCCTCGATGTGATTACCTGTAACCAACGGCAGCGCTATGTAAACCGGCGTGTTACCGGTGTTCGGCGGCACGTCTAATGACAAGGGTTCGGTATTGCCGCCGAGTTCAAAAAGGCTGCCATCGGGCAAAATCCCCGCGGCCTGGCTGACGACCAATTTGCCCATGTTGAGGAACTGCAGGTCGATATCCAGGCTTAAGAACCCCCAGATGTAACTACCCAGCAACTGGGTTCGGGTCTTCATCTGGTGGTCGTAATAGCGATCGTTATGCTGAAAGTGCTGCGGGCGCAGCAACATGCCTTCCTGCCAAATGACTTTATGGGCGTTCATGATCAGTCATCCGCCTTTACGAGCATGTTTTGGGTATGCCGAATACCCGTTTGGTCGAGGGTCAGATCGACGTTGGTGACGGCTTCAGGGGTGACGTTTATTGTGTAGCGCCATTTTGTGTCTGACAGATCTCGGTAAGCGGCCAGTATCCCGACGTAATGACTGCCCTTTTTCACAGTGAGATTGAGCTCGACGGTTTCTCCAGGTCTTAGTTCTAGCTCCTCAGTTGCCACCATGTCAGGTGCCAGGGACTCCTTGGCGCGCTCATAGAGGCTGAAGAAGTCCGAACTTTCGAAGGCTACAGGGTGCTTGAGCTCAAATAGGCTCACGACAATCGGTGACGCTCGCCCGTTGATATCCGGGTTCAGATGATCACTGGCTGTGAGCTTCAGGTTGACTTTGGTCAGGGTTGAATATGGCGACAGCGACGAGCAGCCGGCCAGCAGCACCAAGGCTGTGAACGCTGTCAGGGCCTTGAAAAAAGTGGTCGAGCAGTGAGACATGAACATCATCCTTGGTGGTCGTTGTGAAGGGAGGAAATGAGGCGAATTTGCTCTTCGTAAGCTTGACCAAAGTCGCGGGCAAGCAAGCGCTCGCTCCAGTCATCGTCCTGCTGCAACGCTTGGTGATAGCGTCCGTAAGCCCTCCAGCGGCTGCCAGACGTTGCTAGCAACGGTTTATAATCGCGCTCGAAACGCAAGCTCAGCTGTTGCGGTGAGAAATGCTCTAACGTCCCACGCAACGCGGCTCGACTGGCGCTAAGCAACGCTACCTGGTGTGCTTGTAAGTCTCTGAATGCACCTGAAATAGCGTGTTCAGCCGGTAACTGCCCAAGTTTTTTAGCCTGTAGCAAAATACTCAGTGCTTCACCTGCATCACCGGCGAGCTTCAACGGATTATTGTGCTGGCCTTGAACGGTGGTTTGGGCCAGGCACAGTTCATTTTTCAGCTCGCTGCGTGTGCGTAGGCTCTGTTGTAAACCATCAATGCTTTGCTTGAGCAGCCGTGCGGCTTTCAGCGCCAAGGCCTCGCGGGCGTCGTCATCGAGGTCTTTGAGGTTTACGCCAAGGGCTATACCGAAGTGCTCCCAGAATCGGTCTCGCTGACACTCGACAGCGTTCTGTGCTTGGGCAAGCGCAGGTTCGGCGGGTGCCTCAATCAGCGTGGGCACCATCAGGCTTTCTATCTCGATACGTGCGTAATCAGCCTGCTGACTGGGTTGCTCAGTGCCAGTTGCCTGGGTAATTAGATCGTCGATTTCCAAGCCCACACGATCCCGCTGCTCAATTATTTTCAGCGGATCAAGTTCGAGGAACGCATTGTCAGGAATAATGCTGCCCGCCGGCTGGGGCCTACCGATGCCTGCGTCAATGTTCGCCATATGGCGTACCAGTCGTGCACGAATCTCAAAGTCCCCCAGAACGTAGCCGCTGCCGTGCTCGATGCGCACAGCTTCGCCCTTACGCAGGCTAGCGCCGCTTTTGTAGTCCTTAATACCGTTGCTGCTAGTATCGGTCAGGTAGTACGCCCCTTCGCAATAGCTGATCAACGCGTGATGGTGGGACAGATGACGTTTAGTGTCAGGAATGATCCAGTCGCAATCGTCACCTCGACCGATCAGGCCGCCGTTTTGGTTGAAGGTTTTATGGCCAAAATCCTTAGCCACGAACTGCTTGCTGGTCAGCATTTCGAAAACCAGTTCCATGATGGTGCTCCTTGCAGTCACTTGCCGCGATTGACCGCGTGAGGGTCGCCCAATGGGCGATAGATGTCGTCGTTGTACTTGTAATTTGCGTTGCAGCCGGCGAGGCCGCTTAGAACGATGAGCATTAACAGGGCGGCTTGCCAATGGCGAGTGGGCATCAGGGAACTCCAGTTTGAAGACAATGTAGGGGTGCTCACTTCAAGCAAACTCGCACATCACGCTGCCGTTACCGTCGAGCGTTGCGTGAACACGTTTGAGGTGTTCCCCAGTGGCCATGGCATCAAGCAGGCGGTCGGCAACCAATGGCAGAACGTACAGATCAAGTAAGTGGTCGATCAGACGTGCGCCGCTGTCGCTTTGAGTGCAGCGTTCGGCCAGGTGGTCAACGAGGTTCTGAGAGTAGGTGAGGTCCAACTGACGACGATTCAGACGTTCACCCAGGCGATCAAGTTTGAGTTCGATCAGCTCGCGCAGAACCTGCCCCCCCACCGGGTAGTAAGGCACCACACGCATACGTGCCAGCAGCGCGGGTTTGAAATGCTTGCTGAGCACCGGGCGGATGGCTTCTTCGAGCTCTTCGGCGGTCGGACGCACGCCGTTTTCGCAGAGTTCGGTGATACGGTCGCTGCCCAGGTTTGAGGTCATCAGAATCAACGTATTGCGAAAGTCGATCTCGCGCCCCTCGCCATCATTGGCGACGCCTTTGTCGAAGATTTGATAGAACAGGTTCAGAACGTCCGGATCGGCTTTTTCAACCTCATCAAGCAGCACCACCGAGTAAGGCTTCTGGCGTACGGCTTCAGTGAGCATGCCTCCTTCGCCATAACCCACATACCCCGGCGGAGAACCGATCAGGCGTGAGACGGTGTGTTTTTCCTGAAACTCGGACATGTTGATGGTGGTGATGAAGCGATCACCGCCATACAACAAATCAGCAAGGGCCAGCGCGGTTTCGGTTTTGCCGACGCCGCTCGGGCCGACCAGCAGAAAAACGCCGACGGGTGCGTCGGTTTTATTCAGTCCAGCCGCAGTGGCGCGCATAGAGCGATCCAGGGTGTGAACGGCTTGTTCCTGACCACGGATGCGGGTGCGCAGGTCGGTAGCAAAGCTGGCGACCTTGACGTTGTGTTCACGAGCCAGTTGCTCCAGTGGGACGCCAGTCCAAGCGCTGATGACTTCGGCGACCAGTCGTGGGCAGACTTCAAAGCTGACCAAACGCTCAGAGGACAAGATATCGTTCCAAGCACGGTGAACTTCATTAAGTTTGGACTCCAGAAACTCGATCCTGTGCTCTTCGTCTACGAGCGCTTCACCAGTGACGATTGCTCCGAGCGCTACGTCTTCGCGGGCTTTGGCCAGTTGTTGGCGCAGGTCCAGTAGGCGCTCGGCGAGTTCTTTCTGCTCAGACCAGTGAATTTCCAGAGCAATCGCGTCGTCTTCGACCTCGGCGAGGCGCTCTTCCAGCGCGG
Source organism: Pseudomonas sp. D47 (assembly GCF_045447305.1). Classification (NCBI taxonomy): domain Bacteria; kingdom Pseudomonadati; phylum Pseudomonadota; class Gammaproteobacteria; order Pseudomonadales; family Pseudomonadaceae; genus Pseudomonas; species Pseudomonas sp. D47. The sequence continues at coordinate 21,896 of NZ_JBJGXU010000047.1, read as the reverse complement.
CCAGCGCTTCATGATCGATCAGCAGGCCCGCCTCGGCATCACGCCGCATGGCGTGATACTGACGGCCACCTTCAGCCAGTTCAGCACGCAGGCGCTCCAGGCTTTCTGGCGCAGCGGCGAGGCTAATGCGTACACGGGCGCAGGCGGTATCGAGCACGTCAACGGCCTTGTCCGGTAGCTGACGCCCCGACAGGTACCGTGCAGATAGCTCTGCTGCAGCCACAACGGCATCATCGCGCAAGTAGATGCCATGACTTTTCTCGTAAACTTGTGCCAAGCCACGCAAAATGGTCACCGCCTCACTGACCGTCGGTTCTAGTAACTGCACTGGCTGGAAGCGACGGGCCAAGGCCGGGTCTTTTTCGAAGTACTTCTTGTATTCCGCCCAGGTGGTCGCAGCGATGGTGCGCAGCTCGCCCCGAGCCAAGGCCGGCTTGAGCAAGTTGGCTGCGTCAGATCCCCCGGCGTTGCCACCCGCACCAATCAGCGTATGGGCTTCATCGATGAAGATAATGATGGGCTTTGCCGATGCTTTGACTTCGTTGATCACGCCTTTGAGACGCCTCTCAAACTCGCCTTTGATGCTGGCACCGGCTTGTAACAGGCCCATATCCAGTGACAACAACTCAACGCCCTTTAGCGCTGGCGGCACTTCGCCGGTAGCGATGCGCAGGGCCAGCCCCTCAACAATGGCCGTTTTTCCGACACCGGCTTCACCAACCACAATGGGGTTATTTTTGCGACGACGAGCAAGTATGTCGATCATCTGACGGATCGGGCCATCACGGCACAGCACTGGATCAAGTTTGCCGTCGCGAGCCTGTTGAGTCAGGTTGTGTGTGAAACGCTCCAGCATTGACTCGCCCGGCATGGCGGGTTTACCTGTGGGCGGTTGTTCTTTTTGCGATAACGCGAACTCTTTCAGGCGCTCGATGTTCAATTTTGCCAGTAGCGGCTGGTAGCGACTACCTGCATAACGAATCGGATTTTGTAGTGGCGCGAGGATCAGCGCAGCTTGATCGACATAACTTTGACCCAACTCCAGATTAGCAACCAGCAAGGAGACCTGCAGCCAGTGCACGAGTTCAAGTGCGAAGACGGGATTACATGAGGCGCTGTTCTCAATACGGGGGTGAAGCGCAGCACGCAGTTCACCGGCGTCTATGTGAGCATCTTGCAATGCGCGTGCGAGTAGGCCTTGTGGTCGATCCAGCAAACCCAGCAGCATGTCTTCAACGAGTATTTTTTTACCGCCACGGGCCACGCAACGTTCAGCTGAGCTTTCTAAGTCACGACGAGTTTCGGCATCCAACGCCTGGATCATTTGTTGCAGGTCTACATTGATCATTGGTTCATGCCCTTAATGAATTTTGCTGCCCAAGGTCACCACTCCGTCAGCGCGTTCGCGACCGAGCCAACTGGTCCATCCCAGGCGGCAGTCGTTTTGTTCACCGATTCGTAATTCGCGGATTTCTTCCTGCCGCAGAATCAGACGAATGTCGTAATCGAGGGGGTCTCGCAGGGTAAATCGCACCAAAGCGACCAATGGCTGGTAGCCGATGCCTATTGGCAAAAACTCGTGAAAGCGCTGCCAGTCGAGCTCGCGAATGTAAATTCGGAACTTGCCACTGCGGTCGCGCACGTGTTCACCGAGCACCAGGTCTTCACCCAGTACGCTGTTGGTCAGCCCCAAACAATTGCGCTGCTCGTCAAGGATTTCGACGCGCCGTTCGATGCACTGCTCGATAGTCAGTTCGGCGTGTTTGAAGTAGTAACGCAATACCGATTCAATCAGCGCCGCCGAGTGCGCCCGCAAGCTCAGTAACCCCAGATACGGCAGCAGACGTTTCCAGTTCAGATCCTGGGCTTTACGGACTTCGTTACCACCGAGGCCGATTAGCGCAAACAGCTGTGAAGAGAACGGGTCTACCGCGCCACTCTGAAAGCTGGCTCGATAGCGGTATTTTTTCCAGATCGTCAGCATTAGCCGCTGTAAACGATGATGGAACAGGTCAAGGAAATTACGGGTCGGGTTGCCGTCTTCACTGTCGCCCAGTGCTTGCTCGCCATAGAACGCTGGCAGCGGAGAGCCTGAACCGACTAGGCTGATCAGGTTAAAACGCATACGGGCGCGTAGCTCTCCGTGCTCAGTAAAAAACTCAACACGATCAACGTCACTGCCTGGAAAGCCCAGGCTCGGGTTGGCCTGAAACTCCAACTGGTCGTACAGATCACTTTCGCTCAGAGACGGGTGTGCCTCGCGCAACCGGTCAACCACCAGCAGTACGGCCTGAAATAGTGAGTACTCGCGTATTACCCGGGTGAGTCCGTTTAAAGCAGCGGCTGAAGGCCCATCCGAGGTGTCCATTGGTACACTTCTCCTTGTGTGCTCTTTACCCGCAGTTCGTGATAAGAGTTGAGACTGGCGTATAGAGCGAAAAACTCGTTAAGAACCGAAGCGAAAACGAACAAATCGCCCTCGCCGATATACCCTTGCGTATCGATGGTCAGCTCTGTGCGCAACCCGCGAACCGGTAGTCCTCGGTGCAATCGGTCAACGTGTTGGTGTTTGATCGATTTGAGCCCATCCAGCAGCCGTTTGCTGACTTTCGCAGCGTGCTGGTCGTAGTAACGCGGCAAGTCGTAGGTTTCGAGAATCACTTTCAACGCATTGACGTCGGCCAGCGACAGGTAGTTGAGCGACATATTGCTGATTAACTTCCAAAGAAAGTCACTGTTCAGTGGCGGAGCAAAACTGGAGGTGGCCGGGGTTATGTTGCGGAAACTCAAAAATTCCAGAGTCTCTTCGCAGGCCTGGTTAATGTCGCCAAGCTTGAGCTTGCGCGGTAGGTTCTGATTGGTACATACCAGTTCTATCGATACGGTTTCGCTGGCTTCTAGATGACGTATGCCGAAGCTCAGGTAGGTATCGAGACCTTCGTGCAGTAACGATGAACGCTGGCGGATGCTGTAATGCGAACGGCTAGTGGGCACGTCAAAGCTTGGGTCGTGTTCAAAGGATTCAAACGGCACGTACTCCTGATAACCCAGCCCTCCCGGCTTCCAGCCCGTGACGGTTTCCACCGAGAACACGCCGCAGTGCTCCAGGTCTAACTTGGCCGGCAGCAGGAGGTACTCATCCTGCTTGCCGTCAAGCGTGATGGGTAACGCATCATGCTTGAACAGGTTGACGATGGGTGTGCAGTAGAGCTTTACGTTGTCCAGCGTCGGACGTAAACGCTGGATACCGCTCTTGCGAATGTCGAAACGTAGCTCCAGTCCATGCATTTGCTTGAGCGTGTCCTCGGGCAGGGACTTGATAAGGTCCAGACCGTTGACATCAACGAACAAGAACTTGTCCTGGAAGGCGAAATATTCCTGCAAGTAACGATAGCCACGGAAGGTGTTCAGCGGGTACGGGATCAACGCTTCCTCTTCGGCAAACCCCACCGGCTGCACACGGTTACCAGGTATTTTGAACGCCATCGGGGTGCCGTTAATACCATTGAGCGGCTTGCCGTCTGCATTTAATGGAACCAGCTCGATACTGTCCAGGTTGCGCAACAGACTCAGATACAGCATCTGGCTGATATAACGCTCGCCGGCGAAGTGCAGGCGCAGACGGCTGAGCTCCAGCTCGCCAAGGTCACCATCAACGCTCATTTCCAGACGCAGGCTTAATAACGAACCGTCTCCCTTCACCGAATAGTTCAGGGCCGTCAGGTCCAGCGGTAAGATCTCGGTCGGGTAGCAGGTGCGGAAACGGCAGCGCACGTCATCAATCGGCACACTTTCAATCGGCATGTCGCGCGCAACGATCAATGCAGGCCCGGTGCGTTTCAGCGAGTCGAATTGCAAAATACTGAATGCAGGCAACGGCCGCATGTAGTTGGGCCACAGCAGTTGCATTAATGAGTGGCTAAGTTCGGGTAACTCGTCGTCAAGCTTCTGGCGCAGCCGCCCGGTCAGGAAGGCAAATCCCTCAAGTAACCGCTCTACGTCAGGATCCCGCCCGGCTTGCCCAAGAAAAGGTGCCAGCGCTGGGTTACGCTCGGCGAATCGGCGACCTAGTTGGCGAAGGGCGGTGAGCTCGCTTTGGTAGTAGTGGTTAAAGGACAAAGGTGTTTCCTTAGTTGACCTTGACTTGACCGCCGCCATCCAGGCACGCGGAAAAACTGACCTGGCGCTTGAACCCCTCAACTTCCAGCAGGCCTTCGATGCTGAAGGACAGACGAAGCTGGTCGGGGTCACGCGGCAGGGAAACGACGCGCACGTTAGTGAGGCGTGGCTCGTAGGCTTCAATGAAACGTTCGATGGCCAGGCGGGCCTGACTCAGGGAGTCGTGTAGACTCAGGCGCATGTCATTGAGATCGGGTAGCCCGTAATCGGACAGCGTTTGCACGCTGCCCGCGCGGGTACTGAGCATTTTGGCCAGATGGGCCGCCACGGACGCGGTGGCTGAAACCTCGCGGCTCCAGGCGATGCGCTTTTTAGCGTCGCCACCCAGGCGTTCGAAAAGGCTGCCGTATCCAGTCATGAGTAAGCGTCGCTTACTCTTTGTCCAGCTTGCCGACCAGCGACAGGGTGAAGTCAGCACCCATGTACTTGAAGTGCGGGCGCACGTTCAAGCTGACGCGGTACCAGCCAGGCTCGCCTTCGACATCGCTGACGATGATTTGGGCAGCGCGCAGTGGACGACGGCCACGAACTTCGGCGCTTGGGTTTTCTTGGTCCGCCACGTACTGGCGTATCCACTTATTCAGTTCCAACTCAAGGTCGGTACGCTCTTTCCACGAACCAAGTTGCTCGCGCTGCAGCACTTTCAAGTAGTGAGCCAGGCGGTTGACGATCATCATGTACGGCAGTTGCGTGCCGAGCTTGTAGTTCAGCTCTGCTGCCTTGCCTTCCGCGCTGATGCCAAAGAACTTTGGCTTCTGCACCGAGCTTGCGGAGAAGAATGCCGCATTGTCGCTGCCTTTACGCATGGTCAGGGAAATGAAGCCTTCCTCGGCCAATTCGTATTCACGACGGTCGCTAACCAGAACCTCGGTCGGAATCTTGGTTTCGATTTCGCCCATGCTTTCAAAATGGTGCAACGGCAGGTCTTCAACCGCGCCACCGCTCTGAGGGCCGATGATGTTCGGGCACCAGCGGAACTTGGCGAAACTGTCAGTCAGCCGAGTACCAAACGCATAGGCCGTATTGCCCCACAGGTAATGCTCGTGGCTGTTGGCGACGGTCTCTTTGTATACGAACGATTTAACCGGGTTTTCTTCCGGGTCGTAAGGGTTACGCAGCAAGAACCGCGGTACAGTCAGGCCAACATAACGGGAGTCTTCCGACTCACGGAAACTCTGCCATTTGGCGAACTGCGGGCCTTCGAAGTGATCTTTAAGATCCTTCAGGTCCGGCAGACCGGTAAAGCTTTCGAGACCAAAGAACTTCGGTCCCGCCGCCGCGATAAACGGTGCGTGGGACATGCAGGCAACACTGGACACGTACTGCATCAGCTTCACGTCCGGCGAGCTCGGGGACATGAAGTAGTTAGCGATGATCGCGCCCACGGGCTGACCGCCGAACTGACCGTATTCCGCCGTGTAGATATGCTTGTACAGGCCAGCCTGCATAACTTCTGGGGAGTCTTCAAAATCGTCCAGCAGGTCTTCTTTGGACACGTTGAGGATTTCGATCTTGATGTTTTCGCGGAAATTGGTGCGTTCGACCAACAACTGCAGACCACGCCACGACGATTCCAAAGACTGGAAGTCTGGATGGTGCAAAATTTCGTCCATCTGACGGCTGAGCTTGGCATCGATCTCGGCGATCATGCGGTCAACCATGGCCTTTTTGACCGGTTCACCGCTGTTCTGCGGCTTCAGCAGCTCTTCAATGAACGCCGAGACACCCCGTTTGGCGATCTCGTAGGCTTCGTCATCCGGGGTCAGGCGAGTTTCGGCGATGATGCTATCAAGAATGCTGTATTCGCCAATCTCGGTACTCTTTTTCTGTGCTGAACTCGTGCTCATGGTCTTCTCTTCCTTGGCTAATGGGGACTTACGCGTTTTGGGCTGCGGTGTTCATACCCAGCTCACCCAGTACGCGACCGCGGGCCTCGTCGTCGGCGAGAACGCCTTCGATAGCTTTGCGAAACGCAGGTGCATTACCTAGCGGGCCTTTGAGCGCCACAAGTGCGTCGCGCAGTTCCATTAGTTTTTTCAGCTCAGGCACTTGCTCAACCAGGCTGGCCGGGTTGAAGTCCTTCATCGAGTTGACGCGTAGTTTTACCGCTAGCTCTTCAGTGTCGCTGTCGTCCTGAAGACGGTTCGGCACGCTCAGTGTCAGCTGTAACTCTTGTTTTGCCAGCACTTCGTCAAAGGTCATCTTGTCGATGCTAATAGGCTTGCGATCTTCGACCTTGCGTTCGTCCTTGCGGTGGGTGTAGTCACCTATCGCCAGAAGTTTCAACGGCAGCTCAATTTCTTCCTGAGTACCGCCAGTGGCGGGTTTGAAAGTAACGTTAATACGTTCCTTAGGGGCTACCGAGCCTTCTTTGGCCATCATCCATTTCCTTGCTTTACGGCCATGAGGCCTATTCGAGTACCATTTCAAGATCGAGATGGCACAACCTACGATATATCTCATCCTTGCGTTCACGTACGGCATGGTTCTGCGGCAATAACTCGCAGCAGCTATGCAGTAAATGCAGCACTTGCAGCGCAAGATCTGGCTCCCAGGCATTCATACCTGAGTCCTGCAGTGTTTGGTCCAGGGTTTCCAGCTGGGTCTTGGCCAGTTCATATTTTTTGGCCGTGAAGCACAGCCGCGCCAGGGCGAACTGCCAGAAGAACCGAACACGCCCGCCGTGCGCGGTCAGCAAGCCCTGCTTGAGTGTTTGCACAGCCGCCTTGAGGCCGTCCTTACGCAAAATTGGCAGAACTTCTTCCAAGGCCACTTCCCAAGCGGGCTGCTTATCGGTGACCTCGACCTTGCGCGGCGCACTGTTGCTCTGCAGGTGCGGCATGACATTGGCGTTGATCCAGGCTCGTGTGGCCGGGTCGGCAAATGGCGCTCCGTCGTGGAAACGCAATTCGATGATGCCAGGCAACCGTTGTATCAACAGCGCGAAATGGCTTTCCACTTCACGCATCGCAACTTCTGCATCCAGCCCCTGAAGGCATTCCCATGCCATCCGCTGGCCATCGAACCAAAAGGGCGCTTTGGCCAAACTCGTTTCGATTTCCACTAACAGGTCGGCGTACTGCCCTTGGGCATAACGATCCTGATAGGTTTTGAGCTTGTCTGCCGGCAGTCCGCGTAGAGCCGTGATTTTTTCGGCATTACGCTCAGGAATGGCTTCAATACTCATCCACAACAGCGTGCGATTGAGGCGCAGCGCGCGCACATCGGTAGACTTTTGCTTGAGCCACCACGCGCATAACAGTCGAGCACTTTCCTGCTGGTTACGCAGCGCTCTCTGAGCTTCTTTTTCGCTGTCTATAGGGGCGTCTGGTGCAAACAGCTGATTGGCAGCGTGCTTAACCTGGGCCACTACCTGGCCTAAAGCACCGGGTTCTGGCTCATTATTGGCCGCTCGCTGGACCATGCTCGCCAGTCGGCGGTGGATCGGTAACAACAAAGGCGCGGCATCACCCAGATGCTGGGTCAGTACCGTATCCAGCTTTTCCAGGTGTTTAACCAAACTACGAAAAAGCGGCAGTTGCTCTTTGATGGGCACGTCTTCTTTTAACGCGCCTTCAAGGCGCGGCACCAACCAGGATATTGCAGCCGCTCGTGTTCGTGGCTTGTTTGGGTGGAACTCTTCCCAATGGTGCTCACACAGATAGAGCAGCATCCCCAGGCCAGCCTGTAGGCCGTTAAAAGACTCGCGCAGATGCAATGCCCATGTCAGCCAGGCGGCAACGCGCAGATCCTTTGAAGAGTTTCGCAGGATGAGTTCGCTATGTTCTTGGATTTTTTGCCAGTCGATTGGGCCGTTGGCGTGAAGCGAAGTGGCTTTTTCAAGCTCTGCTTCCAGTGCCTCGAACTCACTCGAGTATCGAACTTCGTCGCCGGCAAATTGCTCATTGGAAATGGGCTGCCTAGCAAGAGCGGCATAGTGAATCATGAGTGTGCTGCTGTACGTCATCTATGCCCCCCTGGCTGAGTGTTGATCCTTTAATCTAGCAATATCAGCTTGATACAAGACCGCCTCCGCTGTCATTAGGAAGGACAATCATTTTTGGTGAATTACTTTCTAAAGAAGATAATCAACTGAATTCACAGAGGTTTTTTGGCGGCCAAGATTATTGAAATAGAACGTGTAAGGGAGGCCAGGCGGAGCTCTCTGGGGGTAACACCAAGCGGCTAGCACCCTGTGCTGAGGAGACCTGTTTCGTCACTGCGCTGAAGTCGTTTCACACCGCGAATGCGGGAAAAATGAGGAGTTTTCCTGCACGACACCCCGCGGGGATGCCTCAATATCATTAAACGCTGTGTGCCGCCCTTGAATGAGTGGAGCGCAATCAGCCGAAGGCGGCCCCAGTAGCCGTTACGGGGGGTGGCTCTAAACTCTTAATATGGGTCTTCGACATCGAGTGCCATCATGCGCTGAGCCACAAGCAGGATCATTTACCTGAGCCAATCGACGTCAACACCTCTCTCAAGCGTTCTAGCTGACGGACGCCGAGCATGCATCGCCCTCGCAGGATGCGCAGGTGAGCATCCCGTTAATTCTTCGACCTCGCAGGGCGACTGAGTAACGACAGCCAGGAAGAAGGATATTACAAACTCCGGGGGCCGGGGCGGTTCACTCGGAGAGCGTTTCATACTGTTCGTCGATACCTTTTCGTCGATGAAATCGAGGGCCTGCCTGCCATCCTTCTAGATGTGATGCTGGCGATGAGCATAAGCTTCGGATTCACCTGCCACCGTGGAAGCCTGAATAGTTCCTGGTCAATACGCTCTGTTAGGGATGATCTGAAATAGCCGCGTCTTTTTGGCAGACCGCAGCTCGTGGCTATTTAAAAAATGGCGTTTGATCGAAAAAATGATCAAATCGGTCGCTTATTCCCGTTTATCGGCCCTCAAGCGAACTATTCCTATCCATTTCCACATTACAGGCGCACCTCTCCTGCACCCGTCAGTAAATGTCGGTGAGCCATCCACAGATTCGACAAGGCAAACAGCGTCACTGGACTGGCCCCTATCAAACCGGACACCAATACCCCGTTAAATTGATGCCGCTGCCAAGCGCCTAAATTCCCGTGGTGAACGGTATTTCAGTGCGCTGTGTGGATGCTCCACCTTCGACCGCACTTGAGCCTTGGCCCTTTATATCTTGCGAATTGCCTTGTAAAGAATGCTGCGCTCACCGGGTTTCTTGTAGGTACTGCGCCGAGCGGCAACCTGCCAGATCACGCTCCGGTCGGCATGCTCTTCGCTCTTCTCGATACCGGTGTAACCGGCGTCAGCGCCCACAGCGTTCTCCTCGCCATGCACCAGTTTGTCGACTTGCGTTATGTCGGCGACATTCGCCGCTGTGACAACCACGCTGTGCACCAGGCCTGATTCGTCATCAACGCCGATATGCGCCTTAGCGCCGAAGTAATGCTGGTTGCCTTTCTTCGTCTGGTGCATTTCAGGATCGCGCTTACCGTCCTTGTTCTTGGTCGAACTGGGGCATTGATCAGCGTGGCGTCCACGATGGTGCCCTGGCGCCACAACAGTCCACGGTCGCCCAGGTAACCATTGATTACCACCAGAATCCCAGCCGCCATCTCATGTTTTTCCAACAGACGACGGAAGTTGAGGATCGTCGTTTCGTCTGGAATGCGCTTGAGTTCAAGCCCGGCAAACTGGCGCAGGATAGTGGTCTCGTACAGCGCTTCCTCCATGGCAGGATCGCTGTAGCCGAACCAGTTCTGCATCAGGTGAACACGCAGCATCGCCATCAGCGGATAGGCCGGGCGACCACCTTCACCCTTTGGATAATGGGGTTCGATCAAGGCAATCAGTCCTTTCCAGGGCACAACTTGATCCATCTCGATCAGAACTCGGCGGGTGGGGTCTGGATATTTTATCAAAATCAGGAAGTCTTCTTCAGAGTTTCCTTAGCGAACTGAGTGAGGGGCAGACTCGTCCAGGTCATGGGTTGATATGTTGGTAATGGCCTAGCCTACCGCAGGACTTGCCTGGTGATGATCGCAACGAGACGACCCAGCGCGGCGCGGCCAACTGTTTGTTCGTGGAGGTTCATCAGCGTAATCGCTGAACCAGACTGACGGACCCTCTTTATCGATGCATTTCGCTGGACGTGGTGGAGCTGAAGACCGACTGCACTCATCCGGTGGTAGCGGCCAAGGGCTCGGCGCACCGCCACCTTCCCTTACATGGTGACTCAATTTCCTACCTGTCCTAAATTCAAAATCTTGTTACGTTTCGCAGTGGTGACGATCACTACAGTGTCCAAGGATAAAGAAATTAATGCTTTCCAAGAAAACGACCTACAAGACTACTCTTAGCCTAGCCATTGCCATGGCATCCTCCCAACTGTTTGCGAGCGGCTTTGCTCTCAACGAACAAAGCATCAGCGGGATGGGTACGGGATTTGCCGGACGATCTTCATCTGCCGATGATGCGAGTACTGTTTTTGGTAACCCCGCTGGCATGGCTCGCCTCGAGGGCCAACAAGTGACGGGCGGTTTTGCAGTCATTGATGCCTCCACGGATATCAGCCAAGTCGGCGGTCGCTCAAGCGGCAGCAATAAGGGCGATATGGTGCCATTCATTGCCGTGCCGTTCGGTTTCTATACTAATAAACTCAATGAGCAATGGGCTGTCGGTTTCGGCGTCTACGCACCTTTCGGCCTGACGGCCGATTATGAAAAAGGTTTCCAGGGCAAAGCTTTCGGCAGCAAGAGCGAAGTGAAGGTCATCACTCTCCAGCCGACGGTCAGTTACGCCTTTAATGATAAAGTTTCTATCGGTTTTGGCCCGACCATCAACCGGGTGACCGGGACCCTGGAGTCGGATGTCAACCTGCCAATCCCGGGCACAGGCTCCAACAATATCAAGATCGAGGGTAGTGACACCGCACTTGGTTTCAATGCAGGTCTCTTGGTACAGGCTACTGACACGACACGTGTGGGCCTGACCTATCACTCGAAAGTCAGCTACAAGCTAGAAGGCCACACCAACGTCACCAAAGGCACGAACGTTCCTGCCTCCTTGCTCAATAACGGTCGTTACGACGCCTCGCTTAAGATCGATACGCCTGAGTCGTGGGATCTGTCTGTCACTCAAGACCTGAGTGAAGCCTGGAAACTATACGCGGGTGCCACCTGGACGCGCTGGAGCCGTCTGAAAGACATCACAGTTAATAACGAAGGGGTTTCTGCCATGAGCGGCGGCATGCTCGCCCCGCAACTCGTCGGCACAATCAAGGAGGAACAGAACTGGCACGACACCTGGGCCTATGCCGTGGGGACCTCATACCGCGTCAACAAGCAATGGGTACTGCGCACCGGCTTGACCTTCGACCAAGCGCCCACCAACAATGCTGATCGCTCGCCACGCATCCCTACCGGTGACCGAACCATCTTCAGCCTCGGCGCCGGCTACGACGTGATGCCGAACCTGACCATCGACGTGGCCTACGCCTATCTCAAAGAAGAGTCAGTCAAGGTTAACCGCTCCAACGCCCTGGGCCAGACCTACAACGCCAAGTTTGCAAATAGTGCGAACGGCTTCGGCTTGGGTGCAACCTACCGCTTCTGATTCACGACCGGATCAACAGCCCCGCTTGTATGTTCAATGCGGGGTTGTTTTGTTGTTTAGGAAACAGCTTCGTGCTCTGGTTTACGTAGTGCCATCCCCTCACTCGAAAATGAAGCGCGCCATGATCCTTCCGATGACAGCCAACACCAGGTTCGACCAGAGAGTCTATGACAGACTCTGATTCTCTGGAAATGCTGCTGGCAGAAAAGGCTCGGCTAGTCGTGTTGTTGGCATTGCCGAACTCCGGCAGATGTCCGGTGCCAAAGCCGGGGAAGTATTGCGCACCTGGATGCCAAGCAAAGGCGCTGCACGATTCGCTGACCTCCCGCCATCAATGCCGGCTATTGCCAATACCGTTGCATCGAGCGTTAACTCCGCCCTTCCTCTTGATCCCTGGCAGCCAACTCATCGACCTGCTCTTCTAGCTCAACTTGTTCATACCCTTCGTTAATCGAGTCCAAGCAAACCGGGCAGAGGTTGCCTTGCGCATCTCGCGTAGGGTCCACGTGGCCTTGGCAAAAGCGGTGGTAGTGGCACTTGGTCAGTGTCTGCGAGATAAACTCGTCCATGATTCAGATTCCTTTTTGGGGGGTTATTAAAAGTCTCACGATTATGGCCTACCCTTCGACGGGGCAGGCCTCGTATTCCGCCTGCTCGATCAGCAGCATTACCAGGGTGGTCACATCGCGGGCTTTGCTGTTGTAAACATTCAGCGCCTGCTCGACCTGCAGTTGGGCCTGCTCCCAAGCGGCGCGGTCGTAACGGTCAACACCCACCAGCACTTTACCGGCAGCGACCCAGGTTGCCTTAGCGTCTTGCGCGGCGCCCAGAAAAAACTTGAGCCGATCACTGTCAATCATCGCCATGCTGGGCGTTCCTTATCCGTCCAGCACGCTTTCAGCTTAATCGCCATAGGCCGCGTCAGCCAGCTTGCGCAACTCATGCGCTTCACTCGCATCGATCAGGCCCAGAGCTTTCAACTGATAGACCTCACGGCGCAACTCACGATGCCAAGCGTCCAAGCTGCTGCTGACAAAGGCATTGCTTAAAAGTTTGTACCAGTTCGCCAATCGGCGGTTTCTTTCGTCGGGGGCAGTCATGATCGGGAGCCTTTCTAAAAAGTCCATCTTTACACCCTGCGCAAAGAAGGTCCTCTATGTTCGTGAGTAACTCAACTGCTGGCACACACTTGACCCAAACTTGAGCTGTGTCGAGTTTCGCCTATGGAATCAAGTTGGAGTACCAAAACGGCCAATCGGCGCCGTCGTATTCAAGTGGCCGACGAGGTCCATGATTGACTAGCCAGTTTCGTTCTAGATGATCTCAGAGGTCAACGTTCACGAGTGAATACGCGGGAGTTGGGAGGTTATTGTACTATCATTCGCGAGATTTTCCTCGACTGAACCTTTGCGAAAAATCGTATCGGTTCAGTGCCAGTAACCAAGTTGAGAGTGCGTTTCCTGCAACTCTCATTGCGGGGCGGCGATGGGGCATCACGACCGGAACGCAAATAGCCGATGTCATCAATGACCGACAGCCCCCGCCCGGGGGGGGGGGCAACTACCTTGCGAAACCGAAGAATTGATGGTTTTTGTCTCGTTATGTGCGGTTTTCGGCAGATTATGAACGGTTTTCGTGTGGTTTTTGAACTGTGTATGGGTGGTCATTTCAGCCCATTTACACATTTTAAAATGCCCACTTTTCGTCATGAAAGGCCCACCCGTTCGGCATTTAGCTCCATCCGTACATTCGGAAAATAGATACCTCCCCCCTAAGGCCGTTTCTTTGCAACCGACTAACTACTTACGTACGCATCCCACGCCCGCTCACCAGCAACCGCGCGCAACCGATATACAGCACCACGGTGGCCACCAGCATAAAGGTAATCGCCACGCTGATCTTGATATCCGACACACCCAGGATGCCATAGCGGAAGGCATTGACCATGTGCAGCACCGGGTTGGCCAGCGACACGGTCTGCCAGAACGGCGGCAACAAGGTGATGGAGTAGAACACCCCGCCCAGGTAAGTCAGCGGCGTCAGCACGAACGTCGGAATGATCGAAATATCATCGAAATTGCGCGCAAACACAGCGTTGATAAAGCCCAGCAGCGAGAAGATCGTCGCGGTCAGCACCACCACCAGAATAGTAACCCCAAGGTGATGCACTTGCAGGTGGGTAAAGAACAGTGACAGCAAAGTCACGATCACGCCGACCATCAAGCCACGCAGCACGCCGCCCAAGGTGTAGCCGATCAGAATCGTGTGCGGCGACACCGGCGACACCATCAGTTCTTCGATGGAACGCTGGAACTTACTGCCGAAGAAACTGGAGACCACGTTGCCGTAGGAGTTGGTGATCACCGACATCATGATCAGGCCCGGCACGATGTACTCCATATAGGTGAAGCCACCCATGTCGCCGATCTGACGGCCGATCAAGTTACCGAAAATCACAAAGTACAGGACCATGGTGATCGCCGGCGGCAGCAAAGTCTGCGGCCAGATCCGGGTAAAGCGCTTCACTTCACGGTAGACAATCGTCTGCAGCGCGACAATGTTGGGTTGCAGTTCAGAACTCATACCGCCACCTTCGCCAGATTTTTCTCCACCAAGGACACGAACAACTCCTCAAGGCGATTGGTTTTATTACGCAGGCTCAGCACTTCGATGTTCTGGGCGGCCAGTTGGGTAAACAACGCAGTGATGCCCATGGCTTTGTCCACCTGGACTTCCAGGGTGTGGGCGTCGACCAGGCGGCTTGGGTAGCCAAGCAGTTGCGGCGCCACCGGCAGATTGTTTTTCACGTCGAGCAGGAAAGTTTCCACATGCAACTGGCCCAGCAAGTTACGCATGCTGGTGTTCTCGACGATGGTGCCATGGTCGATGATGCCGATGTTGCGGCACAGTTGCTCAGCCTCTTCCAGGTAATGAGTGGTGAGGATGATGGTGATGCCCTTCTCATTCAGCTCGGTGAGGAAGGTCCACATCGAGCGACGCAGCTCAATGTCGACACCGGCGGTCGGCTCGTCGAGGATCAGCAGGCGCGGTTCGTGCACCAGTGCGCGAGCGATCATCAGGCGGCGCTTCATGCCACCCGAGAGCGAACGCGAAGGCACGTCGCGCTTGTCCCACAGACCCAACTGGGTCAGGTACTGCTCGGCGCGTTCCTTGGCGATTTTGGCCGGGATGCCGTAGTAGCCGGCCTGGGTGACGATGATGTCGAAGGTCTTTTCAAACTGGTTGAAGTTGAATTCCTGGGGCACCACGCCGATGGAACGCTTGAGCGCCGCCGGGGACTTGTCCAGGTCATGACCAAAAATATTCACCATGCCGCTGGTCTTGTTGACCAGGGTCGAGAGAATGCCGATGGTGGTGGATTTGCCAGCGCCGTTGGGGCCGAGCAAGGCGAAGAAGTCACCTTCGGCAACGTCCAGATCGATACCACTCAGGGCCTGGAAACCGTTGCCGTAGGTTTTGGTTAGCTGCCGGATGGACAGAGCGGAACTCATATCGGAATACGCACCAAAGAAGGGAATAGGAACAGTAGATGAGGGCGCAGCCCAGGTAGTTCAACGGCGGCGCATGGCAGGCATGTTGCTTGCCCGCGCCGCACAAGTACAGTCACCCGTATTAATAGTGGGTATTAAGTCAACGCGGTCATCACGGCTTTGCGGTAGGCCGGGCGCTGTTGCAAGCGTTGGTACCAGGCCTCTAAATGGGGCATCGACGGGCGTTCGATGGGCATTTCAAACCAGGCATAAATGAAGCTGCCCAGCGGGATATCGCCCATGCCGATCGCGTTGCCCGACAGATACGGCTGCACGGCCAGTGCCTGCTCGACGGTGTGGAGCACATCAATACACGCCTGACGCCCGGCGTGGATGGTGTCCCAGTTCTGTTTTTCCGCCGGGGTGCGCAGTACGCCCCAGAACACGATCTTGAACGGTTCGGCGAAGGTGGACGTGGTCCAATCCATCCACTTCTCGGCATTCGCCCGCGCTTGCAGGTCGCTTGGGTACCAGTTCGACGCCTGCTTGGCGCAGAGGTAACGCACGATGGTGTTGGATTCCCAGAGCACAAAGTCGCCGTCTTCGATCATCGGCACCCGGCCATTGGGGTTCAACGCTCGGTATTGCGGCGTGTCGACCACACCAAAAGCTCCGCCCGCATCAATTGCTTCATAGTCCAGGCCGAGCTCCTCGGCGCACCACAGTGCTTTCCTGACGTTTGATGAATTTTTACGACCCCAGACTTTCAGCATGACCGCGCCTTATCGTTGATGAACATGGCTTGATGAACGCAGCAGCATACGCCGGTTCATGCGCGGCTTAAATCGCTCTGCAGGTCCCCCAGCAGGATCGGCATGTCCTCGGCAAACAGGTGCGGGTAACACTGCTGAATATGCGCGAAGAAAAATGCCTCCGGCACGTCGGAAAACTGCCCGTGGTCCAGCACATATTCCATCGAGCGCTGGCCCTGGCGATTGAACGCATGGAACACGCTGTCGTTGAGGCCATCGAATTCCAGCGGCGGTACATCAAACAATTCGCACAGCTGGCTGTTGAACGCAGGCGTGGCTTTGACCCAACGCCCGCGCAGGTACAACTCGGTATAGCCGTGCATGGCGAACACATCGCTTTTGAGCAAAGCGATCAGGCGTGGCGTCGAGAGATGATTGCGCACATCCGCCAGGCCGATGCGCGCCGGAATGCCGCAGTGGCGGGCGCAGGCGGCGAGCAAGGTGGCCTTGGGCACGCAGTAGCTCTCACCGGCAGCCAGGGCGAAGCTGGCGCTCAGGGTGCCTGGGTCGCGGCTGAAGGTGTAGGGGTTGTAGCGAATCGCCTCACGCACGGCGTAATAAAGACTGACTGCCTGGTCACGCAAATCCGCGCTGGGACCGCGATGTTTTTCCGCGAACTCCACCACCGCAGGGTGGTCACTATCGATGAAGCGGCTGGGATGCAGGTACGTATCCATGAGCGTTATCTCCGGAGGAAGCCTTGAGTCTAACGACAGGTCTGCCCTTGCGATAACGACGATTCGGCCAAATGTCGGCGCCTGGTGATCGGTGCTTCCTGTACAACTCGTTACACGCTCATCACCGCGCTTTTTCGGATGCCGACTAAGCTCCATGGTGGTTTCGCCCCTGGTTTCACGGAGGATTGAATATGCTGTTGTTGTGGATACTGGTTCTGGTGGTCGGCATTGCCTACCTGGCACACCGCCGCACCGCGCCCCTGCCCGCCCTGGGCGTGGTCGCCGTTTACCTGCTGGCGATGGGCGCCTGGAGCCACGCACCGGGTTGGCTGCTGCTGATCCTCTGGGTGTTGATCGCCCTCGTGGCCGCGCCCCTGCTGCTGCCCGACCTGCGCCGCCAATACTTCACCAAGCCGCTGTTCAGCTGGTTCCAGAAAGTCCTGCCGCCGATGTCCGAGACCGAGCGCGACGCGATTGATGCCGGCACCGTATGGTGGGATGGCGAACTGTTCAGCGGTCGCCCCGATTGGGACAAGTTACTGGCCTACCCCAAGGCGCAATTGACCGAAGAAGAACAGGCCTTCATCGACGGCCCTACCGAAGAACTC
This sequence comes from Pseudomonas sp. D47, assembly GCF_045447305.1. NCBI lineage: Bacteria > Pseudomonadati > Pseudomonadota > Gammaproteobacteria > Pseudomonadales > Pseudomonadaceae > Pseudomonas > Pseudomonas sp. D47. The sequence continues at coordinate 4,533 of NZ_JBJGXU010000047.1, read as the reverse complement.
TGCGCGATGGTCAGCGACTGGGAAATCGGCCAGGCCATGGACCTGCCGCCCGCTGCCTGGGAACACATCAAGACCCACGGCTTCTTTGCCCTGATCATTCCCAAGGAGTACGGCGGCAAGGGCTTCTCCGCCTACGCCCACTCCCAGGTTGCCATGAAGCTCGCGACCCGCAGCGGCGACCTGGCCTCCACGGTGATGGTGCCCAACTCCCTCGGCCCGGCTGAATTACTGCTGCATTACGGCACCGATGAACAACGCAACCACTACCTGCCGCGCCTGGCGCGTGGCGACGATATTCCGTGCTTCGCGCTGACGGGCCCGCTGGCCGGCTCCGACGCTGGCGCCATGCCCGACACCGGCGTGATCTGCAAAGGTGAATGGGAGGGCAAGGAAACCCTTGGCCTAAGCCTCAACTGGGAAAAACGCTACATCACGCTCGGCCCGGTCGCGACCCTGTTGGGGCTCGCGTTCAAGGCGCATGACCCGGACCACCTGCTGGGCGATAAAGAAGACTTGGGCATCAGCCTGGCGCTGATCCCCACCGACACCCCTGGCGTGGAAATCGGCCGCCGCCACCTGCCACTGGGCGCGGCGTTCATGAACGGCCCCAACTCGGGCAAAGACGTGTTCATCCCCCTGGAATTCCTCATCGGTGGCCAGGAGATGCTCGGCAAGGGCTGGATGATGCTGATGAACTGCCTGTCGGTGGGCCGCTCGATCTCCCTGCCCGCGGTGGGCACCGGCGCGGCCAAGTTCACCAGCCTGGTGACCGGCCAGTACGCCCAGGTGCGTGAGCAGTTCAACGTGCCGCTGTCGGCCTTCGAAGGTATCCAGGAAGCCCTGGCGCGTATCGGCGGCAATGCCTGGCTGATGGACAGCGCACGCATGCTCACCGCCAACGCGGTGGACCTGGGGGAAAAACCCTCGGTGCTGTCAGCGATCCTCAAGTACCACCTCACTGAGCGCGGCCGCGAGTGCATCAGCCACGCCATGGACGTACACGGTGGCAAGGGCATCATCATGGGCCCGAACAACTACCTGGGCCGTAACTGGCAAGGCGCGCCGATCTTCATCACCGTGGAAGGCGCGAACATCCTGTCGCGCAACCTGATGATCTTTGGCCAGGGCGCGATTCGCTGCCACCCGTTCGTGCTCAAGGAAATGGCCCTCGCCGGCCGTGAAGACCATGACCAGGCACTCAAGGAGTTCGACGGCTTGCTGATGCAACACATCGGTTTCGCCGTGAGCAACGCCGCCAGCACTTTGGTGCTGAACCTGGGTGTTGGCCACTTCGAGAAAGCCCCGGGCAACCGCCTGAGCCAGGGTTACTTCCGTGCGCTTAACCGTCAGGCAGCCGCATTTGCCCTGCTTGCCGACTTGAGCATGATGCTGCTGGGCGGCGAGTTGAAACGTCGCGAACGCCTGTCGGCGCGCCTGGGGGATGTGCTGAGCCACATGTACCTGGCGTCGGCGGCGCTCAAGCGCTATCACGACCTGGATTCGCCGGACCACCTGGAACCGCTGTTCGCCTGGGCCATGGAAGAAAGCCTCGGCGAATCGGAACGCGCGCTGGATGAGCTGCTGAGCAACTTCCCGAACAAGGTGCTCGGCTGCCTGCTGCGGGTGATCGTGTTCCCGTTCGGGCGTCGCCATACCGGGCCGTCCGATGCGCTGGATGCCGAAGTAGCCGCCGTCATCGGTCGCGCCAAAGGCGACCCGACCCTCGAAGAACTACTGGCCGGCTGCTACCGTCCGCAATCGGCAGAAGACCCGGTCGGCGCCCTGCAACATGCCTACGACTTGCTCGGTGCCAGCCAACCGCTGCAGAAAAAGCTGCACGCCGCGCTGAAAAGCGGCCAAGTCAAACCGAGTGCCGGTGAGCATGCCATCGATGCCGCACTGCACGCCGGAGTGCTACAACCGGCCGAAGCGCAAACCCTGCGCGACGCCGAAGCGGCACGGCGCAAGGTGATCGACGTGGATGATTTCAGCAAGGAAGAGCTGACCCAGGCTGAGGGTAAAGTCCGCTGATCACCCACGCCCTATAAGCTAAGATGATATAAATACGGGCGCGAGAGGCATATACTCTCGCGCCCGTTTTTGCTTTGAGGACTTATCTCGTGTCCAACGTCGTTGCCGATCATCTCGTCTTGCTCGACCACTTGCGCAGCATCCTGGTTGCCGTCGGCGAAGCCGAACAGGTGCCCGAGGAAAGCCACACCCTGTTCCTGGAGCGTTTCGACGAATTGCGCGCCCTGCTGCCGATCGACCCGATCGAAAGCCAGTACCTGGGCCAGGACATAATGAGTCAGGTTATCCTGCGCTACCCGCAAATCGCCCACTTGGTGCCGCGCGACCTGCTGTGGTTCTTTGGCGGTGACTGCCTACACTTCATGCCGGATGAAGAACTGGACCTGTACCAGGCCTTGGAAGAACGTCGTTTCGAAGCTGAACAGAACGACGAACCGTTTGACTGGAACCAGGAAAAACAGCTGCTGGCCATGCCGCAGGATCAAAGCAAGCACTGATTCCAGCGAACAAACGCTCTTCTATGGGAGCTGGCTTGCCTGCGATGGAGTCGCCAAGGTTTTGACTTCCAGACCGAGTCGCCTGCATCGCAGGCAAGCCAGCTCCCACATGAGCCAGCGCCTACAATCAGCGTCGACGCAACGTCGGCTCCTTCGCCATACACGCCACCAGATAATCAATAAACACGCGTAACTTCGGCGGCAAATACCGCGTCGGCGAATGCAGCAACCACGCCTCGCCATGGTAGGACGCAATAAAATCCCACACTGGCAACACCTGCACCAACCGCCCCTGCTCCAGCGCATGCCGCGCGGTGAAATACGGCAAGCTGCCAATCCCCACATGCTGCAACACCGCGTCCAGCCTCACCCCAGTGTGGTTCGCCGCATAGCGACCGCGCACCCCGACCGTCACCGCCTTGCCGCCCTGGCGGAATTTCCAGCGTGAATCGCCCGGCGTTTCGCCGAGGTAAATACAACTGTGCTCAAGCAAATCATGCGGATGGTCCGGCGTGCCGTGCTCGGCCAGGTACTGCGGGGTGGCGCACAGCAAGTGTTCGATGGGCAACAATTGTCGGCCAACCAGACCGGGCGGCGGGCTGTCGGTGATGCGAATACTCAGGTCGACGTTGTCGTCGATCAGGTCCACATGCCGGTCCTCAAGAATCAACTGCACATCCACCTTCGGATAACGCCGCAAAAACTCAGGCATATGCGGATGCACCACAAACCGCCCGACTGCCTTGGGCACGCTGACCCGCACCAACCCTTCGGCTTCGTGGGTGAACTGGCCGCTGATTTCCATCACCGAGCGCGCCGCGTTGACCATTTCCTGGCACCGCTTGAACACCTCTTCACCGCCCTCGCTCAGGCGCAACTTGCGCGTGGTGCGTTGCAACAGGCGCGTAGCCAGTGCCTGTTCCAGGCGTGAGATGCTGCGGCTTACCGCCGAAGGCGAAACGCTGAGTTGCCGCGCCGCTTCAGAGAAGCTGCCGGTTTCCACCACTTTGACGAAAATCGCCATTTCACCCAGCAGCGGCAAAGGAAGATTGATGCTCATGACGCACAGGTCCATTGATAATTGAACGGATTATCACCCATCTGCGCACTATTTATACTGCCCGTAGAACCCTGATGCGGATGTAAACGATGACCGAGCGCCTGTTTTTTACCCACGACCACCTGACTGCCGAGCTTGAAGTGCTGGCCTGCACCCCGCACGAAGGCCTGTTTGCTGTGACCTTGCAGTCGACGATCTTCCACCCGCAGGGCGGTGGGCAACCCTTCGACACCGGTTGGCTCGGCGACAGCCAGGTGCTGCGCGTCACCCAGGAAGCCGACCGAGTGGTGCATTACGTTGACCAGCCTGTGGAGCCTGGGCAGATCATCGCGCGGGTCGATGAACAGCGCCGCGCCCTGCACACACGCCTGCATTCTGCCGGGCATCTGATTGGCAGCGCCGGGGAGAGCCTGGGCTGGATGCCGATCAAGGCCCATCACTGGCCGGGCGAGTGCAAAATCACCTTTATTCGTGGCGAAGCCGCACAAGCCATGGACGCCGAGGCGATTCAAACTCAAATCAACCAGTGGATCGCCGCGGACTACCCGCGTCACATGGTCTTGGAAGATGGCACCCGCGAAGTAGGCTTCGGTGAATTACCCGCCTACGCCTGCGGCGGCACGCATGTGCAGGCTTTGAGCGAGTTGGGCGAGGTGACGATACTGGGCTTGTCGGAGAAAAAGGGCACGTTGTCGGTGCGCTACGAAATCATCTGAAACGACACACGCGTTTTTGTGGCGAGCGGGCTTGCCCTAATGCCGTTCAGTTAAGCGAACGCAATGCCCAAAGCAGCGAAGATTAAATGTGGGAGCGGGCTTGCCTGCGATGACCATGGGTATCTACGCAACTTTTTGTGTTGCGCTAAGTTTTTGACCGGGTTTTTAGGTAGATATGAGTACATATCCGTTGCTGCGGTAACGGCTTCGTAGGGTTCCGCCCTTACGG
>NZ_JBJGXU010000046.1:0-47116 GCF_045447305.1 Pseudomonas sp. D47 | reverse complement strand
TGGCAAGCCCGCTCGCCACAAAAGCTCGCCCGCTACGCGTTGTGTTGTTCCTTGTAGGTTTTCAGCGCTTTGAGCCGTTCGCGCTTGAGCGCCTCGCCCAGTTCCGGGCCTTTGAAGCCTTTCTCCAGCAGGGGCGCGACCGCCACTTCGCGCGCAACCTTGGCCGCACCACGTAAATAATCCGCCTGTGGATAACTTCGTTGCTCAAGCCCCTTGCGGCCACGCGCATCCATTTCACAGCTCACCACGAATTCCTCAAAGCGCTGCGGCCGGCGATACACGTCGAAACTCTGCAGCAACTCCAGCAATGTCGAAGCTTTTAGCTCCAGCGCTCGATGGCCATGAGTGTGATATTGGCCCACCAGCAGTGCCAGTTCCTGGCAGTCCTTCGGCACTTTGAAGCGCTCATTGACCGCCTTGATCAGCTTCAAGCCCGTATGCTCATGAGCAATATGCTGCGGCAACTTATCCACAGGTGTCAGGCCCTTGCCCACGTCATGCAGCAAGCAGGCCCAACGCACCGTAAGCGGTTGTTTGTGCAAGGCGGCCTGTTCCAACACGCTCAAGGTGTGCAGGCCGGTGTCGATTTCGGGGTGATGGGCCTCGGGCTGTGGCACGCCGAATAGCGCGTTCACTTCCGGCATCAGGGTTTTCAGCGCATCGCAGTCACGTAGCACCTGAATAAACACCTGTGGCTGATCTTCCATCAGTGCCCGGGAAATTTCCTTCCAACTGCGTTCCGGTGTCAGGGCTTCCAGTTCGCCGGATTCGCTGAGCTGGCGCATCAATTCCAGCGTCTCAAGAGCGACCGTGAAACCCAGGTGCGCATAACGCGCCGCAAAGCGGGCAACACGCAATACGCGCAGAGGATCTTCGGCGAACGCCGGGGAAACGTGACGCAAAATGCGCGCCTCCAAATCGCTCTGGCCGTGGTACGGGTCGGTCAAGTTGCCGTCATCGTCCTCAGCTATGGCGTTGATGGTCAGGTCGCGACGAATCAAGTCTTCTTCCAGCGTGACCTCGGGGCTGGCATGAAACACAAAGCCGCCGTAACCCCGGCCACTCTTGCGTTCGGTGCGGGCGAGGGCGTACTCATCGCCGTTTTTCGGGTCGAGGAATACCGGGAAGTCAGCGCCCACCGGCTTGTAGCCCTTGGCGAGCATTTCTTCAGTGGTCGCGCCGACCACAACGCGGTCGATGTCAGTGACCTTGATGCCGAGCAGGCGATCACGCACCGCGCCGCCGACTGTGTAGATTTTCATGAAAAAGCCTCCATTAGCGGCACAGGATAACGCCTGTGCCTGACCAATGGAGGCTTTGGTGTTTCAGAGATGGACGACGGCCAAGTCCAGGCGGCCGTAGTCGTTGTCGTTGTGATCGCTGCGCGGTGGCACGTGGTGAGTCTTCATCACTTGGTCGCCCTGCAGGGTTTCCAGGTGAATGTCGAAGCCCCACAACCGGTGCAGGTGCTTGAGCACTTCCTCGGTGGATTCGCCCAAGGGTTTGCGGTCGTGCTGCTGGTGACGCAAGGTCAGCGAGCGGTCGCCGCGTACATCGATGCTGTAAATCTGCACGTTGGGTTCGCGGTTGCCCAGGTTGTACTGCGCCGCCAGGGTTTCACGGATGGTGCGGTAGCCGGGTTCGTCGTGGATGGCCGGCACCACCAGATCATCCTTGAGGTCGTCGTCCATGATGCTGAACAGCTTGAGGTCGCGAATCACCTGGGGTGACAGGTACTGCAGGATGAAACTCTCGTCCTTGAAGCTGCTCATGGCGAACTTGATGGTCGACAGCCAATCGCTGCCGGCGATTTCCGGGAACCAGCGGCGGTCTTCTTCGGTGGGGTGTTCGCACATGCGCCGGATGTCGCGGTACATGGCAAAGCCCAGCGCATAGGGGTTGATGCCGCTGTAATAGGGGCTGTCGAAGCCGGGTTGGAACACCACACTGGTATGAGAGGTGAGGAACTCCATCATGAAACCGTCCGTGACCAGGCCCTCGTCGTACAGGTCATTCATCAAGGTGTAGTGCCAGAACGTCGCCCAGCCTTCGTTCATTACCTGGGTCTGGCGCTGTGGATAAAAGTACTGGGCGATCTTGCGCACGATACGCACGATTTCGCGCTGCCAGGGCTCCAGCAGGGGCGCGTGTTTTTCCAGGAAGTACAGGATGTTTTCCTGAGGTTCGGCGGGGAAGCGTGCATTGTCTTTGTCGCTGTTCTTGCCGGCGCGCTTTGGAATGGTGCGCCACAAATCGTTGATCTGCTTCTGCAGGTGCTCCTCGCGCTCCTTCTGGCGCAGGCGTTCTTCCTCGGCGGAAATCGGGTATGGGCGTTTGTAGCGGTCGACCCCGTAATTCATCAGGGCGTGGCAGGAATCGAGCAAATCCTCCACTGCATCGATGCCGTGGCGTTCCTCGCACTGCATGATGTACTGCTTGGCGAACACCAGGTAATCGATGATCGAGCTGGCATCGGTCCAGGTGCGGAACAGGTAGTTACCCTTGAAGAAGCTGTTGTGCCCGTAGCACGCGTGCGCCACCACCAGTGCCTGCATGCAGATGGTGTTTTCTTCCATCAGGTAGGCGATGCACGGGTCGGAGTTGATCACGATCTCGTAGGCCAAACCCATCTGGCCACGCGTGTAGGACTTCTCAGTGCTGAGGAAGTGTTTGCCATAGGACCAATGGTGATAGCCCAAAGGCATACCCACCGAGGCATAGGCATCCATCATCTGTTCGGCGGTGATCACTTCGATCTGGTTGGGGTAAGTGTCCAGAGCATAACCGGCCGCGATACGGCTGATTTCCCGGTCATAGGCCTGGATCAGTTCAAAGGTCCACTCGGACCCGGTGGAAATGGGTTGGCGCTTATGCTCTTTTTTGGCGGTCATGTCACTAACCTGCGCTGGAAGAGTTCACGGAAGACCGGGTAGATATCGCCGGCCGAGACCAGTTGCTGCTGGGCGAACGTGTCGGCAAAGGCTTCGCCGATGCGTTCATATTCGAACCACAGGGCCTGGTGCTCACGAGGGGTAATTTCGACGTAGGTGTAGTACTGCACAAACGGCATGATCTGGTTGATCAGAATGTCGCGGCAGATCGGCGAATCATCATTCCAGTTGTCGCCGTCGGAAGCTTGGGCTGCGTAGATATTCCACTCATTAGCCGGGTAGCGTTCGGCCATGATTTCCTGCATCAGCTTCAACGCGCTGGAGACGATGGTGCCGCCGGTTTCCCGCGAATAGAAGAACTCTTCTTCGTCGACTTCCCGGGCGCTGGTGTGATGGCGGATAAACACCACATCGATCTTGTCGTAGTTTCGCTTCAGGAACAGGTACAGCAGGATGAAGAAGCGCTTGGCAATATCCTTGGTTGCTTGGGTCATCGAGCCGGACACGTCCATCAGGCAGAACATCACGGCCTTGGAGCTCGGGTTGGGTTGTTTGACCAGCAGGTTGTATTTCAGGTCGAAGGTGTCGAGGAACGGCACGCGGTGAATCCGCGCGCTGAGCTTCTCGATTTCCACTTCGACTTCCTGGATATCGCCGAAGTTGTCGGGCTCTTCGCGTTTTAAACGCGCCAACTCTTCCTTGGCCTGCTTTAGTTTGGCGCGGCTGCTGCCTGACAGGGCGATACGCCGGGCGTGGGCCGAGCGCAGGGTGCGGATGATGTTGATCCGCGACGGGTTGCCCTCATTGCTGATCCCCGCGCGCACGGTCTTGAAGGTGTCGGTGCCGGTCAGGTTGCGTTTGACCAGGTTGGGCAGTTCCAAGTCTTCGAACATGAACTCCAGGAATTCTTCCTGGGTGATCTGGAACACGAACTCATCCATGCCTTCGCCAGAGTTACCGGCCTTGCCTGGGCCTTTACCGCCGCCACCGCCTTGCGGGCGTTGGATATGTTCGCCGGTGGTGAATTCCTTGTTGCCGGGGTGCACGACGGTTTGTTTGCCGCCGCGCCCGTGGTGCAGCACCGGTTCGTCGATGTCGCGTCCGGGAATGCTGATTTGCTCGCCATGCTCCATGTCCGTAATGGAGCGGCGGCTGACGGCCTCTTCAACGGCCTTTTTGATGTGGTCACGGTAACGCCGCAGGAAACGCTGACGGTTTACCGTGCTCTTGTTCTTGCCATTGAGGCGTCGGTCGATCACATAGCTCATGGGGAGCCCTCCGGGCAGCTTCACGTTACAAGCTTCAAGCCGCGAGCTGGAAGCTTAGAGACAAGCGGTCAGCTGCCAGGCCAAAGGCCCGGCAGCGCGCGCCTGTCGCTGCCTTACTGTGATTTACGAACCCGCAGGTACCACTCGGAGAGCAGCCGTACCTGTTTGTCGGTGTAGCCACGCTCGACCATTCGTGTAACGAAGTCGTTGTGTTTTTGCTGATCCTCCTTGCTGGCCTTGGCGTTGAAGCTGATGACCGGCAGCAGATCCTCGGTGTTGGAGAACATTTTCTTCTCGATGACTACCCGCAGCTTCTCGTAGCTGAGCCAGGTAGGGTTCTTGCCGTTGTTGTTGGCGCGGGCGCGCAGCACGAAGTTGACGATTTCGTTGCGGAAATCCTTCGGATTGCTGATGCCGGCCGGTTTCTCGATCTTCTCCAGCTCCTCGTTGAGGGCCACGCGGTTGAGGATCTCGCCGGTTTCCGGGTCGCGGTACTCCTGGTCCTGGATCCAGAAGTCGGCGTACAGCACGTAGCGGTCGAAGATGTTCTGGCCGTACTCGCTGTAGGACTCCAGGTACGCGGTCTGAATTTCCTTGCCGATAAACTCGATGTAGCGCGGCGCCAGGTATTCCTTGAGGAAGCGCAGGTAGCGTTCGCGGGTTTCGGCCTGGAACTGTTCCTGTTCGATCTGCTGCTCCAGCACATACAGCAGGTGCACGGGGTTGGCGGCGATTTCGTGTGGGTCGAAGTTGAATACCTTGGAGAGGATCTTGAACGCGAAACGTGTGGAAAGGCCATTCATGCCCTCATCCACGCCCGCAGTGTCGCGGTATTCCTGGATCGACTTGGCCTTGGGATCGGTGTCCTTGAGGTTTTCGCCGTCGTAGACGCGCATCTTCGAATAGATGTTCGAGTTCTCCGGCTCCTTGAGGCGCGACAGCACGGTGAACTGGGCGAGCATCTTCAAGGTGTCAGGCGCGCAATGGGCCTTGGCCAGGGAGCTGTTGAACAACAACTTGTCGTAGATCTTGATCTCATCGCTGACGCGCAGGCAGTACGGCACCTTGACGATGTAGATCCGGTCGATGAAGGCTTCGTTGTTCTTGTTGTTACGGAAGGTGTGCCATTCCGATTCGTTGGAGTGGGCCAGCAGGATCCCGGTGAAAGGAATTGCGCCCAGGCCTTCGGTACTGTTGTAGTTACCTTCCTGGGTGGCGGTCAGCAGTGGGTGCAGCACCTTGATTGGCGCCTTGAACATCTCCACGAACTCCATCAGGCCCTGGTTGGCCCGGCACAGCGCGCCCGAGTAGCTGTAGGCGTCGGCGTCGTTCTGGGGGAATTCTTCGAGTTTGCGGATATCGACCTTACCCACCAGTGCCGAGATGTCTTGGTTGTTCTCATCGCCCGGTTCGGTCTTGGCTACGCCGATCTGGTTGAGGACCGACGGGTAGAGTTTCACCACGCGGAACTGGCTGATATCGCCGCCAAACTCAGCCAGGCGCTTGGTGGCCCAAGGCGACATGATGGTATTGAGGTAGCGCCGTGGGATGCCGAAGTCTTCTTCGAGGATCGCGCCATCTTCCGTGGCGTTGAACAGCCCCAGAGGCGACTCGAAGACCGGCGAGCCCTTGATCGCGTAGAAGGGCACTTTCTCGATCAGTTGTTTGAGTTTTTCCGCCAGGGACGACTTGCCGCCGCCGACGGGGCCGAGCAGGTAGAGGATTTGCTTCTTCTCTTCCAGGCCTTGGGCGGCATGGCGGAAGTAGGAGACGATCTGGTCGATGCATTCTTCCATGCCATGGAAGTCTTCAAAGGCCGGGTAGCGGCGGATCACCTTGTTGGAGAATATTCGCGACAGGCGCGAATTGTTGGCGGTTTCCACCAGCTCCGGCTCACCAATTGCCAATAGCAGGCGTTCGGCGGCAGACGCGTAGGTGCTGCGGTCCTGTTTGCACAGCTCGAGATACTCTTGCAGCGTGAGTTCTTCCTGCTGGGTGGACGCGAAGCGTTGTTGGAAGTGGCTAAAGATACTCATGACGTCGTCACCTCGCTCGATACGTGGAGCCGACGCCGGGTCAATCAGTCGATGCTGGCAGTCATTGGTGATCAACCAATGGCCGTTTTCCCCCCAAACACCCTGAAACGCTACCGATGACCCGTACGCCGGTGTACCGGCTCTCCCCTGATTCGGATGGCCTGCGCTTAAGGATAGTTCGGAATCCGGGAGGTCAAGGCGGGATACGTAATTAGTTTGGCTGCGCCGTTCGTCAGAAACGGCGCGAGCCCAAGCGTCACGCGGGGTAGCGGGGTGTGAAAAAAATTATTGCGAATCGCTGGAGGCAATTTCCGCAGGATAGGTCGCACGCCACAGCTCAAAGCCGCCGTCCAGGCTATAGACGTCGGAGAAGCCCTGGCTGATCAGATAGGCCGCTGCGCTCTGGCTGGAGTTGCCGTGGTAGCAGGCCACGATCACCGGCGCGTCAAGGTCGGCGGCACGGATGAAGTCGGCAATGCTGTGGTTGTCCAGATGCTGCGCGCCGGTGATATGGCCAGCGGCGTGAGCCTGAGGGGCGCGGATGTCGACCACCACGGCACCTTGCTCGCGCAGGGCCTGGGCTTGTTCGGGAGGGATACGTTTGAATTCGCTCATGGCGGGCTCCTTGGACATGGCTGCGGCGTTTAGCGCTTGGTGGCAGCCGGCAGTGTAACGGGAAGGGGAGATTCGCACTGGCAGCTCAGGCGCTCGCCGGTGTCGATGTTCATCAGGGTCATGCTACCGCCCCACACGCAGCCGGTGTCGAGTGCGAATACGCCGGGTTCATTGCACTTGCCCTCAAGGGCTGCCCAGTGGCCGAAGATGATCTTCGTGTCACGGGTCTTGCGTTCCTTGTGCGCGAACCACGGCTTATAGCCGGGCAGTGCGGTGTCGGCGCCTTCCTTGCTCTTGAGGTCGAGCTTGCCCTCGGCAGTGCAGAAGCGCATGCGTGTGAAATAGTTGGTGATCACGCGCAGGCGGGCCACGCCAGTGAGGTCGTTGTCCCACTTGACCGGCTCGTTGCCGTACATGCCGTCGAGGTAGGCGGTGTACAGGCTGTCATCGGTCAGGGCGCTCTCGACTTCGGCGGCGCACTTGAGGGCTTTTTTCAGCGTCCACTGCGGCGGGATGCCGGCATGGACCAGCGCCATGTTGCGGCCTTCGTCGTAATGCATGAGTTTCAGCCCACGCAGCCACTCCAGCAGCTCGGTGCGATCCGGCGCTTCAAGGATCTCACGCAGGGTGTCGCCCTTTTTCAGGCGCTCGATGTTATTGCCGGCGGCCAGCAGGTGCAGGTCATGGTTGCCCAGTACGCACACCAGCGATTCGCGCAGGCTATATAAGTAGCGCAAAGTCTCCAGAGACTCGGGGCCGCGATTGACCAGATCCCCCACCAACCACAGGCGGTCGCTTGCCGGGTTGAAGGCCACCCGCTCCAGCAAGCACTTGAGAGGCTCCAGGCAGCCTTGCAGGTCGCCGACCGCGTATGTCGCCATCAGTGCAGGGCTCCAGGCACTGCGAGGCGGAACGGCGCGATGATGGCGTCGAACAACTTACCGTCGGTGGCCTTCATCTGATACGAGCCCTGCATGGTGCCGACCTTGGAGGTCATGACCGTGCCGCTGCTGTAGGTATGGCTGGCGCCAATGTCGATCAACGGTTGCTGGCCAACCACACCGGCGCCGCGCACCTCTTCGACCTGGCCGTCACCGTCGGTGATCACCCAGTGGCGCGACAGCAGCTTGGCCGGCACCTGCCCGTTGTTCTTCACCGTGATGGTGTAGGCAAAGGCGAAACGGTTGTGTTCGGGTTGCGATTGGTCCGCGAGGAAGCGGGTGACGACGCTGACGTCGATCTGGTAGCGAGGATCGGACATGCAAGAGGCCTTAAAAGCAAAAGCGGAGGACAGCAGATGCGGATCAGTCTAGGCCATGAGGAGGGCACTAGGCCAGACATGCTGTCTGGCCCATGCTTGGCAGGCTTTAGTCCGCGGCTGGCGCAGGCTGGATGGCAAGCTGGTCGGCCAGGCGCACGAACGCGGCCAGGTCCAGTTGCTCGGGGCGCAAGCTGCCATCGACGCCGGCGGCTTCGATTTCGGCGTTGCTGAGCAGCGCCTTGAGCGTGTTGCGCAGGGTCTTGCGGCGTTGGTTGAACGCCTCGCGTACCACGCGCTCCAGCAGCTTGTGATCCTTGGCTGGGTGGGGCAGCACGGCGTGAGGCACCAGGCGCACGATGGCCGAATCGACCTTCGGCGGCGGGTTGAACGCACCCGGGCCGACGTTGAACAGGTGTTCCACGCGGCAATGGTACTGAACCATGATCGACAAGCGACCCCAATCACCACCGCCGGGACCTGCGGCTAAACGCTCAACCACTTCTTTTTGCAGCATGAAGTGCATGTCGCGGATGATCCCTGCGTTGTTCAGCAGGTGGAAAATCAGCGGCGTGGAGATGTTGTACGGCAGGTTGCCCACTACCCGCAGGCTGTTGGGCGCAGCGTTGAGGCTGTTGAAGTCGAACTTCAGTGCATCGCCCTGGTGCAGGTTGAAGTTGGATTTGCCGGCGAACTGCTGGTTGAGGATCGGGATCAGGTCCTTGTCCAGCTCCACGACGTCCAGTTGGCCGCCACTGGCCAGCAGGCCTTGGGTCAATGCGCCCTGGCCCGGGCCAATTTCCAGCAAGCGGTCTTCGGGCTTGGCATGGATGGAGCGCAGGATACGGTCGATCACGCCGGCGTCGTGCAGGAAGTTTTGCCCGAAGCGCTTGCGCGCCCGGTGTTGGTAATGCTCAGTCATATACGGGTCTCGGCCATCTGATAGGCGGTTTCCAGGGCCACGTGCAGGCTGCCGGTATCGATCTTGCCGCTGCCCGCCAGGTCCAGGGCAGTGCCATGGTCGACGGAGGTGCGGATGATCGGCAGGCCCAGTGTCACGTTGACTGCGGCGCCGAAGCCTTTGTATTTCAGCACGGGCAGCCCTTGGTCATGGTACATCGCCAGCACTGCGTCGCAGTGCTCCAGATATTTGGGGGTAAACAGAGTGTCAGCAGGCAGTGGGCCACGCAGGTCCATGCCTTCTTGGCGCAGACGCTCTAATGTCGGTTCAATGATGTCGATTTCTTCATGGCCCAAGTGGCCGCCTTCACCGGCGTGGGGGTTGAGCCCGCAGACCAGGATGCGCGGTTGGGCAATGCCGAATTTGTGTTGCAGGTCGGCGTGCAGGATGCGCGTGACGCGCTCCAAACGCTCGGCAGTGATGGCGTCGGCGATATCACGCAACGGCAAATGCGTGGTCACCAGGGCCACGCGCAGGCCGTGAGTGGCCAGCATCATCACAACTTGGGCGGTATTGGTCAGCTCGGCGAGGAATTCGGTATGGCCGGAAAAGGCGATGCCGGATTCGTTGATCACACCCTTGTGCACCGGGGCAGTGATCATGCCGGCGAAGTCGCCGTCGATGCAGCCCTGGCCTGCACGCGTCAGGGTTTCCAGCACAAATGCCGCATTGGCTTTGTTCAGTTGCCCGGCAATCACCTTGGTCGCAAGTGGGGTGTCCCATACGTACAGGCTGCCCGCAGGTGCCGGCAGGTCGGGCCAGTTGCCTGGCGCCACGTCCAGCAGGTTGACAACCACGCCCAACTGCGCGGCCCGCTCAAGGAGCAGGTCGCGGCTGGTAATGGCAATCAGGGGGTGTGGCTGAGGTTGCGAGGCGAGCAGCAGGCACAGGTCTGGACCAATGCCGGCCGGCTCGCCGGGTGTTACCGCGAAACGCTGGGGTTTCACTGCGCTGCCTGGTCGGTGCCTGTTTGCTCGGCGCCTGGCAGCTTGTTTTCTACGTAGGCTTCGTCACGGATCTGACGCAACCAGGTTTGCAGCTCTTCGTCGTACTTGCGGTTACGCAATACGGACAGTGCTTGTTGCTCGCGGGCCTGGGTGGTGTTGTCGGTGGCGCGACGGCCAAGGACTTCCAGGACGTGCCAACCATATTGGGTCTTGAACGGCTTGGACAGCACGCCTTGCGGCGTATCGGCCATTACTTGCTGGAACTCAGGCACCAAGGCTTTCGGGTCGATCCAGTTCAGGTCGCCACCGTTGAGGGCCGAACCTGGGTCTTCCGAGAAGCTCTTGGCCAAGGTGGCGAAATCTTCACCGCCTTCGATGCGGTCATAGATCTTCTGGGCCAGTTCCTTGGTTTGTGCTTCGGTGCGAATTTCGCTTGGTTTGACCAGGATGTGACGAACATGTACTTCGTCTTTCAGCGAAGTCTCGCCACCGCGTTTTGCCAGCAGCTTGAGGATGATGAAGCCACCCGGTGTGCGTGCTGGCTGGGTGATTTCACCCGGCTGCATGGCGCTCAGCTCGCGGTCGAACGGAGGTGGCAATTGAGCGGCTTTACGCCAGCCCATGTCACCGCCGTCCAGGGCGTTGTCGCTGCCCGATACCGCGATAGCTGTTTGGGCGAAGTCAGCGCCAGCCTTCAGGCGGTCATAAACTGCCTGGGTTTTGGCGGCGGCTGCATTGAGCTGCTCGGCGTTGGCGCTGTCCGGGGTTGGAATCAGGATATTGGCCAGGTGCAGTTCTTCGGAGAGCTGCATCTTGCCAAGGTCAGAGGCCAGGAAGTTCTTCACTTCCTGCTCGGAAACCTGAACCCGCTCGGCCACACGGCGCTGACGCACACGGCTGATGATCATTTCGCGGCGGATCTGGTCACGGGCGTCCTCATAGGACAAACCGTCGCGGGCCAGGGCTGCGCGGAACTGGTCAATGCTCATGTTGTTGCGTTGAGAGATCGTGCCGACGGCCTGGTTCAGTTCTTCGTCCGAAATACGGATGCCGGAACGATCGCCGATCTGCAGTTGCAGGTTTTCGACGATCAGGCGCTCCAGAACCTGTGGGTCCAGCACGCTGGTAGGCGGTACACCGCCGCCACGCTTGGCGATGGTTTGCTGAACTTCCTTGACCCGTTGGTCCAGTTGGCTCTGCATGATCACGTCGTTATCGACAATGGCCACAACCTTGTCCAGCTGTTGAACCGCAGCGTGTGCCGATGCGGTCCCCAGGAACAGTGCGCCCAGCACTAGCGGGCGCAGACAATCAGAAAGCTTGATCTTCACGTTCACGATAACCTTGAATGCCTTTGTCGAGGAAGCTCTCTACCTTGGCGCCAGTCAGGCCGCCGAGTCCTTTAAGGACGATCTGGAAGAAGAGCCCGTGGTCACCCTTTTCGTTCAGCGGGGCGATCTGGCTGTATTCGTCGTTGGAAACCCAGTAACGGTTGATGACGCGCAGTTTCCAGCAGCAGTTGTCGTACTCGAAACCACCAAAGGCTTCCAGGGTACGGTTGCGGGCATAGTCATACTGCCAGCGGGTGATCAGGTTCCACTGAGGAATGATCGGCCACATCATCGAGAAGTCGTGTTGCTGGATTTTGTAGTAATCCTTCACGAAGTTCGCATCACCAGGTTGACCATAGTCACCACCGAACTGCCATTTGCCAGTCAGCTGGTTGTAGACCACTTGGTCGTTACGATAGCGATAGCCGACGTTGATAATCTTGTTCGGGTTGTCTTCCGGCTGGTAGTGGAGCATTGCGCTGCCGGAACGAGGGCTGTGTTCCTCGGTGTCCCAGTTGTAGTCGGCAGTGGCGCGCCAGTCGCGGTTGAAGCGGAACTCGTATTCCAGGGCAACTGGCGATACGTCAGACTGTGCGTCGGCACGGTCGGAGGCGAGGATGCCCGGCAGTTGAACCTGGCGATCCTTGAAGTACACCGCCTGGCCTATGGACGCGCGTTGACGTTCGAAGCCATTCTCTTCGATCCAACGGCTGGTCAAGCCCAGGGACAGCTTGTTCTCGTCGCCGATCCGGTCGTTGCCGCTGAAGCGGTTGTCGCGGAACAGCGAGGCGTAGCTGAACGAGTACTCGCTGGTGTCGAACACCGGGATATCGCTCTGGTCCTTGTTCGGGACATAGAGGTAGAACGCGCGCGGTTCCAATGTCTGGCGATAGTCTTTGCCGAACCAGTTGGTATTGCGGTCGAAGTACAGGCCGCTGTCTACGCTGGCGATTGGGATTGCGCGGTCTTGGTTGCTCTTGAAGGTGCCACCGGCATAAGGGTTTGCCGCAGTGGCGGCTGCTTGCGCAGCAATAATGTCGTTCTTGCCCTTGGTATCAAGGTCCAGATCGTACTTGGTGTAGACGTACTTGAGCTTCGGCGTAATAAAACCGTAGGTCCAGTTCATCGGGTATTCGACGGCTGGTGCTACGTTCAGGCGAGTACCGTTTGCACGGGTCAGACCTGTTACGTAGTCATCCAGACGCTTATCACCTACAGCAACACCGTTCGCACCGAACGGGCCACCGTCCTTGTCGAAAATGGTGCCGCTCCTGAGGTCCCGGTCAAACCGAACAGCCTCAGTCTCATAGGTAAAGTTCACGCCACCCGGGTGGTACGGCAGCATCCCATTGAAGGTGATCTGCGGCAGCCGGTCATACGGGGTGATCTGGGAAATCGTCGCCAGTTGGTAGGCCTGAACGTTCAGGCGCGCCTGGTAGCTGTCACCGCGATAGGTCAGGGAACCCTGCTGGTTGACGAAGTCCTGGGTCTGGATGCCCTCCTGGTAGGACTTCAAGTCCTGGTAGTAGAACGGATCGCTGATCTTGGTGTAGTCGACCTGGGTCGACAGACGCGAATCCAGCCCGCCCTTATGCTGCCAATTGAGCATATAGCGAGTTTTTTCGTAATCAGTCTGTTTCTTCCGCTCGTCGCTGTCGTCGTTCAGGTACGCGCCGCCGAACTGACCTTCGCTGGATTTGGTGAGGTAGCGGAATTCGCCTTCCATCAACAAACCGCGCTTGGTCATGTATTGCGGGTACAACGTGGCGTCGTAGTTTGGCGCCAGGTTGAAGTAGTACGGCGTGATGAGCGTGAAGCCGGTTTCGCTGCCGGTGCTGAAGCTCGGCGGCAGGAAGCCGGATTGACGACGATCGTCGATCGGGAAATAGATATACGGGGTGTACAGGATCGGAATGTTCTTGATCCGCAACGTCGCGTTGGTCGCCGTACCGAAACCGGTGGCCGGGTTCAACGTGATGTTGTTGCCTTTGAGCTGCCAGGCGTTACTGTCCGGCTCGCAGGTGGTGTACGTACCGTCCTTGAGGCGGATGATCGCGTTCTCGGCACGCTTGGCGTACAGCGCGTTACCGCGGATACGCGATTTGTGCAGCACGTATTCGGCGTTGTCGATCTGGGCGGCGCCAGTATCGAGCTGGACCTCAGCGTGGTCACCGACGATCAGAGCGCCGTTGTCGCGCAGACGAACGTTGCCGTTCAGCTCGCCACGGTTCTCGGCCTGATACAGGCTGGCTTCCTGAGCCTCCAGCTGCATGCTGCCCTGGCGCATGACGACGTCACCGGCCAGGGTTGCGATCTGTTGTTCTTGCTCGTAACGAGAGGCCTTGGCACCGATGAAGGTCGGCGCATCGCTCTTGTCCGTCTTGTCGTTCATGCCAGGACGCATCGGCTCGATGTACGCGCCGGCGCAATAAGGACCGGTTTCGGCCAGCTGGGCTGCAGTCAGCTTCTCGCGCGGTACCCAGTCCAAGTGGCTGTAGTCGGCGCTGCGCGCACGCAGGCCTCGGCCCTTGGCTTCGGTGACCAGTGCGGTCTTCGGTTCGGCCTCGGCGCTGCCACCAGCATCGGCTTGCGCCGTGCTGCCGGCGGAGCTGACGGCTGCGCCGTCATGCACCGGGCGTGGTGGCAACGGGGCTGCGGCGGTTTTTGGCGCGCAATCCCAGGCACCCGAAGCAGAGACTGAGCAGTCATACTGTTCCGCGGCGACCACGAATGAGGTGGCGAAAGGTTGCATGGCCAGCAGACTGCCGGTTACCAGCAACGGAAATTTTCTACGAAACGCGGGGGATTTCAATGCCATCTTATTAGTCCGGGCTTCCTGCGTGCCATCTGCCCGCGGTTTGGGCCGCACGCCTCTCGATGGTCTGAAAAAGATGCGTGATAATAAAGCATGACCCGCTTGACGGCTAGCGCCGTCGGAGACCCTTGTAATGCCCGAGCAAGATCTACGTTTACAACAGCTGAAAGTCTGGCTGGATGAGCAGTTGCCAATCCTTTTCAACGCTCAGGACTGGGGTGTCGTACCTCCGGCCACGTTGACCGCGGCCAGCAGTGACGCGAGTTTCAGGCGTTACTTCCGGTGGGAAGGCGGTGGGCGAAGTTTCGTCGTCATGGACGCGCCGCCGCCCCAGGAAAACTGCAAACCTTTCGTCGATATCGCTGATTTACTGGCGAAATCAGGAATAAATGTTCCAAAAATTTATGCAGAAGATTTGCCCCGCGGCTTTCTTTTGCTCAATGACCTGGGCAAAAAAACCTATCTGGACGTGATTGACGAGCAAAACGCCGATCAATTGTTTGCCGATGCCATCGACGCGTTGCTGGCTTTTCAGCAATTGCCGATGGACACGCCGCTGCCCAGCTATGACGTCGCCTTGTTGCGCCGTGAGCTGGAATTGTTTCCGGAATGGTACGTGCGCCGGCACCTGGGCATCGATTTCGACGCCCAGCAGCAGGCTCTCTGGCAGCGCGTCAGCGACCACTTGATCGACAGCGCCCTGGCTCAGCCCAAAGTGCTGGTGCATCGCGACTATATGCCGCGCAACCTGATGATCAGCGAGCCGAACCCGGGCGTGCTGGATTTCCAGGACGCGGTCTACGGCCCGGTCACCTACGACATCACCTGCCTGTTCAAGGATGCATTCCTCAGCTGGCCCAAGGCACGTGTACGTGAATGGCAGCGTGGCTACTGGGAGCGTGCCGGGCAACTGGGCATTCCGGTGCAGGCCGACTTTGCAGCGTTCCTGCGGGCCAGCGACCTGATGGGCGTGCAGCGCCACCTCAAGGTGATCGGCATCTTTGCGCGTATCTGCCATCGCGACGGTAAGCCAAGCTACCTGGCCGACGTACCGCGCTTCTTTGCTTATATAGAGGCGGTGCTGGCAGACCGGCCGGAGCTGGACGAGCTGGGCGAACTGCTCGCCAGCCTGCGCCAACCTGTCGAGGCGGGCGTATGAAGGCCATGATCCTGGCGGCCGGCAAGGGCGAGCGCATGCGCCCGCTCACCTTGCACACGCCCAAGCCGCTGGTGCAGGCGGGCGGCAAGCGGTTGATCGAATATCACCTGGAAGCGCTGGCCAAGGCCGGTTTCAGCGAAATTGTGATCAACCATGCCTGGCTCGGCCAGCAGATCGAAAGCTACCTGGGCGACGGTGCGCAGTTTGGCCTGCGCATCCAGTATTCCGCCGAAGGCGAGCCGCTGGAAACCGGCGGCGGGATTTTCAAGGCGTTGCCGCTGTTGGGAGATGAACCCTTCCTGCTGGTTAATGGTGATGTCTGGACGGACTTCGACTTTGCCAGCCTGCTCAACAAACCGTTGGAAGGGCTTGCCCACCTGGTCATGGTCGACATGCCTGGCCATGCGCCTACTGGTGGCGACTTCTATTTGAGCGGCGGCTTGCTTCATGATGCGGCGCCCGGTGCCGATAACCTGACCTTCAGTGGCATCTCAGTGCTCGACCCTCAATTGTTCGCGGGTTGCAGTGCCGGTGCCTTCAAGCTGGCGCCGCTGTTACGGGTGGCCATGGCCAAAGGTGTGGTAACGGGGGAACACATGACAGGACGCTGGATTGATGTCGGCACGCTGGAGCGTCTGGCGCAGGTTGAAACCTTGCTGACTGCGGGGCAATAAGATGTTGTGGCCAGGGACACTGATCGGTGCCGGGGCTGGCTTTGCCATTGCCAGTATTCCGGGGGCCTTATTGGGGGCATTGCTGGGGCAGGCGCTGGATCGCCGCCTCCAGTTGCAAAGTTGGGCGCAACTGCGCGAGCGCCTGGGCGGGCGCCCGGCGTTGCGCAATGACGAACTGTTGTTCGTGCTGTTAGGGCGTCTGGCCAAGAGTAATGGCCGCGTGGTGGATGGGCATATCCAGCAGGCGCGCCAGGAAATGCGCGCGCTGGACATGACTGAGCACGCCCAGCGCCGGGCGATCAGCGCGTTCAATCGCGGCAAGTCCGGTTCCGACCGGGTGCGTAATTATCTGCGTGTGCTCAAGGCTCAGCCCCATGCCGCCGAAGGTGTGTTGCGCGCGTGTTGGCGCATGGCCTGGGCGGACGGCAAGGCGGATAACGCCGAGCGCGACTTGATCGACCTGTGGGGCAAGTGGCTCGGCTGGACGCCGCAACAGCTTCAGGCACTGGCGGCCGATTACGTGCGCGAGCGCAAGCCGTTGGCCAATCGTGCCGGAGCTTATCAGGACGCGATGCGGGTACTGGGAGTAACGTCCACCACCGAGCCGACCGTGATCAAACGCGCCTATCGCCGCCTGCTCAGCCGCCACCACCCGGACAAGATTGCAGGCACTGGCGCCAGCCCAGCGCAGGTGCGCGAAGCGACCGAGCGAACCCGAGAGTTGCATAACGCCTATGCATTGATTCGCGAGCGCCGAGATTTTCGCTAGCCGCCACAAATCCTGAGTTGCTAACCCAATTAGTGTGGGAGCAGGCTTGCCAGCTCCCACACTAATTGGGGTATCAAGCCAAGATCATTCGGCGGCAGCTTGCGGGCTCAACCACCCGCGAATCCGTCGATACAACTGCTCCTGCTCGGCAGCACTGTTGCCGGGCAGGGTCTTGAGTGACACCTGCTTATACCCTTCATTCTTCCCACGCTTGGCGGCGTGGGCGCGCGCGAGTGCGTTTTTGCGCTCCAGGGCGCCGTCTTGGTAGAAGACATCCGCCGTCGGCACTTTCAACGCGGGAGCCAGTTGTTGCAGGTCTGGCTGTCGACCGGCAGGCGTCTTGCCGGCCACCATCACCAACTTTTGCACTTGGGCCGGTTGTTTCTCGCTCAGGTAACGCGCGGCCCACCAGGCGCCCGTGCCATGGCCGAGCAGCACCACGCTGCGCGCGCTCTGGGTCTGGGCAAAGGCGACGGCAGCGTCGATGCGGTCGAAGATGCGCTTGGCGTCGGTCTTGTCCTGTTCATCTGCGCCCGGCACTACCGCTGGATCGGTGCCCTCGGCTTCGGCGCTGGCGGCCTGTTCGATAGGTTTGGCGGCGGTGCTGCCGTCTTTGCTGCTGGTGTCGACGGCGGCCTTGGGCGATTCCATCACGCGTGGCGGCAAGGTGTCGACGTTCACGTCCGGCAGCGACAGGCTGACTGTGCCCCAGTTGGCATCGGGCAATTTGCGTCGCAACGGTGCGATTGCTTGCGGCCAGTCAGCACTTTCGCCGGCGCCCGGCACGATAATCACCACGCCTTCGGGCTCGGCGCTGTTGGCCGGTTTCCACAAGGCCAGAAATGAATCGCTGCCGGCCTGCAATTGTTGCTGTTCCTGTTGCGGAACCTGGCGCTCCAGGGCGTTGGCTTCTTCCTGGCTGCGCTCGGGCAGGGGTTGGCGTTCAGCCGGTTTGTCGGCAGCGGGTGCCGGCGCGTCGGCGGCCTGAACAGAAAAGGCGCTGGTAAATAGCAGCGACAGGCACAATGCTGGCAGTGCCGAACGGTGGATAAAGGGCATCGTTAATTCCCGGCCAGAAGTGATTCCAGCAGCCTAATGGGTTGGTCAGTATTTGTCAGTGATGTGAGACGTGGATCATGGGTTTTCGCTGTCTGCTGGTTATCGGCGGTTTGTGCTTTGCCTTGATGGCGAATGCCGCGCCTGCGCCTGTTGCACCACAGGCGCAGCTCAATGCACCGCAGCGTGAATGGCTGGCCGAGCACCCGGAGCTGCGCGTGGGCGTGGTATTGCAGGCGCCGTACGCGCAATACGATCGGCGCCTGCAGCGTTTGTCCGGGGCCAATGTCGAGTTGATGCAGTGGCTGGCCAAGGCGCTGAACATTGAGCTGACGTGGCGTAACTTCCCCAGCCAGGAACAACTGGAAACCGCTGTGCGCGACGGCGAGGTGGATATTGCCCCCGGCCTGCAGCAAACCCCGGCCGGCTTGCGCCTGTGGTTATTCAGCGACCCTTATATGCGCGTGCCCCAGCATATCGTCGGTATCCGCGAGGGCAGCGGCGCGGTGGAGCTGGAGAAACTCGACGAACTGTCCCGCGTTGCCGTGCGCATGCCCAGCGCCGTGGCCGATTACCTGCGCAGCAACTATCCCAACCTCAACCTGCAAGGCGTGCCCATGGAGCGCCAGGCGCTGCAATTGCTGGTCAGCCAGCAAGCGCGTTATGCCGTGGTGGATGAGGCACAGTTGAGTCGGTTGTCCGGCGAGGCGGAGTTTGCCGGGCTAGCAGTGGTCGGCGATATCGGCCTGCCGCAACTGCTGCGCGTGGCCACCCGCCGCGAATGGCCTGCGCTTGCCGGCATCATGCAAAGCGCTTTGCGCGCTATACCCGCTCGCGACCTCGATCAATTGCACAGCCGCTGGCTGCAACCCAAATACCCACGGCTGACCGAATCGCCGGGACTGTGGCAAAACCTTAGCCTGCTCTTGGCGATGTTCTTGCTCGCCAGCCTGGCGGTGGTGTTCTGGCAGCGCCGTCACCAGCGCGTGCTGGAACACAGCCTGCTGGCCGCCCGGGAAGAAAGCGCCGCCCGCGCCGCCGGCGCCGAAGCCTTGCGCTTGACGCAGTTCTCCATTGATCAAAGCACCGTGGGCATCCTGTGGGTCAATTGGGACAGCCATGTGCGATACGCCAACCGCGCCGCCGAGACCATGCTGGGCTACGGCCCTGGCGCGTTGATCGAGCGACCGCTGATCGATTTCGACCCGACCTTGAACATGGACCGCTGGCTCAACATGTGGAAGCGTGCGCGTGCCAGCGAAGAAGGCGCGCAAACCTTCGCCGCCGATTGCGTGCGCGCCGACGGCAGCATCCTGCCGGCCGATGTGTCGTTGAGCTTTTTGCGCTTTGCCGAAGGCGAATATTTGGTGGTCTACCTCAACGATGTCACCGAACGCCGCCGTTACGTGGCCGCGTTGCAGCAAAGCGAAACACAATTACGCGAACTCTCGGCCCACCTGGAAACCGTGCGCGAAGAAGAAAAGGCGCGCATCGCCCGTGAAGTGCACGACGAGTTGGGCCAGATGCTCACGGTGCTCAAGCTGGAAACCTCGATGTGCGAGCTGGCCTATGCACAACTGGACCCAGGCCTGAACGAGCGCTTGAACAGCATGAAGCGCCTGATCGCCCAGCTGTTCCAGCTTGTCCGGGACGTGGCGACCGCACTGCGCCCACCGATTCTCGACGCGGGCATTGCCTCGGCCATCGAATGGCAGGCACGCCGCTTCGAAGCGCGCACACACATCCCTTGCCTGGTCCAAGTCCCGGATAACCTGCCGGCCCTGAGCGATGCCAAGGCCATTGGCCTGTTCCGCATCCTGCAGGAGGCGCTGACCAATGTGATGCGCCATGCCCAGGCGCATACTGTCGAGCTGACCTTGAGCGTGGAAGGCGCCGACCTGCGGCTGACCATCAGCGATGACGGCATCGGTTTCGTCGAAACCCAGGGCCGCCCGGTGTCCTTTGGCGTAGTCGGTATGCGCGAGCGCGTATTGATGATGGGTGGGCAACTGAGCCTGCACAGCGAACTGGGGGAGGGCACGACCTTGAGTGTCACGGTGCCGTTGGATGCATAACCCTAAGAGGAAGCCCCTGTGATTCGTGTACTGGTAGCCGAAGACCACACCATCGTCCGTGAAGGCATCAAGCAATTGATCGGCCTGGCCAAAGACCTGCTGGTGGTCGGCGAGGCCTGTAATGGCGAGCAACTGCTCGAGACCTTGCGCCATGTGCAGTGCGAGGTGGTGTTGCTGGATATCTCGATGCCCGGTGTGAATGGCCTGGAAGCCATCGCGCGTATCCGTGCACTGAGCCATCCGCCGGCGATTCTGGTGTTGTCGATGCACGATGAAGCGCAAATGGCCGCCCGCGCCCTGAAGGTCGGGGCGGCAGGGTATGCCACCAAGGACAGCGACCCGGCGCTGCTGCTGACGGCGATTCGCAAGGTCGCGGCAGGCGGGCGCTATATCGACCCGGACCTGGCCGACCGCATGGTCTTTGAAGTCGGCCTCACCGATACGCGACCGCTGCATTCATTGCTGTCGGAGCGCGAGTTCTCGGTGTTCGAGCGCCTGGCCCAGGGTGCCAACGTCAATGACATCGCCCAGCAACTGGCGCTGAGCAGCAAGACCATCAGCACCCATAAGGCGCGGTTGATGCAAAAGCTCAATATCACTTCATTGGCTGAATTGGTGAAGTACGCCATGGAACACAAGCTGTTGTGACCCCGTGATCGTTCCCGCGCTCTGCATGGGAATGCAGCCAAGGACGCTCTGCGTCCCAAAGCGTGACGCCGCGCGTCACAAGAGGTGTTCCCACGCGGAGCGTGGGAACGATCAGTGGCAGGCGGCATGCCCAATAACGACACCTCGAAAATACCGTCGAGCCCATTCCTGCTGCTTGTAGCTCGCCCCTTGTCGCTGCCCTGTCCCATCCCCGCCATCCGTGTAGGGCAATCCCTACCCCGAACCTTCCATCCTGCTGATGCGATTCTCTCCTGGCCCCCGATTTCCGGGGCCTCGCGCCTGGACTACGCTTGTGCCACAGCAGTCCAAAACAAAAAGGTGCGGGTATGAGCGAGGCGGATTCAAATGATGTGCTGGTCAGCTTTCGTGGCGTGCAGAAAAGCTACGACGGCGAGAACCTGATCGTCAAAGACCTCAACCTGGAGATTCGCAAGGGCGAGTTCCTCACCCTGCTCGGGCCCTCCGGTTCGGGCAAGACCACCAGCCTGATGATGCTCGCCGGCTTCGAGACGCCGACCGCCGGTGAAATCTTGCTGGCCGGGCGTGCCATCAATAACGTGCCGCCGCACAAGCGCGACATCGGCATGGTGTTCCAGAACTATGCGCTGTTCCCGCACATGACCGTGGCCGAGAACCTGGCATTCCCGCTGTCGGTGCGCGGCTTGAGCAAGACCGATGTCAGCGAGCGGGTCAAACGCGTGCTGAGCATGGTCCAGCTGGATGCCTTCGCCCAGCGCTACCCGGCGCAACTCTCCGGCGGCCAGCAACAGCGCGTGGCCCTGGCCCGGGCTTTGGTGTTCGAACCGCAACTGGTGCTGATGGACGAGCCCCTCGGCGCGCTCGACAAGCAACTGCGCGAACACATGCAGATGGAGATCAAGCACCTGCACCAGCGCCTCGGCGTGACCGTGGTGTACGTGACCCACGACCAGGGCGAAGCCTTGACCATGTCCGACCGCGTGGCGGTGTTCCACCAGGGCGAGATCCAGCAGATTGCCGCGCCGCGCACCTTGTACGAAGAACCCAAGAACACCTTCGTTGCCAACTTCATCGGCGAGAACAACCGCCTCAACGGCCGCCTGCACAGCCACACTGGCGAGCGCTGCGTGGTGGAGCTGGCGCGCGGTGAGAAGGTCGAGGCGCTGGCGGTGAATGTCGGCCAGATCGGTGGCCCGGTGACGTTGTCGGTACGCCCGGAGCGCGTCAGCCTCAATGGCTCCAGCGAATCGTGTGTGAACCGTTTCTCCGGGCGCGTGGCCGAATTTATCTACCTGGGCGACCACGTGCGTGTGCGCCTGGAAGTCTGCGGCAAGGCCGATTTTTTTGTGAAACAACCGATTGCCGAGCTGGACCCAGCCCTGGCGGTCGGCGACGTGGTACCGATTGGCTGGCAAGTCGAGCACGTTCGCGCACTCGACCCACTTCTAGAGGCGAATTGATCGCCCCCTGGCTTCACCAACCCTGCACGTGGAGAGAACAACAATGTTGAGATCCCTGAAATATTCAACGCTGGCCATCGGTTTGATGGGCGCGACACAGGCCATGGCAGGCCCGGACCTGACGGTCGTGTCCTTTGGTGGCGCGAACAAGGCGGCCCAGGTTAAGGCCTTCTATGCACCGTGGGAAAGCGCGGGCAACGGCAAGATCGTCGCCGGTGAGTACAACGGTGAAATGGCCAAGGTCAAAGCCATGGTCGACACCAAGAGCGTGTCCTGGGACTTGGTGGAAGTGGAGTCGCCGGAACTGTCTCGTGGCTGTGACGAAGACATGTTCGAGCCGCTCGACCCGAAACTGTTCGGCAATAGCGCTGACTACGTGAAGGGCGCAATCCAGCCCTGCGGCGTGGGCTTCTTTGTGTGGTCCACCGTGCTGGCGTACAACGCCGACAAGCTGACCTCTGCACCGACCAGTTGGGCGGACTTCTGGGATACCAAGAAATTCCCAGGCAAGCGCGGCCTGCGCAAGGGCGCCAAGTACACCCTGGAATTCGCCTTGATGGCGGACGGTGTGGCACCCAAAGACGTGTACAAAGTGCTGGCCGGTAAAGACGGCCAGGACCGCGCGTTTAAGAAACTCGACGAACTCAAGCCGTCGATCCAGTGGTGGGAAGCCGGCGCCCAACCGCCGCAGTACCTGGCCTCTGGCGACGTGGTCATGAGTTCGGCCTATAACGGCCGTATCGCGGCCGTGCAAAAAGAAAGCAACCTGAAAGTGGTGTGGAACGGCGGCATTTATGACTTTGATGCCTGGGCCATTCCAAAAGGCCTGGCCAAGGACCGCGCCGAAGCGGCGAAGAAGTTCATCGCCTTCTCGGTGCAGCCACAGCAACAGAAGATCTACTCGGAAAACATCGCCTACGGTCCGGCGAATACCCAGGCCGTGCCGTTGCTGGCCAAAGATGTACTGAAGGATATGCCGACCACGCCGGAGAACATCGCCAATCAGGTGCAGATCGACGTGAGCTTCTGGGCGGATAACGGCGAGCAGCTCGAGCAGCGCTTCAATTCCTGGGCGGCCAAGTAACCCCGCATAACCCCCTGTGTAAGCAGGCTTGTGTGGGAGCAGGCAAGCCAGCGCCCACAAAAAGCCCGGCCCACAGGGGATCCTTAGAAGATTTTCGGAGTTAGCCATGGCCATCGCCGTTCCCTCCAACGAGGTCAACAGCCCCACCCTCAAGCAGCGCCTGGCGCGTGCCGAGCGGCTCAACCGCTGGAAGGCCCAGGCCTTGATTGCGCCGCTGGTGCTGTTTTTGCTGCTGGTGTTCTTGGTGCCGATTGTTGCGCTGCTCTACAAAAGCGTCGGCAACCCGGAAGTGGTGGGCGGCTTGCCGCGCACCGTGGTGGCGGTCAAAACCTGGGACGGCCGTGGCCTGCCGGCTGAGCCGGTGTACCAGGCGCTGAGCGAAGACCTGGGCGAGGCGCGTAAAAACCAGACCTTGGGCGACCTGTCCAAACGCTTGAACATGGAACTGGCCGGCTACCGTAGCCTGCTGACCAAAACTGCGCGGGCGCTGCCGTTCACTCAAGCGCCGGCCTCTTATAAAGAAGCGTTGGAAAGCCTCGACGAACGCTGGGGCGACCCGGCGTACTGGCAGGCGATCCGGCGCAATACCAGCAGCCTCACGCCGTACTACCTGCTGGCAGCGGTCGATCACCGCATCGATGACCTGGGCGAAGTGGCCCCGGCCACGCCCGATCAGGCGATCTACCTGGACATCTTCGCCCGCACGTTCTGGATGGGCTTGGTGATCACCTTCGTCTGCCTGCTGCTGGCGTATCCCTTGGCCTACCTGCTGGCTAACCTGCCGGCACGCAAAAGCAACCTGCTGATGATTCTGGTGTTGTTGCCGTTCTGGACCTCGATTCTGGTGCGAGTGGCGGCATGGATCGTGCTGCTGCAGTCCGGCGGGCTGATCAACAGCGCGTTGATGGGCATGGGCCTGATCGATAAACCCATGGAGCTGGTGTTCAACCGCACCGGGGTCTACATCTCGATGGTGCACATCCTGTTGCCGTTCATGATTTTGCCGATCTACAGCGTGATGAAAGGTATCTCGCCCACGTATATGCGCGCGGCGATTTCCCTGGGTTGCCACCCGTTCGCCAGCTTCTGGCGCGTGTATTTCCCGCAGACCTATGCCGGTGTCGGCGCCGGTTGCCTGCTGGTGTTCATCCTGGCGATTGGTTACTACATCACCCCGGCGCTGCTCGGCAGCCCGAATGACCAAATGGTCAGCTACTTCGTGGCGTTCTACACCAACACCAGCATTAACTGGGGCATGGCCACGGCGTTGGGCGGCTTGTTGCTGCTGGCGACGGTGGTGTTGTACTTGATTTATAACCGGCTGGTGGGCGCCAGTCGCCTGCGCCTGAGCTGAGGAGACCTAGCGATGCTGAGCCCTTATATGTCACCGGTGGAACGGGTGTGGTTCTACAGCTTGCGGATCCTGTGCGGCTTGATCCTGCTGTTCCTGATCCTGCCGGTGCTGGTGATTATCCCGCTGTCGTTCAACAGCGGCAGTTTCCTGGTGTACCCGCTGCAAGGCTTCTCGCTGCATTGGTATCAGGACTTTTTCGCCTCGGCCGAGTGGATGCGTGCGCTGAAGAACAGCGTCATCGTCGCCCCGGCGGCCACCGTGCTGGCCATGGTCTTCGGCACCTTGGCGGCAATTGGCCTGACGCGCAGCAACTTCCCCGGCAAAGCGCTGGTGATGGCCTTGGTGATTTCGCCGATGGTGGTGCCGGTGGTGATTATTGGCGTGGCCAGCTACTTGTTCTTTGCGCCGTTGGGCTTGGGCAACAGCTTCTTTTCGCTGATCGTGGTGCACGCGGTGCTGGGCGTGCCGTTTGTGATCATCACCGTGTCGGCGACGTTGCAGGGCTTTAACCATAACCTGGTGCGGGCGGCGGCCAGCCTGGGCGCTTCGCCGTTGACCGCGTTTCGCCGGGTGACCTTGCCGCTGATCGCGCCGGGGGTGATCAGCGGGGCACTGTTTGCCTTCTCAACGTCCTTCGATGAAGTGGTGGTGACGCTGTTCCTCGCCGGCCCGGAGCAAGCGACCCTGCCTCGGCAGATGTTCAGCGGCATCCGTGAAAACTTAAGCCCGACGATTGCGGCGGCGGCCACGTTGCTGATTGCCTTCTCGGTGCTGTTGTTGCTGACCCTTGAATGGCTACGAGGCCGCAGCGAGAAACTGCGTACTGCTCAGGTCTAACTGTGGAAACCCGATCAAATGTGGGAGCTGGCTTGTCGGATCGCTGCACCGCTGCGATAGCATCACCTCGGTTTGCCTGTAACACCGAGTCGCCCTCATCGCAGGCAAGCCAGCTCCCACATTGACCGAGCCATTCAGCCCCTGAATGCTAGGCAACCCAAAATACCCAGCTATCCTTGTGCCAGCCCATCATTAATAAGAGGCCGCGCACATGAGTACCTCCTCATTCAAGATCGCCCACAAGCTGCTGACCGGCGCTGGCGCCATCGAGCAGCTCGCCTTTGAGCTCACCCGCCTGGATGTGGATAACCCGCTGATCGTCACCGACGCCGCGCTGGTCAAGTCCGGCACCGTGGCGCTTGCGCTGGAACACTTGGGCGAACGGTCCTATGAAATATTCGACCGCGTGCTGCCCGACCCGGAAATCGCCATCGTCGAGGACTGCATGCGCGCGTACCGCGAAGGTGGGCATGACGGCCTGATCGGCGTGGGCGGTGGCAGTGCCATCGACATCGCCAAGAGCGTTGCGGCCTATGCCGGTTACCACGGCGCGCTGGCGGACTTGTTCGGCGTCGACCAAGTGCCGCGCAAAGGGCCACCGTTGATCGCCATCCCCACTACCGCCGGTACCGGCTCGGAAGTGACCAATGTGGCGATCCTCTCCGACAAGGCCGCACAACTGAAAAAAGGCATCGTCAGCGATTACCTGCTGCCGGACGTCGCGTTGATCAGCCCGCAAATGACCCTCACGTGCCCGCGCAGTGTGACCGCCGCCAGTGGCGTGGATGCCATGGTGCATGCCATCGAATCCTACCTGTCGCTGAATGCCTCGCCGATCACCGATGCCCTGGCCATCGGCGCGATCAAGCTGATCGCCAAGGCGCTGCCCAAGGCTTACGCCAACCCGGCCAACCTGCAGGCCCGCGATGACATGGCCACCGCCAGCCTGATGGCCGGCATGGCGTTTGGCAATGCCGGGGTGGGCGCGGTGCATGCGTTGGCGTACCCGCTGGGCGGGCGTTTCAATATCGCCCACGGCGTGAGCAATGCGCTGCTGCTGCCCTACGTGATGCACTGGAACAAGCTGGCGTGTGTGGAGCGCATGCGCGACATTGGCGAGGCCATGGGCGTGAATGTCAGTGGTTTAAGCGTTAATGATGCCGCCGACCAGGCCGTCGAAGCGATGACGCGACTGTGTGCCGCAGTGGAGATCCCGTCAGGCCTGCGCAGCTTCGGTATTCCCGAGGACGCGATCCCGGCCATGGCCACTGAAGCGGCGGGCATTGAACGCTTAATGCGCAACAACCCGCGCAAGCTCAGCGCGGCGGATATCGAGAAAATCTACCGGGCGGCTTACTAACCGTTGAGTTAGGTCACGGTGCGCGCAGCAAAGCATGAGGTATACAATGCGCGCCATCGTGATTTAGCTCAAAAAAGGTGCGTCATGCAGCCCTTCGTTATCGCTCCATCGATTCTCTCCGCCGATTTCGCCCGTCTGGGTGAAGAAGTGGACAAGGTGTTGGCCGCCGGCGCCGACTTCGTGCACTTCGATGTCATGGACAACCACTACGTGCCCAACCTGACCATCGGCCCGATGGTCTGCGCGGCGCTGCGCAAGTACGGCATCACTGCGCCGATCGATGCGCACCTGATGGTCAGCCCGGTGGACCGTATCGTCGGTGACTTCATCGAGGCCGGCGCGACCTACATCACCTTCCACCCGGAAGCCACGCTGCACGTCGACCGCACCTTGCAACTGATCCGCGAAGGCGGCTGCAAGGCGGGCCTGGTGTTCAACCCGGCCACCCCGCTGAGCGTGCTTGAGTATGTGATGGACAAGGTCGACATGGTCTTGCTGATGAGCGTCAACCCAGGCTTCGGCGGGCAGAAATTCATCCCTGGCACCCTCAACAAGCTGCGCGAAGCCCGCGCGCTGATCGACGCGTCCGGCCGGGATATCCGACTGGAAATCGACGGTGGGGTCAACGTCAACAATATCCGCGAAATCGCCGCCGCTGGCGCTGACACCTTCGTGGCCGGCTCGGCGATCTTCAACGCCCCGGACTACCAGGAAGTCATCGACAAGATGCGTGCCGAACTGGCGCTGGCGCGTCCATGAGCGGCTTTGAGCAGCTGTTCCCCGGCAAACTGCCACGGCTGGTGATGTTCGATCTGGACGGTACCTTGATCGACTCGGTGCCGGACCTGGCGGCAGCGGTGGACCAGATGCTGCTCAAGCTGGGGCGCAAGCCTGCGGGTGTTGAGTCGGTGCGTGAGTGGGTCGGCAACGGCGTGCAGATGCTGGTGCGCCGGGCCTTGGCCAATCACATCGATGCCGAAGGTGTCGATGAGGTGGAGGCCGAACACGCCCTGGAATTGTTCAACGCCGCCTATGAGGACGGCCACGAGCTGACCGTGGTTTACCCCGGTGTGCGCGACACCCTCAAATGGCTGCACAAGCAAGGCGTGGAAATGGCCCTGATCACCAACAAGCCGGAGCGTTTTGTCGCGCCGCTGTTGGATCATATGAAAATCGGCCGGTATTTCCGCTGGATCATCGGCGGCGATACCTTGCCGCAGAAGAAACCCGACCCGGCGGCGCTGTTCTTTGTGATGAAAATGGCCAATATCCCGGCTTCCCAGTCGTTGTTTGTCGGTGATTCGCGCAGTGATGTGCTGGCCGCCAAAGCCGCAGGCGTGCAGTGTGTGGCGCTCAGTTACGGCTATAACCATGGCCGGCCGATCGCCGAAGAATCACCGGCACTGGTGATTGATGACCTGCGACGGCTAATCCCCGGTTGCTTGGGAGCGGGCGCTGAGATAACGTTGGCCGACATCGAACCAACCCCTTCTGGAAACGCCATCGTGGTGGTCACTCGCAAACTCTGGATGAAAGTCATCAAGGCCCTGGCCCGCTGGCGTTGGCGCGCCTGACTGATCCTGGCCGCGCTGCGGCACGTTTGCACACCTGACCGTTTGACCCTCATGCCACGAGGCACCTCATGATCCGCGAAGAATTCCTGCGTTTGGCCGCTGCCGGCTATAACCGTATCCCCTTGGCCTGCGAAACCCTGGCCGACTTCGATACGCCGCTGTCGATCTATTTGAAGCTGGCCGACGAGCCCAACTCCTACCTGCTGGAATCGGTACAAGGCGGCGAGAAGTGGGGCCGTTACTCGATCATCGGCTTGCCGTGCCGCACCGTGCTGCGGGTGCATGATCACCACGTGAGCATCACGCTGGATGGCGTCGAGATCGAAAGCCACGACGTTGAAGACCCTCTGGCCTTCGTCGAGGCATTCAAAGCGCGTTACAACGTGCCGACCATCGCTGGCCTGCCGCGCTTCAACGGTGGCCTGGTGGGGTATTTCGGCTACGACTGCGTGCGCTACGTGGAAAAACGCTTGGGCAAATGCCCGAACCCGGACCCGCTGGGCGTGCCGGACATTCTGTTGATGGTCTCTGACGCGGTGGTGGTGTTCGACAACCTTGCCGGCAAGATGCACGCGATTGTCCTCGCTGACCCTTCCCAGGCGGGCGCCTTCGAGCAAGGCCAGGCCAGCCTCGAAGCGCTGCTGGAAAAACTGCGCCAGCCAATCACCCCACGTCGTGGCCTGGACCTCAGCCGCCCTCCGGCCGCCGACCCGATATTCCGCTCCAGCTTTACCCAAAACGACTACGAACGCGCCGTCGACACCATCAAGGAATACATCCTCGCCGGTGACTGCATGCAGGTGGTGCCGTCGCAACGCATGTCCATCGACTTCAAGGCCGCGCCGATTGACCTGTACCGCGCGCTGCGTTGCTTCAACCCGACGCCATACATGTACTTCTTCAACTTCGGCGACTTCCACGTGGTGGGCAGTTCGCCGGAAGTGCTGGTGCGGGTCGAAGACAACCTGATCACCGTGCGCCCGATCGCCGGGACGCGCCCGCGTGGCGCCACCGAAGAAGCTGACCTTGCGCTGGAAGAAGACCTGCTGAGCGACGACAAGGAAATCGCCGAGCACTTGATGCTGATCGACCTGGGCCGCAATGACACCGGCCGCGTTTCGGAAATCGGCTCGGTGAAGCTGACCGAGAAGATGGTCATCGAGCGGTATTCCAACGTGATGCACATTGTGTCCAACGTCACCGGCGAGCTGAAAGAAGGGTTGACCGCCATGGACGCGCTGCGGGCGATTCTGCCCGCGGGCACCTTGTCGGGCGCGCCGAAGATTCGCGCGATGGAGATCATCGACGAACTGGAGCCGGTCAAGCGCGGTGTGTATGGCGGCGCCGTGGGCTATTTCGCCTGGAACGGCAACATGGATACCGCGATTGCGATACGCACCGCCGTGATCAAGGACGGCGAACTGCATGTGCAGGCCGGCGGCGGGATTGTGGCTGACTCGGTGCCAGCGCTGGAATGGGAAGAAACCCTGAACAAGCGCCGCGCGATGTTCCGTGCGGTGGCGTTGGCCGAGCAAACTCCGCAAAACTGAGATCAGATGTAGATCAAAATGTGGGAGCTGGCTTGCCTGCGATAGCATCACCTCGGTCTACCTGATACACCGAGGTGTCTGCATCGCAGGCAAGCCAGCTCCCACATTGGGTTTGCGCTGGTTTCAAGACCGCATCAGAAATCCAGACTCACCCCCACACTCACCCCTTGCTGGGTCAGGCTGTCATCCTTCCTCACGTTATACGCCGCCCGTAACGCCAGCTCCTGAGTCAGCTTATGGCTGACACCCACACTCAAGCGATCCGAATTGCTGCGTGGCGTGTAGCCATCCAGTTTGAAATCGATCCCTTGCACGCTGTTGAGCGACATCTTCACCTTTTGGGTGTCGTTTTCGAATTCATGCTCGTGAGCCACTTCGCCAAACACCTGGGTTTGCGGGGTGACGCGGTAGCTGCCCTGCAGGCCTACGCCCAGGCGCTTGGAGTCGCGTTGTTGATCATCGAAGGTCAGCGCGGTAGAGCGGTTGTCTTTTTCCGAATAGCCGTTCACTTCGACCCGCGCATAGTCGGCGCTGACGAACGGTGACAAGTGCCAGTCGCTGCCGGCCCCGGCGATGTCATAGCCCACGCGGCCGCTCAAGGCCCAGAGCCAGCCGTCGGTGTCGCCTTTTTCCGAGCCTTCGCCGACGCCCAGGGCGAACTTGCGCTTAAGGCTGTCGAAGTCCAGCTTGCCGCCGGTCAGTGCGGCATCGGCCCACCAGTGATTTTGCTGATATTGCGCGAACGCGGTGCCCATGTAGCTGTTGAGCTTGTAGTTTGAATCGCTGGCGCCGGCTTCGAGTGTCTGCCGATACAGGCCGGCGGCCACGCCGACGCGCCAGTTTTCGTCGAGCCGGTAGCTGCCGCCGACGTTCAGGTTATAGCCACTGCCGTCACCGCTGGCCGAGCTGCTTTGATCATCGAAGTCCAGGTGCTGGCCGCCGCCGGCCACAATCGCGCGCCATTGGCCGACCGCTTGCCAGCTACCGTTGTCGGCCTGCCACTGGTTTCGCAGTTCATCTTGGTGGGCGCGCAAGGTGCCTTGGGCCATCTCCGGCAGCAAGGTCAGTTCCCATGGCGCTGCCAGCAGTGAATAGGCGTAGTCGGCGATCAAGCGTTGCCCGGCGATGGTGGGGTGGACCGAGTCGTTGTAGATCAGCTTGGTTGGGTCCGGGTGGGTGCCGCCAATGCCGTAGGTCGGGTTGGCGGTGCAGCTGTTACCGCTGAAGCAGGTGCCGGTGAGGTTTTGCCCGGTGGCCAGGCCGAAGCGGGCAGGGTCGGCGAAGGTTTCCTTCAGCAGCAGCGGAATATTCAGCGGGATGATCTGCGCGTCGATCTGTGACAGGCGCTGCACCAGTGACTGGTTGAAGATGTTACTCAGGGCCGAGCTTGCTGCCTGCGACGGCGTGCCATTGATGGCTGGGGTCAGGCCCAGGTCAGGCAGCATCCACACCATGATGTAGCGCGCGCCGGCTTGTTGCAGGGCTTGGGCGCTGTCTGCCAGCCGGCCGCCGGCGGCAACAGCCTGGCCCGGGCTGAGAACGCGCCCTTGCAGGAAGTCGTTACCGCCACCGGAGAGGAAGTACAGCGCGTTCGGGTCGGCCCGCCCGCCGTTTGCTGGCAGATAACCCTGGCGGCTGCGCAAAACAGTGCCGCCACCTGGGTTGCCCGGCGGAATCGCCGCGTTGGAGACTGAGGTGATGGAGTCCAGAATGTTGTCGGTGCGGTAGCCGCCCACTGCCCAGTTGTTGCCGTCAGGCAAGCCTTGGGCTGCGCGAACCGGCGAGGTGGAGGCGTTCAGGTCGTTTGGCGCTACGCCCAGTTTCGAACCCAGTAAGGTCGATGAAACCAGGCCGTAGTCGCCCTGAAACGTGGGGCCGGTGCGGTTGGTAAAGCGCAGGGTGGCGCCGTTCGAACCATCCGGGAACTGGCCGGCGTCAGCCAGGCTGTCGCCAAAGACGATCATGGTTGAGTACGGCGAAGGGGCTGCCAATGCCTGCGCGCAGGCCAGTGACAGGAGACAGCCGGCCAGGGGCGCGAAAAACGGTGGTCTGAGCATGCGAAATTCCATTTAGTTGTTTTTGTATCGAAAGCAAAACACTAGCAATGTATTGCGAGAATTCGACGAAGAAAACCGTTTTTTCCTATAAAGATTCCGTCGTGATTTCCCCGTATTCGCTGCTCCATATTGCACCGCTGGCGAGGCTACGTTACTGTGCCTGAACGTATGAATGAGACCCTCCCCGTGTTGATCATCAGCAAACTCTTGATGCGAGTAGTCAAGGCACACGCCCGTTGGCGTTGGCGCGCCTGACATTTTTCTCTGCCGGCCCGGCCGGACCTGTACCGATTTGCCTTCTTCACCCGTTGTTTGACGCCCCTTGTCGGCTAACCCTGGCAACCGGAACGTGCGTCTGGCAGCGGGTCACTCTCTTGGAAGGCGGTCATTTGAAATCAGTGAATTCAAGAGGTTTGAACCCACATGTTGCTGATGATTGATAACTACGACTCCTTTACCTACAACGTCGTGCAGTACCTGGGTGAACTCGGTGCCGAGGTCAAGGTGGTGCGCAACGATGAACTGACGGTCGCCGAAATCGCCGCCCTGAACCCGGAGCGCATCGTGGTTTCGCCTGGCCCTTGCACGCCGACTGAAGCCGGTGTGTCCCTGGAAGCGATCAAATATTTCGCCGGCAAGTTGCCGATCCTGGGCGTGTGCCTGGGCCACCAATCCATCGGCCAAGCCTTTGGCGGTGATGTGGTGCGCGCGCGTCAGGTGATGCATGGCAAGACCAGCCCGGTGTTCCATAAGGACCTCGGTGTATTCCACGGCCTTAACCTGCCGGTGACGGTAACCCGCTACCACTCGCTGGTGGTCAAGCGTGAGACCCTGCCGGAGTGCCTGGAACTCACCGCCTGGACCCAACTGGAAGACGGCTCGGTCGATGAGATCATGGGCCTGCGCCACAAAACACTGAATATCGAAGGGGTGCAATTTCACCCCGAGTCAATCCTGACCGAGCAGGGCTACGAGCTGTTCGCTAACTTTCTCAAGCAGAGCGGCGGCACGCGCTAAGGACTTTCCATGGATATCAAGACTGCCCTGAGCCGTATCGTCGGCCACCTGGACCTGAGCACCGCTGAAATGAGCGATGTGATGCGCGAGATCATGACCGGCCAATGCACGGACGCGCAGATCGGCGCGTTCATGATGGCGATGCGCATGAAGAGCGAAAGCATCGACGAAATCGTCGGCGCCGTGTCGGTGATGCGTGAGCTGGCTGACAAGGTCGAACTCAAGACCCTCGACGGTGTGGTCGATGTGGTCGGCACCGGCGGTGACGGTGCGAATATTTTCAACGTGTCGACGGCGTCCTCCTTTGTGGTCGCGGCCGCCGGCTGCACCGTGGCCAAGCACGGTAACCGTGCGGTCTCCGGCAAGAGCGGCAGCGCCGACTTGCTGGAGGCGGCCGGCATCTACCTGAACCTGACGCCGGTACAAGTGGCGCGCTGCATCGACAGCGTCGGCATTGGCTTCATGTTTGCCCAGTCCCACCACGGCGCGATGAAACACGCCGCCGGCCCGCGCAAGGACCTTGGCTTGCGCACCCTGTTCAACATGCTCGGCCCGCTTACGAATCCGGCCGGTGTGAAACATCAGGTGGTCGGCGTGTTCAGCCAGGCGCTGTGCCGCCCGCTGGCCGAAGTGTTGCAACGCCTGGGCAGCAAGCATGTGCTGGTGGTGCATTCCAAAGACGGCCTGGACGAATTCAGCCTGGCGGCCCCGACCTTTGTGGCGGAGCTGAAGAACGACCAAGTCACCGAATATTGGGTTGAGCCCGAAGACCTCGGCATGAGAAGCCAGAGTTTGCATGGCCTGTCGGTGGAAAGCCCGGCGGCCTCGCTGGAGCTGATTCGTGATGCCTTGGGGCGTCGCAAAACAGAAAACGGCCAGAAAGCTGCCGAAATGATCGTACTGAATGCCGGTGCGGCACTCTATGCGGCAGACCATGCCTATAGTCTTAAAGAAGGTGTCGCGTTGGCTCATGATGCGCTGCACACCGGCCTGGCTCGCGAGAAGCTCGAAGAACTCGGGGCATTCACCGCAGTATTCAAGATGGAGAATGAAGGATGAGTGTGCCGACCGTTCTGGAAAAGATCCTGGCCCGCAAGGCTGAAGAAGTCGCTGAGCGCCGCGCGCGCGTCAGCCTGGCTGAGTTGGAAGGCCTGGCGAAAAGTGCCGATGCCCCGCGCGGTTTTGCCAATGCTCTGATTGCCCAGGCCAAGCTCAAGCAGCCGGCCGTGATCGCCGAGGTCAAGAAGGCCTCGCCGAGCAAAGGTGTGATCCGTGAGCACTTTGTGCCGGCTGACATTGCCGTCAGCTATGAGAGGGGCGGCGCAACCTGTCTGTCGGTACTGACCGACATCGACTTCTTCCTGGGTTCCGACCTGTTCCTGCAACAGGCCCGCGCTGCGTGCAAGTTGCCGGTAATCCGCAAGGACTTCATGGTCGACCCCTATCAAATCGTCGAAGCCCGTGCCCTGGGCGCCGATTGCGTGCTGCTGATCGTCTCCGCACTGGATGACGTGAAGATGGCTGAGCTTGCGGCCGTGGCCAAAAGCGTCGGCCTGGATGTGCTGGTGGAAGTGCACGACGGCGATGAGCTGGAGCGTGCACTGAAAACCCTCGACACACCGTTGGTGGGGGTCAATAACCGTAACCTGCACACGTTTGAAGTCAGCCTGGAAAACACGCTGGACCTGCTGCCGCGTATTCCACGTGACCGCCTGGTGATTACCGAGAGCGGCATCGTCAACCGCGCTGATGTGGAACTGATGGAAATCAGCGGTGTGTATTCGTTCCTGGTGGGTGAGACCTTTATGCGCGCCGAGAACCCGGGGGCGGAACTGCAGCGTTTGTTCTTCCCGGAGCGCGGTGTGGCGGTTAGCGGCTCCACCCTGGATTAATTTGAAACACAGTCAATGTGGCAGCTGGCTTGTGTGGGAGCTGGCTTGCCTGCGATAGCATCACCTGGGTGTAACTGATACACCCAGGTGTCTGCATCGCGGGCAAGCCCGGCTCCCACACTTGCCGGCTCCCACATTTGGAATGGGTTTGCGCAGTGAGGATGGCGCAATGATTAAGCCAGTCGCGATGACCGTTGAAGCAGGCCTCGCCGCCGAGCAAGAACTGCTGGCAGCTGTTTGCGCCGGTGAGCAGGCATTTGGACTGTTGTTCTGGCAGCCCAGTGATCAAGCATTGGTGATGCCGCGCCGCTTGAGCCGGTTGCCGGCGTTCGACGCCGCCAGCCAAGTATCAGACGAAGCCGGCTGGCCGGTATTGCTACGGGAAACCGGCGGTGAGCCGGTGCCGCAATCTGCCGCGACCGTCAATATCGCCTTGGTGTACGCGCCGCCGCGCAGCGAAGGCGATCAGGGCCGCATCGAAACCGGCTACCAGCGTTTGTGCCAGCCGATTTGTGACTTGCTGATCGAGTTGGGCGGCGATGCGTCCGTCGGTGAAATCGACGGTGCGTTCTGCGACGGTCGCTACAACGTCAACCTCAATGGCCGAAAAATGGTGGGCACTGCCCAGCGCTGGCGGCAGAGCGGTGGCCGCCCGGTGGGGTTGGTGCACGGCGCGTTGTTGCTGGATAACGACCGCGAGGCGTTGATTGCGGCAGTCAATCGCTTCAATGAAGCGTGTGGCCTCGACCAGCGAGTGCGTGCCGACAGCCATATCGCACTGCACGAAGCATTCCCCGCGCCGGATGCGATCAGCCGGCTGGATACCTTGTACCGGCAGATGCTGGCCGGTTTTGTGCCGGGTTAACGCGTCCCGAACACCACCATTGTCTTGCCTTTGACGTGCACCAGGTTGCGTTCTTCCAAGTCTTTGAGCACGCGCCCGACCATTTCCCGTGAGCAGCCGACAATACGCCCGATTTCCTGGCGTGTGACTTTGATCTGCATGCCGTCCGGGTGGGTCATTGCGTCAGGCTGTTTGCACAGTTCCAGCAGGCAACGCGCCACGCGCCCGGTGACGTCAAAGAACGCCAGGTCGCCGACTTTGCGCGTGGTGTCGCGCAGACGTTGGGCAATCTGACCGCTCAGCGCGTAGAGAATGTCGGGATCATGCTGGGCCAATTCGCGAAATTTCGCGTAACTGATTTCGGCGACTTCGCACTCAATCTTGGCGCGCACCCAGGCGCTGCGCTCCTGCTCTTTGCCGGCTTGTTCGAATAGCCCTAGCTCGCCGAAGAAATCCCCGGTATTGAGGTAGGCGATGATCATCTCGCGGCCGTCTTCGTCCTCGATCAGGATGGTGACCGAGCCCTTGATGATGAAGAACAGTGTTTCGGAGCGTTCACCCGCGCAGATGATGTTGTGCTTGGCCGGATAACGTCGGCGTTGGCAGTGCATCAGCAGCTTGTCGAGGTTCTTGATCTTGGGTGTGGGAGTAAGAGCAACCATGGTTGTATCCCGAAAAGACTGCACGGTGTGGTTGGATTTATTTTTATCCAGCGGGGTGGGCATTGATACACGCTGTACAAAGGATGGCAATGCGCCATTGAATTGGCGCCAGCTTACCAGACACATTCTGCCTCGATTAAGGAATTTACCCGGCAAACGTTGTCATTGATCGTTTTCAGGAAGAAAGCTGCTGCTTCGAGGCCCTGTGCTAAGCTGGCGACCCTTTTTTAGCAGTGGAGTCTGGGCGATGAAGGCACGCATCCAATGGGCGGGCGAAGCCATGTTCCTCGGTGAATCGGGCAGTGGCCATGTAGTGGTCATGGACGGCCCGCCGGAAGCCGGTGGCCGTAACCTAGGCGTACGCCCGATGGAAATGCTCCTGCTGGGTGTTGGCGGTTGCAGCAATTTCGATGTGGTCAGCATCCTGAAGAAATCCCGACAGGCTGTGGAAAGCTGCGAAGCTTTTCTGGAAGCCGAGCGCGCCACTGAAGATCCCAAGGTGTTTACCAAGATCCATATGCATTTTGTGGTGAAGGGCAGGGCGCTGAAAGAAGCTCAGGTCAAGCGTGCCATTGAGCTGTCAGCTGAGAAGTATTGCTCGGCGTCGATCATGCTCGGCGCAGCTGGTGTGGTCATCACTCATGATTACGAGATCATCGAGTTGGGTTGATCGCCAGTCGGCAAAAAAGAAGGGCGCCTCGATGGCGCCCTTTTTTGTGGATCAGATTCGATGCACCTAAATTCGATAGGTGCTTTTGGTCATGACCTTGGCCAAAAGGCTCATGCCAAACCTGACTGGCGCCGGGAAGCGGAAACCGCCCGCATCCAGTGCGCTTTCGGCGTGATGTTCTTCATCAATGCGCATCTGCTCAAGGATGGCGCGGGACTTTTCGTCTTCGGCCGGCAGTTGCTCAAGGTGCTCATCCAGGTGTTTGCACACCTGATGTTCGGTCGCGGCGACAAACCCGAGGCTGACCTTGTCGCTTATCAAGCCGGCAGCCGCACCGATACCGAACGATAAACCGTAAAACAGTGGGTTCAACACGCTGGGATGGCTACCCAGCTGGCGAATGCGCTGCTCGCACCAGGCCAGGTGGTCGATTTCTTCCTCGGCGGCATGTTCCATTGCTGCACGTACTTGCGGCAGCTTGGCAGTCAGCGCCTGGCCCTGGTACAGCGCCTGGGCACAGACTTCGCCGGTATGGTTGATACGCATCAGGCCGGCGACGTGGCGGGTGTCGATTTCGCTCATCTGCGCGTCAGGCTGCACGATGGCGGGCGATGGGCGGTACGGTTGGCCGCTGAACGGCAACAGCGTGCGCATGGCCATGTCGGCTTGCAGCAACAGGCGGTCAATCGGCGAGTAGTGACGTTGGGTAGTCATGCTGACCTCCGGGAGGAATCTCGGCGGCCAGTTTACCGCAAGAGAGGGCGAAGCGTTTGCGCTGAGTCAAGGGCATGAGGTCGCAGCCTGGGGCCACGACCTATGCAGCAAGGCTGATCAGCCCGGTGGCCAGTTCATCTGGCGCTGACCCAGTACGTGCATGTGGATGTGGTAAACGGTCTGGCCGCCATCCTCATTGCAGTTCATGACTACGCGAAAGCCTTTCTCGCAGCCTTGCTCCACCGCCAGCCGCTGAGCGGTGAACAGAATGTGGCCGGCCAGG
The DNA here is from genome assembly GCF_045447305.1 of Pseudomonas sp. D47. NCBI lineage: Bacteria > Pseudomonadati > Pseudomonadota > Gammaproteobacteria > Pseudomonadales > Pseudomonadaceae > Pseudomonas > Pseudomonas sp. D47. Next base: position 9,255 of record NZ_JBJGXU010000046.1, on the reverse strand, counting down.
GCTTTGTCTTCTTCGGTGAGGTCATTGAGGGTGCGAATCGGCTTTTTTGGAATGACCAAAAAATGCACGGGCGCCATTGGGGCAATGTCGTGGAAGGCGAGGACCTGGTCATCTTCGTAGATGATCTTCGCCGGTATTTCCCTGTTGATGATCTTGGTGAACAGAGTATCCACAGCTGTTTCTCCATTGTGAAAGTGCAGGGGAGTGTACCCAGCCAGTCAGCGTGGGCAATAGGCCTTGTTGATCGCGCCGGCAATCTTGCGCGTCAGCCAGCGTGGGCTAAAACGCGGGCTGAATGCCAGCCAGCGGTTGCGTCGGCCGGGAATGATGATGGCTTTGTTTTTTTCCAGTGCGCGAACGGTGTAGAGCGCGACTTCTTCCGGGCTCATCAACTGTTGGCTGCGGTCGAGCTTGGCGGTGTCCATTTGCGCGGTGCCGAAGAACGCGGTGCGCGTAGGGCCAGGGCACAGCACCGATACCTGGATGCCGCAGGTCTTCAGCTCTTCGCGCAGGCCTTCGGAAAAGTGCAGCACATACGCCTTGCTGGCGTAATAGCTGCTCATCCAGGGGCCGGGCTGGAAGGCTGCAACCGAGGCAACATTGAGAATATGCCCGCCGCCCTGCAACGCCATGGCATTGCCCAGGGCATGGCACATGCGGGTCAGGGCGAGGATGTTGACTTCGATCAGGTCTTGTTCGGTCATCCAGTCCTGGGCCAGGAAGGGCCCGCTGGTGCCCATGCCGGCGCAGTTGACCAGCAGGTCGATCTGGCGCTCACCCTCTTCAAGTTCCAGCAGAAACCCGGACAAACGCAATGGCTCACCCAAGTCGCAGGCTCGAAACAGCACCTCGACGCCGAAGCGTTGAGTCAGTTCGATTGCAATGCTTTCCAACTGATCACGCTGGCGGGCTACCAGAATCAAGCTGCGGCCGCGACGGGCCAGTGCTTCGGCCAAGGCCAGGCCGATGCCGCTGGAGGCACCGGTGATCAGAGCGTAACGGGTCATGCCTTTCTCCATCGCAACGCCGCCGGGCCTGTGACAGAGGCATCACAGGCGGCGGGCGTTTCTTCACTGTTCTGGAGAGTCTACAGGTTCGGCCGCGTCGTCAGCACTTTGCGCGCCTTCTTCTTCATCAACGGTGACGCTTTGATCGGTGGCGTCATCGGAGGTGATGGAGCTGCTTTCGTAGCTGCTGTCTATGTTGGCTTCGAGCTGATTCAGGTAGCCGTTCATGCCCAGCGTCACCAGAATGGCGAGCATCACCGGAATGAACGCCAGCCACAGCGCGGCCAGCACTTTTACCGCTGTGGAGTTGCGCGGCGGCGGCGGGCCGTACTGGTTGGCGCCGGTATTGCCCGGCAGTACCAGCAACAGCAGTGGGAAAATGCTGTTTACGAACGGCACCAGGTTCAGGAAGTACAGCCAGCCTGACCACCCGAGGTCGTGCAGGCGCTGCACACCGATTTGCACACTGACCCAGACAATCGCTACAAACAACGCGAAACCCAGCAGCGAGCCAAGAATGACGCCCGCTGTTGGCGAGGCGGTCGCCACGGCGAAGCTAGCGGTGGAGATGATCCCCCCAATGACCAGCATCGCGATGGTCAGTACCAGCGTCCAGGCCAGGTAGCGCAGGCGGCCGATACGCCCGTGGATGGTGAAGACTTTGAGCGTCGAGTACTCAGCAGTGTTGTCACCCACAGCGGCACGCGGCGGTGCATAGGGCGAAGCGGCAGGACGTGAGAAGTCCGAGGCGCCGGAATCGGTCTCGTGCGCTTCGGCCAAGCTGAAGGCCACAGGTTGTTCAGGCTCGATACGGGCATCGACACCGGCGTTTTGCAGCGCGGTGAGGTAGGTTTCGGCGTCGGAACGCGACAGGTCACGCTTGAGCGCTACCGAGCGGCCGGTGAAGAGTTTCTCGATGGCTTCCACATCGCTTTTGAATAGCTCGGCGAGGTTCAATTTGGCGGTTGTGCTTTCGACACCCGGGAGCAAGGCTCCGTCAAACACAATCTTGAAACGGTTGTCGCTCATGCGGGCATCCTTGTCACTTAATCAGGAAGGGGAGTGCAGGTCGGCTTAATCAGCAGACCTGGCGGTGATCAACGCGGCCATTGTAACTGGGTGGCCTGCTCGCGCGCTTTGCGATATTCGGCATCCAGGCGCGCAATCAGTTCATCGACGCTGGGCAAGTCATCAATTTCACCGACGCCTTGGCCGGCGGACCATACCGTTTTCCAGGCCTTGGCCTCCTCGCTCAACGGCTTGAGCTTGGAACCAAAATTGACTTCACCTTTGCCCTGCAGGGCGGCGAGGTCGAAACCGGCGTTTTCCAGGCTCTGGCGCATAAAGCTGGCGGGCACGCCGGAGACTGCCGGAGTGTGCACGATGTCGGCAGCGCGCGATGTGAGCAGCATCTCTTTATACGCATCCGGGGCATGGCTTTCGGTGGTGCCGATAAAGCGTGTGCCGAAATAAGCCAGGTCTGCGCCCAGCAATTGGGCGGCGAGGATCTCGTGCCCATGGTTGAGGCAGCCGGCCAACAGCAGGGTTTTGTCGAAGAATTGGCGAATCTCTGCAATTAACGCGAATGGGCTCCAGGTGCCGGCATGGCCGCCTGCGCCTGCGGCCACGGCGATCAGGCCATCAACACCTGCTTGCGCGGCTTTTTCGGCATGGCGCCGGGTGGTGACATCGTGAAACACCAAGCCGCCGTAACTGTGCACGGCATCCACCAGTTCCTTCACCGCGCCCAGGCTGGTAATCACGATCGGCACCTTGTGCTCGACGCAGATCGCCAGGTCGGCTTCCAGGCGTGGGTTACTGTTGTGCACGATCAGGTTAACGGCATAGGGCGCGGGGTTGTCCAGTTGTGCCAGGCCCGCTTCGATTTCTTCCAGCCAGGCTTTGAAACCACTGCTTTCGCGCTGGTTGAGCGCTGGGAAACTCCCGACCACGCCATTGCGACAGCAGGCTAGGACCAGCTGCGGGTTGGAAATCAGGAACATCGGCGCAGCCACTACGGGCAGGCGCAGACGTTGTTCAAGCAAAGCGGGCAATGACATTGGAGGTACCCCGAGTGATTGAAGTTAAAACGGTTTGACCACGACCAAAATTACGATAGCCAGCAATATCAGAACCGGCACTTCATTGAACCAGCGATAAAAGACATGGCTGCGGGTGTTTTCGCCACGGGCGAAGCGTTTTACCTGCGCGCCGCACATATGGTGGTAGCCGATCAGCAGTACGACCAAGGTCAGCTTGGCATGGAGCCAGGCGCCGGATTGAAAGATGGCAGGGTTGAGGTAGATCAGCCAGCCGCCGAATATCAGGGTGGCGATCATCGCCGGGCCCATGATGCCGCGATAGAGCTTGCGCTCCATGATGCAGAAGCGTTCTTTGCTGACGGTGTCCTCACTTTGCGCGTGGTAGACGAACAGGCGTGGCAGGTAGAACAGCGCGGCAAACCAGCAGACGACGCTGACGATGTGGAAGGCTTTGATCCATAGATAGAGCATTTCTAATTATTCCCAGGTTCACGGTAACTGAAGATAGTAGTGGCTCATGCGCCCGTACGTCACGTTGACGGTTGTCGCAGGACGATACGGCCCCTATTATCGACGGCTTTCCAGTGGGTTCGTTGAGGGCAGGTTTATGGTCAAGGTCGGTATCGTCGGCGGCACGGGTTACACCGGTGTCGAATTGCTGCGTCTGTTGGCTCAGCATCCGCAAGCAGAGGTGGTGGTCATCACTTCCCGATCCGAGGCCGGGCTGGCCGTGGCCGATATGTACCCGAACCTGCGAGGCCACTATGATGGCCTGGCGTTCAGCGTGCCGGACATCAAGACCCTGGGTGCCTGTGACGTGGTGTTCTTTGCCACGCCTCACGGTGTTGCGCATGCGTTGGCTGGCGAACTGTTGGCGGCGGGCACCAAGGTCATCGACCTGTCTGCCGACTTCCGCTTGCAGGATGCTGATGAGTGGGCCAAGTGGTACGGCCAGCCACATGGCGCGCCTGAGTTGTTGGAAGAGGCGGTGTACGGCCTGCCGGAAGTCAATCGCGAGCAGATCAAGCAAGCGCGCCTGATTGCCGTGCCGGGTTGCTATCCGACCGCAACGCAGCTGGGTTTCCTGCCATTGCTGGAGGCCGGCTTGGCAGATACTTCGCGCCTGATCGCCGACTGTAAGTCGGGTGTGAGCGGTGCCGGTCGTGGGGCAGCGGTAGGTTCGCTGTACTCTGAGACGTCGGAAAGCATGAAGGCCTATGCGGTAAAAGGGCATCGTCACTTGCCGGAGATTCGCCAGGGGCTGCGTCGCGCCGCCGGTAAAGACGTGGGCCTTACCTTCGTGCCGCACCTGACGCCGATGATCCGTGGCATTCACTCCACGTTGTACGCCACCGTGGTGGATCGCTCGGTAGACCTGCAAGCCTTGTTTGAAAAACGCTACGCCAACGAACCGTTCGTCGATGTAATGCCTGCCGGCAGCCACCCGGAAACCCGTAGCGTGCGCGGTGCCAACGTATGCCGGATTGCCGTGCATCGTCCGCAGGATGGCGACCTGGTGGTGGTGCTGTCGGTGATCGACAATCTGGTTAAAGGCGCTTCGGGCCAGGCTGTGCAGAACATGAACATCCTCTTCGGCCTGGATGAGAAGTTGGGCCTGTCCCACGCTGGAATGCTGCCGTAAGGCTTGGCGACTGATTACAAAAGGCCCGTTGATCGGGCCTTTTGTGTTTTTAAGGGCAGCAGCGCAGATTGATATACCGTAACAATAGTTGACCGCTTTTCTAGGAGAAGCGGATAATGCCCGTCATTACGCATATGGCGGCGGTACGCCGGGAGATTATCAGCATGAGCGTTGAGTCCTTCACCCCCACGGCTTTGCAATTCACCCACGGTGCTGCGCACAAGGTGAAGAGCCTGGTCGATGAAGAGGGTAATGATCGCTTGAAGCTGCGCGTATTTGTTACGGGCGGCGGTTGTTCAGGGTTTCAGTACGGTTTTACCTTCGATGAAGATGTGGCCGATGACGACACCATCGTCGAGCGCGAGGGCGTCAGCCTGGTCGTGGACCCGATGAGCTTCCAATACCTGGCAGGTGCCGAGGTGGATTACCAGGAAGGTCTGGAAGGCTCGCGTTTCGTGATCAAGAACCCTAATGCCACAACGACGTGTGGCTGCGGGTCTTCGTTCTCGATCTGATCGACTGCGCGATACAAGAACGCCGCTTGGCTTTGATCGGCCAAGCGGCGTTTTGCTGTCTGCGAATTATGAAGACGTCAGGCCGGGTAGATCGCGCCCAGTACCCGCAGCCCGAGTGCGCCGGTGACGCTGGGGCGGTTGGCGGCGATGCCTTCGAGGCAGCAATGCGCCAGCCAGGCGAAGGCCATGGCTTCGACCCAGTCAGGATCGACGCCATAAGTGGCGGTGCTGCTGACCTGGGTGGAAGGCAACAGTGCCGCCAGACGACTCATCAGTGCGGCGTTATGCGCGCCGCCGCCACAGATCAGCAGGGTTTCGGTGTCGGTCTGTGCGGCTTGCAGGGACTCGACGATGGTGAGTGCCGTCAGTTCAAGCAGGGTTGCTTGCACATCCTGGGGTTGCAGTGCTGGCAATCGACCGAGGTGGAGTTGCAGCCATCCCAGGTTGAAGACTTCTCGGCCGGTACTTTTTGGGCCTTTAGTCAGGAAGAAGGGATCGCTGAGCAGGGTGTTGAGTAGTTGAGCCTCGACCTTGCCACTGGCCGCCCATTGGCCGTCGCGATCAAAGTGCTCACCACGTTGATGGTGAATCCAGGCATCCAGCAGCACGTTGCCCGGCCCGCAGTCAAAGCCGGCTACGGGCTTGCCCGTCTCGATCAGGCTGAGGTTACTGAACCCGCCGACGTTCAATACGGCACGGTTGCCGCTGTGTTCACCAAATAATGCTTCATGAAAGGCGGGTACCAGCGGCGCGCCTTGGCCGCCAGCGGCCACATCACGGCTGCGGAAATCGCTGACGACGGTAATGCCTGTCAGTTCGGTCAGCAGGGCGGGGTTGCCAATCTGCACGGTAAAACCTCGAGCAGGTTCATGGCGGATGGTCTGGCCGTGGCTGCCAATCGCCCGGATGTCCTGAGGCTTGAGGTTCTGTTGTTCCAGCAAAGCATGGATGCCCTGGGCGGCAAGTGTCACCCAGTGCTGCTGGGCGATTGCCGAGCGGGCGATCTCGTCCGGGCCGCTGGCGCATAGGTTCAGCAACTCAGCACGCAGGCTGTCGGGCATCGGGATGTAGTGCGTGGCGATCAGTTTGATCGCCGGGTCTTGTTCGATCAGGGCGATATCCAGGCCATCAAGGCTGGTCCCGGACATCACACCTATATAGCGCGGCATACCTTAGCGCTTCGCCGAGGCCAGCAGGGTAGAGCGCTCCTGGTCCATGCGTGCCATCAGCGGCTGGCTTTGCTGCAGGAAGCGGGCCCGCTCGGCTTTGGCGATCGGGTCGGCCATCGGCAGCTTCTGGCCCAGTGGGTCAACGTGGACGCCATTCACCTGGAACTCATAGTGCAAGTGCGGACCGGTGGACAGGCCGGTGGTACCGATATAACCGATTACTTGGCCTTGCTTCACGTTGCCGCCCGTCGACACGCCCTTGGCGAACCCTTGCATGTGGCCATACAGCGTACGGTAGGTGTTGCCGTGCTGGATGATCACAGTATTGCCGTAGCCGCCGCGACGCCCGGCCAGCAGAACCTTGCCGTCACCGGCCGCCTTGATTGGCGTGCCACGTGGGGCGGCATAGTCGACGCCTTTGTGGGCGCGGATCTTGTTCAGGATCGGATGCTTGCGCCCCATCGAGAAGCGCGAGCTGATGCGGGCGAAGTCCACTGGCGTGCGGATGAAGGCCTTGCGCATGCTGTTGCCATCAGCCGTGTAGTAGCTGCTATTGCCTTGTTTGTTGGTGTAGCGCACTGCGGTGTAGGTCTTGCCGCGGTTGGTGAAGCGTGCGGACAGGATATTGCCAGTGCCGACGACTTTGCCGTTGGCGACTTTCTGCTCGTAGATCACGTCGAATTCGTCACCCTGGCGGATGTCCTGGGCGAAGTCGATGTCGTAGCCAAACACACTGGCCATGTCCATGGTCATGCTGTGGGACAGGCCCGCGCGGGCGGCCGATTGCGACAGGGAGCTGTTGATCACGCCGTGTACGTAGGCGGAGCGCATAACCGGTTTGGTGGTGGTGCGGTTGAAAGCGAAGCCTTTGGCGCCCTTGGTCAGGGTGATGCTTTCGAGGTCGCTGACACTGCTGTGCAGGTTGTTCAGCTGGCCGTTGGGCGACAATTCGAATTCAAGTTTCTGGCCGTGTTTGAGCTGAGTGAATTGTTTGGCTTGTTTATCGCTGGCCAGCACCTCATTAACAGTGGCAGCTGGCAGGCCGACCTTCTCGAACAGGGTCGACAGCGTGTCGCCTTTGGCCACGATCACTTCGCGGTGCAGCGGGTTCTTGGCCGCGGGCGGCTCTTGGGTGGCTTGTTGAGTGTCCCCAGGCGTGCTTTCTATCTGTGCGAACGGCGACTCAACAGGTGCATTTGTGGCTTGTTGCACGTCGGCAGCGTCTTGATCTTGTGTCAGTTGGTCAACTGGACTTTCCAAGTCAAGGCTCAGGGACGTTCGTTTGGCTTCTACGTCACTGGAAGGGAATACCAGGAGTGCCAGGCTGAGAAGGGCGGCGATACCACTTGCGGCGAGCAGGTGGGTCTTCGGGTAAAGCGGCGGCGCTTTAGACGGTTCTGTGGTCATAAGTAGTTTTTGACTTTAAAGATGAAATGGAAAAGATGAATGACATGATGAAGATGAAATAACTGTATAAAATATAACCAAATCATCTGTGGCGCAAGCTCGCGAACGCTGGGCTTGCTGAACGGTGTCCGTGCGCAGGGCAAAACTTGTAATTAGTCCCTGATCTTGTATGGTTGGTTCCCTTTTGAATCTGAGCCTTGCGGGTCTGTTATGAAGTCGGTTGAAGAGCAGCTAGCGCTGATAAAACGTGGTGCGGAAGAACTGTTGGTCGAGGCCGAGCTGATCGAAAAGCTCAAGCGTGGCCAACCCCTGCGTATTAAGGCTGGCTTCGATCCTACGGCGCCGGACCTGCACCTGGGTCATACCGTGCTTATTAATAAGCTGCGTCAGTTCCAGGAGCTGGGGCATCAGGTCATCTTCCTTATAGGTGACTTCACCGGGATGATCGGCGATCCGAGCGGCAAGAGCGCGACGCGTCCGCCGTTGACCCGTGAACAGGTTCTCGATAATGCCGAGACCTATAAGACCCAAGTGTTCAAGATTCTCGATCCAGCCAAGACCGAGGTGGCGTTCAACTCCACCTGGATGGACCAGATGGGCCCGGCGGACTTCATTCGCCTGACATCCCAGTACACCGTGGCGCGCATGCTTGAGCGTGACGACTTCGACAAGCGCTACTCCACCAACCAGCCAATTGCGATTCACGAGTTCTTGTACCCGTTGGTTCAAGGGTATGACTCGGTGGCGTTGCGCGCGGACGTTGAGCTGGGTGGCACTGATCAGAAGTTCAACCTGCTGATGGGGCGTGAACTGCAGCGTGCATACGGGCAAGAGGCTCAGTGCATTCTGACCATGCCGTTGCTGGAAGGGTTGGATGGCGTCAAGAAGATGTCCAAGTCTTTGGGTAACTATGTCGGTATCCAGGAAGCGCCGGGTGTGATGTACGGCAAGCTGGTTTCTATTCCTGATGCGCTGATGTGGCGTTACTTCGAGCTGTTGAGCTTCCGCTCGATGGACGAGATCAATGCGCTGCGTGCTGAAGTCGAGGCGGGCGCCAATCCGCGCGACGTGAAGATCAAGCTGGCGGAAGAAATCGTTGCGCGCTTCCATGGTGAAGAGGCTGCGGCGAGTGCTCATCGTGCGGCAGGTAATCGCATGAAAGATGGCGAGCTGCCGGATGATCTGCCGGAGATCGAGTTGACCGCTGCTGAGGCGATGCCGATTGCCGCTGTCCTTAATAAGGCTGGCCTGGTGAAGAACTCGGCAGTTGCTCGCGATCTGTTGGGCTCCGGCGGTGTGCGTATAGATGGTGAGGTTGTAGATCGCACCTTTATATACGAGCTAGGCGCGACCCACGTTTGCCAGGCTGGGAAGAAGGCATTTGCGCGTATTACGCTCAAATCCGAATAAACCTGAAATTAAGTGTTGACGGCGTTTTGTATCTGTCTATAATTCGCCCCACTTCCGGCGCAC
>NZ_JBJGXU010000045.1:0-47880 GCF_045447305.1 Pseudomonas sp. D47 | reverse complement strand
CCGCTACGATCAAAACCCACTTTTGCTGCGTCACGGCGCACGCGTAGTTTTTGAGAGCGCTTCAAGTCCTCAACGTCAGCCATAATGGCTCGATATGCTTGATTGATTGCATCGAACTCAGGTGAAGATTTTCCAGACTCACGTAACTTAGCGCGTGCCAGGTTATAGGTTTCTCGGCTCATACCAATAATACGTCTGTCCTTCGCTGGAACTTGGATAAACACGTTCCTGAATCGGTCATGAACCCATACATGACCTAATTCGTCTCGATAACGGACTTGGATTTTTTCCTTATCTGCTAGCTTCATTTTTAGCTCTGCTAGCTCTGGTGAATGGTAGAGATGAGTTCCGACTTCAACACCATAGTGGTGAACTTGGGCTTCCTTACGCCTGGCGAGGACCGCCTCAAGTGCATCCAAATCCGTCGGAAGACAAATTCGTCGTTTGGACTCGCCTTGGAGCCAGCACTCTGCCGGACTCATTTTTGATGGAAGACTTCGATGGGAGGTCTGTTGATAGACGTCAACGATCCATTTCACTAAAGCCGCTTCAAAATCCATAAGCGTCAGGCAGGCACGTTTTTCTGACGGATAGTTACCTCGCTCTCGACTATTTGAGAAGGTTGTTCCTGGAAGGCAGTGCACAAGACCAGTATTCAACGTACGAAAAAAACGCTCCACAGCCCCCTTCATTTGAGGTGCGCGGGAAGCTGGATACATGATTTCAATTCCCATTTCGTTGAACGCGTTAACTAGGTCCTCCGCGTGAAACTCAGCAGCGTTGTCAGGAACGATGCGCGCAGGAAGTCCATGAGCTCTCCATTCGCATTTCACCGAAGGAAAACGGGAGAGGAGGACTGCTTTAGGTCGTATCGCCCGCTCGATTACACGCAGGACGCTCTCCGTATTTGGGGCTGAGAAATGGATGAGATACCCCATTACCATTCGAGAATGACGATCTAACACTATGGTGAGATAAGGTCTACCAATGTGGCTACCGGTTTCCGGATCCACCACCAAGAGATCTAACGGTGTGTGGTCAATTTCCCAGCGATCTAGAATTCTCTTAACCACCAGTTTTCCAATGGCTTCACGATGAAGTTGATTCGCAGCGTGATCCCCCAAACGCCCCTTATCCACCTCATAACTGTCCAGGCCGGCTACATATCGCCTGAAACTCATCTCCGACGGCAGCACGAGCCTTTTCGAAGGAAGGCGACCCGCGTTTACATCGTTGATCTTTGTCCTTAACTCCTCGTATGCCGTAGATAGCAGGGGCCGCTCGAGCTTGAAAAACTTTTCGTCGAGAACGTCAGTCACCAAATCCTCTAACTCTCCGACTATGAGCTGACGGCGACCTTTTTTTGTATGGAGCGGAACCAGTTTTTCAACATTTCCCGTCTGAAATAGAACGAACCACCGCCTTACCGTAGAAACAGACGGCGGGGTAATTGAGTCGTTTAGCTCCCTAGCAGTTTCTTGAATCAACCCTCTTAAATCCTTGTTGCAAGGTAGCTTTTGACTGATGCAATCAATGAGTCGAGTCAGATAGGACCGCCGGCGTATGGCTTCAGCGGAGTGATGTTTTGGGTGGCAAGTGAGGTCGGGGGGCGCGTTCCGAAACGTGGGAATCACACCCAGATATTGTTGCTCCTCGTCCACAAATAACTGACGAGCTTCATATTGTTTATAAAACTCTACCTCAGTCACTTTGAATGGCTCACCCAGGTCATCTAACCAAAGCAGTTGGCGATTCTTAAGTCGTTTTACTAGTGTCAACCTGGTTCCGTTGTACGTCACCACTAATTTCAACTTAAGCGAAAAAGTTTCCATGACGGTGACCTCCCTGCAAGTAAATTGGAGAGAAGGGTGTTAAGTTTTCTTCGAGGTTCACTCCGACATAACCAAGTCCAAGCAGGCGCCATGCAGTGTCACGACCGACTAGTTCACACAGCTCTAAAACTGTCTTTGGCGGATATGCGTTTAATAGTGATTTCGCAGTTATGAGGCTGCTGTTAATGAGTACCTCCCCCCTACGGTAGTACATCAAATCACGGAGATTTTCAGAAAACGGGTCGGCCAAAAGCACTGTGTCACTAATAACGGAGAACACACGATCGGTTTGCCTGAAATGGACGGCAGCAGCTTCCATTCGAAGCTTGACGCTTCGTATCAAAAGCCTGGCAGCGGGCTTAACCTCGAACCAGCGCTCACTGCCGTCACACAACACAGCGCACACGTCTGGGTAATAGGTAACGTTGCGTCCGTCCATAACGAGCGTTTCTTTGCTTGGCTGCACCGTGTACCGGAGTATCTGTGGAGAGAGCTCCAAGAGTCTTAGAAAAGCTCCCTCCAGCTGGGATTCCCAAGGGATAGCTTTGCCATTCTTAAGTGAGGGTAGATAGCCTCGGAAGTGGCAGGATCTGCGGGTTACAACCTTTCTTACGGTCATGACATTTCTCCAAGTCGAACGAGTCCTTGACGCAGATTCAGGCAAGCGCCAGGGAGCTCATGGAGGCTATTCAAAAGGCAACACTGTGCCCTCGAGGAGCCTCGATAAGGTCGAAGGGTTGGGGGAGAGTTGACACACGTCGAAAAAAAGCAGAGATTACTGCCACCACAGTAGTAATCTAAGCTGCATCCGGCGCGGTCATCCTCCCAAGGTTGATCGCGTTTTTACATTCTAATCCTCCTCTTTTTTCTTTAAGAATCGTCTACGCCGACAATAGCGCGCATTGCCATGAATTCGACAACTCAATCTCGCCCTATACGTCTTGTACGTACTGGCATGTTGATTGAGAGCGGAACGCAATAATCAGACCAACGATGTTAAGCCAAGCTAACGCTACTGACAATTCCTTTATAGCGTTAATATTGAAAATACCGTCATCTTATAGTTACGTGTTATATATAAAAACGCTCTATAAATACTTATTAAAATAGACTTGTCGAATAACGACATAGACATCGTATATTTTCTGATCTTTTAATAACAATTCGGCGATTTTATAAAGCTGAATCGCTTATCCAAAAACAGTTAAAGGTTCGGATACAAAAAAGCCAACGCTTGATGAGCGTTGGCTTTTTTGTGTAGCGTGATTCAACTATTTGAGATTTTTCTCATCTATTTTGAAAACCTACACCTGATCAGAAGTCCAGGTTGGACACCGCCAAGGCATTGCTCTCGATGAAGTCACGACGAGGCTCGACCGCATCACCCATCAGGGTGTTGAAGATCTGGTCTGCGCCAATGGCGTCTTCGATGGTCACACGCAGCATGCGACGCTGAGCTGGGTCCATAGTGGTTTCCCACAGCTGATCCGGGTTCATCTCGCCCAGACCTTTATATCGCTGGATGGTGTGGCGCTTGGTGCTTTCTGCCATCAGCCAATCAAGGGCTTCTTTGAATTCCTTGACCTGCTTCTTGCGCTCGCCACGCTGAATGTAAGCACCGTCGTCCAGCAGGGTGCTCAATTGCGCGCCGAGGGTAACGACGGTTTTGTAGTCGTTACTGCCGAAGAAGTCGCGGTTGAACGTGACGTAGTTCGACAGGCCATGGGAGATCAATTCAACCTCCGGCAGCCACACGTTACGCTCACGGTCTTCACGCAGGCTGGCTTTGTACACCAGGCCGGACTTCTCAGAAGTGCGCAGGCGAACTTCATATTGAGCCAGCCAGTTCTGCATGTGAGCGTGATCGCCCAACTGCTCCAGGCTTACCGATGGCAGGTAGATGAAGTGCTCGGTCAGCTCCTGAGGGTACAGGCGCGACAAACGCTTGAGAGTCTTCATCACCATGCGGAAGTCGTTAACCAGACGCTCCAGCGCCTCACCGGAGATACCCGGTGCTTCGTCGTTCAAGTGCAGGCTGGCATCTTCCAGGGCCGACTGCGTCATGTACTCTTCCATGGCGTCGTCGTCTTTGATGTATTGCTCTTGCTTGCCCTTTTTCACTTTGTACAACGGCGGCTGAGCGATGTAGATGTAGCCACGCTCGATCAGTTCCGGCAACTGACGGAAGAAGAAGGTCAGCAGCAGCGTACGGATGTGCGAACCGTCGACGTCAGCATCGGTCATGATGATGATGTTGTGATAGCGCAGCTTGTCGATGTTGTACTCGTCACGGCCGATGCCGCAGCCCAACGCCGTGATCAAGGTGCCCACTTCCTGTGAGGAAATCATCTTGTCGAAGCGGGCCTTCTCGACGTTGAGGATCTTACCCTTCAACGGCAGGATAGCCTGGGTGCGACGGTTACGACCCTGCTTGGCGGAACCGCCAGCAGAGTCACCTTCCACTAGGTACAGTTCGGAGAGGGCAGGGTCCTTCTCCTGGCAGTCAGCCAGTTTGCCCGGTAGGCCGGCAATATCCAGCGCGCCTTTACGGCGGGTCATCTCACGGGCTTTACGCGCCGCTTCACGGGCACGTGCAGCGTCGATCATCTTGCCGACAACCAGCTTGGCTTCGTTCGGGTTCTCCAGCAGGAAGTCGGAGAAGTATTTACCCATCTCCTGTTCCACTGCGGTCTTCACTTCGGAAGACACCAGCTTGTCTTTGGTCTGGGAGCTGAACTTAGGATCAGGTACTTTTACCGAGATAATCGCGGTCAGGCCTTCACGTGCGTCGTCACCGGTGGTGGCGACTTTGTGCTTCTTGGCCAAGCCTTCGGCTTCGATGTAGGTGTTCAGGTTACGCGTCAGTGCGGAACGGAAACCCACCAAGTGAGTACCGCCATCGCGCTGTGGAATGTTGTTGGTGAAGCACAACAGGTTCTCGTTGAAGCTGTCGTTCCACTGCAGGGCGATTTCCACGCCGATGCCGTCTTCACGCTGAATGTTGAAGTGGAACACCTGGTTGACCGCAGTCTTGTTGGTGTTCAGGTATTCAACGAACGCACGCAGACCGCCTTCGTACTTGAACAGCTCTTCCTTGCCGCTGCGCTCGTCCTTGAGGACGATGCCAACACCGGAGTTCAGGAAGGACAGTTCACGAATCCGCTTGGCCAGGATGTCCCAGCTGAAGTGGATATTTTTGAAGGTTTCGTCGGAGGGACGGAAGTGAATCTGGGTACCGGTCGTTTCGCTTTCGCCGACGATTTTCATCGGTTCTTGCGGAACGCCGTGAACGTAAGTTTGCTCCCAGATCTTGCCACTGCGACGCACGGTCAGCACCAACAGTTCGGAGAGGGCGTTCACCACCGACACACCTACACCGTGCAAACCGCCGGAGACTTTATAGGAGTTGTCGTCGAACTTACCGCCGGCGTGGAGCACGGTCATGATGACCTCTGCCGCCGAAACGCCTTCTTCTTTGTGCACATCTACCGGAATACCGCGACCGTTGTCGCGCACGGTGATGGACTCATCCGGGTGGATGATAATGCTGATGTCGTCGCAGTGACCGGCCAGAGCTTCGTCGATGGAGTTGTCGACCACCTCGAACACCATGTGGTGCAGACCGCTACCATCATCGGTGTCGCCAATGTACATACCGGGACGTTTGCGTACGGCATCCAAACCTTTCAGCACTTTAATGCTGGTCGAGTCGTACGTGTTTTCTTCGCTCATGCCTTCACTCCCGATGGTCGTGGGTCTGGGTGATACGGCCTTGTTCCACGTGGAACAAGGCGACTGGCGTTTCCGTCTGCCAGCCTTCCCTCAATAATTCGTGGTCTACACAGGTGATAAACACCTGGCAGCGTAAGTCTTCCAACAAGCGGCACAACGCCCGTCGATGTTGCTCGTCGAGTTCAGACGGCAAGTCATCCACCAGATAAATACACTGACCGCGTCGGGCTTGGCTAACCAAATGCCCTTGGGCAATACGCAGTGCGCACACCACCAACTTCTGCTGGCCACGGGACAAGATATCCGCGGCGTTGTGTGCGCCTAATCTAAGGCGCAAATCAGCCCGTTGGGGGCCTGCCTGTGTATGGCCAATTTGCTGATCCCGTTGCAAGGACGTGGCGAGCACTGCGCTCAGGTCACGCTCTTTATCCCAACCACGGTAGTAGCTCAGCGTCAGCCCCTCGAGATCCAACAACTCACTCAAGGTCTGCTCAAAGACTGGTTTCAAGGCTTTGATATAGGCGCGGCGGTATTCATCTATTTCATCGCTGGCCAGGCACAGTTCCCGGTCCCAGGCTGCTTGTGAAGCGGCGTCAAGTGTACCATGCCGCAGCCATGAGTTCCGCTGCCGCAGGGCCTTCTGCAGGCGCTGCCAAGTGGCCATGAACCGCGGTTCCACGTGGAACACTCCCCAATCGAGGAATTGCCTGCGGATTTTTGGTGCACCTTCCAACAGGCGGAAGCTGTCGGGGTTGATCAGTTGCAATGGCAGAATTTCCGCCAGTTGCGCTGCACTGCGGGCATTTTGCCCGTCAATGCGAATTTGAAACTCCCCACCGCGATCGCGAGATATCCCCAGGCTGCTATGGCCGCCTTCAGCCAATTCGACTTGGCCAAACACTGTGCACGCCAATTGCTCGTACTGAATCACCGGCAACAGACGGGCGCTGCGAAAGGAACGGGCGAGCCCAAGCAAATGAATGGCTTCCAGCACGCTGGTTTTGCCACTACCGTTGGCGCCGTGGAGGATATTGATGCGGGGGGAAGGGGAGAAGGTCACCGGGTGCAAATTGCGCACCGCGGTGACCGAGACGCGACTGAGGGACATCTAGCTTCTGCTGAACATGATTACAGACGCATCGGCATAACAACGTAAGCCGAGTCGTCGTTATCGGATTCTTGCACCAGGGCGCTGCTGTTGGAGTCCGACAGAATCAGACGAACCTGTTCGGTGGTCATTACACCCAGTACGTCCAACAGGTAGCTCACGTTGAAGCCGATCTCCAGCGAGCCGCCGTTGTAGTCAACGCCCACTTCTTCTTCCGCTTCTTCCTGCTCCGGGTTATTCGCCTGGATTTTCAGCTGACCGTTGGCCAGTTGCAGACGGATACCACGGTACTTTTCGTTCGACAGAATCGCGGTACGGCTGAACGCTTCACGCAGGGCCTGACGATCACCGATCACCAGTTTGTCGCCGCCTTTAGGCAGTACGCGCTCGTAATCCGGGAACTTGCCGTCGACCAATTTGGAAGTGAACGTGAATTCACTGGTGGTGGCGCGAATGTGGTGCTGGCCCAAAACGATACTGACGTTACCATCCGGCTCGGTAAGCAGACGCGCCAATTCGAGGATACCTTTGCGCGGGACGATCACTTGGTGCCGATCCGGCTGACCAATATCGGCACGCATTGAGCACATCGCCAAACGGTGTCCGTCGGTGGCCACGGCGCGGATAATGCCTTCCGAGACTTCCAGCAACATACCGTTGAGGTAGTAGCGAACGTCCTGTTGAGCCATGGCGAAGCTGGTGCGCTCGATCAAACGGCGCAGTTTGCTTTGCTCCAGGCTGCAGGTCAGCGAGCCAGGGCCTTCCTCGACAGTCGGGAAGTCATTGGCTGGCAACGTGGACAGCGTAAAACGGCTGCGGCCGGCCTTGACCACCAACTTCTGCTCATCGACCTTGATGTCGATAAGCGCTTCATTAGGCAAGCTTTTGCAGATGTCCATCAGCTTGCGCGCCGGCACAGTGATTTCGCCCGGTTCAGCAGGCTCTTCCAGCTGCACACGACCGACCAGCTCGACTTCCAAGTCGGTACCGGTCAAGGACAGTTGCTGGCCTTCGACAACCAGCAATACGTTGGAGAGCACCGGCAAGGTCTGTCGGCGCTCGACGACGCCTGCGACCAGTTGCAGGGGTTTCAACAGGGCTTCGCGTTGAATGGTGAAATGCATGGTCTAGTCCCTTGCCTTAATAAGCTGCGCTGGTGTCATCAAGTAGTCAGTGTACGCAGCAGGTTCTTGTAGTCCTCGCGAATATCCGCGTCGGATTCCTTAAGTTCGTTGATCTTGCGGCACGCGTGCAAGACCGTGGTGTGGTCGCGACCGCCAAACACATCACCGATTTCCGGCAGGCTGTGGTTGGTCAGCTCTTTGGAGAGCGCCATCGCTACCTGACGTGGACGTGCCACCGAACGCGAGCGGCGCTTGGACAGCAGGTCGGAAATCTTGATCTTGTAGTACTCAGCCACGGTGCGCTGGATGTTATCCACACTCACCAGCTTATCTTGCAGCGCCAGCAGGTCTTTCAGGGATTCACGAATCAACTCGATGGTGATGTCGCGGCCCATGAAGTGCGAGTGAGCGATGACGCGCTTGAGCGCGCCTTCCAACTCACGCACGTTGGAGCGAATGCGTTGGGCAATGAAGAAAGCAGCGTCATGCGGCAAATCGACTTTCGCCTGGTCGGCCTTCTTCATCAGGATCGCGACGCGGGTTTCCAGTTCCGGCGGCTCTACCGCAACGGTCAGGCCCCAGCCAAAACGCGACTTCAAGCGTTCTTCCAGGCCTTCGATTTCCTTCGGGTAACGGTCGCTGGTCAAGATGACCTGCTGGCCGCCTTCGAGCAGGGCGTTGAAGGTGTGGAAAAACTCTTCCTGAGAACGTTCCTTGCGAGCGAAAAATTGAATGTCATCGATCAGCAAGGCATCAACGGAGCGGTAGAACCGCTTGAACTCGTTGATTGCGTTGAGCTGCAAGGCCTTGACCATGTCAGCAACGAAGCGCTCCGAGTGCAGGTACACGACCTTGGCATTCGGGTTCTTCTTTAATAGGTGGTTACCCACAGCGTGCATCAAGTGAGTTTTACCCAAACCGACACCGCCATAAAGGAAGAGCGGGTTGTAACCGTGCTTGGGGTTGTCGGCGACCTGCCAGGCAGCCGCGCGGGCCAACTGGTTGGATTTACCTTCGACAAAGTTTTCAAAGGTGAACGTGCGGTTCAAGTAGCTGGTGTGCTTGAGCGCGCCTTCTACCTGGACGGTGCGCTGTTCGGCACGAACTGGTGCCTGTTGAGAGCTGGCGCCGGCCATCGGGTCAAAGCTGTCGCGGGACGGCTCTTCATTTATAGGCGCGTTTTTCTGTGCCGAGGATTTCGAAGGCGTCTGGGCAATTTGCGCAGGCGAGTTATTAACAGGTACCGCAGCGGCCTGAGCCTGCGAGGCGCTCGCCGCCAACGGTGCATTCGGCGCTGCACGAGGTGCAGAGCTACGTTTGCTGCCTATTAATAAAGAAAGCACAGGCGCAAGGCCGTTGCCGTGTTCATCGAGCAATTCGAGAACGCGGCTCAGGTACTTCTCATTAACCCAATCGAGAACAAAACGATTCGGCGCGTAGACACGCAACTCGTCGCCTTCGGCTTCGACCTGTAGCGGACGGATCCAGGTGTTGAATTGCTGGGCAGGCAGCTCTTCGCGCAAAAGCTCCACGCACTGCTGCCAAAGTTCCACTGACACGGATATCCCCTAAGTTGAAAGCCGGTGAGGCAAAAACAGCCGCCATTGTAGCGGCCAGCCGTCCACTTATCCACATGTAGGTTGCGCACAGGGCACCCAAAATCAATGCGTTAACCGTAAAAAAGGCGACCAATGGTCTGTGCATAAGCTCTGTGGATAAGCGCCCCTAAGCTCGTTGTACAAGTGGGGTCGAAAGTCTGTGGGTAACTGGCCTGTGGATAACAAGCCATTCCACCCACAGCTTATCCGATAGCGCAGCACAGGCTAAGCACCGTTTCCCCGCCTAGTTGTCATCCTCTGTACATCACGCAGAATATGGGCTCAAGGCAGTTATCCACAGATAATCGCCTCCCTAGCTTTTATAAGCTTTACAGAAAAGCTTTAAATAACTTCCTTCTTTATTTTTATATCTATGGCATTGCTCATGAACGGCCAGCGAACAGAAAAGGCCTGAATGCCTGCGAAGAACTAATTAAAGGAAAAGCTGGTTGGAAATTGACCTAGAGGCTTGCTTTCTCTAGAATCGCCGGTCTCTTAAAACGGGGGCCATTCCGGCCCGTTGTGGACGAACCAGGTAACAACGCCATGAAACGTACTTTCCAACCAAGCACCATCAAACGCGCCCGTACTCACGGCTTCCGTGCTCGCATGGCTACCAAGAACGGCCGTGCTGTCCTGTCGCGTCGCCGCGCCAAAGGTCGTGCGCGTCTGGCAGTTTGATAATCCGGTACTGGTGGTGAGTCAGGACTTCAGTCGGGAAAAGCGTCTGCTAACCCCCCGGCATTTCAAGGCAGTCTTTGACTCCCCCACCGGCAAGGTTCCGGGGAAAAATCTCCTGCTCCTTGCGCGTAACAACGATCTGGATCACCCCCGTCTCGGGTTGGTGATCGGCAAGAAGAGCGTAAAGCTCTCCGTTGAGCGCAATCGCCTCAAGCGTCTGATGCGCGAATCGTTTCGCCTCCACCAGGAAACTCTGATTGGTTGGGATATTGTTATCGTCGCGCGCAAAGGCTTGGGGGACGTAGAAAACCCCGAATTGATTCAGCATTTCGGCAAGCTCTGGAAACGTTTGGCGCGTACCAACAAGCCAGCACCAGCAGTCAGCACCGAAACTGTAGGGGTAGACAGCACCAATGCGTAAACTGGCCCTCGTTCCGATCCAGTTTTACCGCTATGCCATTAGTCCTCTGATGGCTGACCACTGTCGTTTCTACCCCAGTTGTTCCTGCTACGCGTTAGAGGCCATAGAAAATCATGGTCTTCTGCGCGGTGGCTGGCTGGCCTTTCGTCGTTTAGGCCGCTGTCATCCGTGGAATCCCGGTGGTTATGACCCGGTTCCGCCTATCCCTACCTCCCGTTCTTCTTCGATGGCCGAGTAATCATGGATATTAAACGCACGATCCTGATCGTCGCCCTGGCAATCGTGTCCTACGTCATGGTTCTTAAGTGGAACCAGGACTACGGCCAAGCTGCCCTGCCGACTCAGAATGTTGCTACCAATCAGGCTGCGCCGGCTATTCCGGACACCCCACTGGGTAACAATGCGTCCGCGAGTGCCGATGTTCCCAGCGCGAATGGCGAGACAAGCGCCCCTCTAGAAACGCCAGTGGTCACCAACAAAGACCTCATCCACGTGAAAACGGATGTGCTCGACCTGGCTATCGACCCACAAGGTGGTGATATCGCGCAGTTGAAACTGCCGCTGTATCCGCGTCGTCAAGACCATCCAGATGTACCGTTCCAACTGTTCGACAACGGTGGTGAACGTACTTATCTGGCACAAAGTGGCCTGACCGGCACTGACGGTCCGGATGCTCGTGCTACCGGTCGTCCGGTTTATTCGACCGAACAGAAGACTTATCAACTGGCTGATGGCCAGAACCAGTTGAATGTTGACCTGAAATTCAGTCAGGACGGCATCAACTACATCAAACGTTTCAGCTTCACCCGTGGTTTGTACGATTTGAAGGTCACTTACCTGATCGACAACGAAAGCGCCAAACCGTGGACGGGCAACCTGTTTGCCCAGCTCAAGCGTGACAACAGTGCCGATCCTTCTTCCAGCACCGCCACCGGCACCGCGACTTACCTGGGCGCAGCCCTGTGGACAAGTGGCGAGCCGTACAAAAAAGTGTCGATGAAAGATATCGACAAGGGCTCGCTGAAAGAGACTGTACAAGGCGGCTGGGTTGCCTGGTTGCAACACTACTTCGTGACCGCATGGATCCCGAACAAGGGTGAAGCCAACCTGGTTCAAACCCGCAAAGACAGCCAAGGCAACTACATCATTGGTTTTACTGGCCCGGCGTTGACCGTCGCGCCAGGTGCCAAGGCTGAAACCAGCGCCACGCTGTATGCCGGCCCGAAAAGCCAAGCTGTACTGAAAGAGTTGTCCCCAGGTCTGGAACTGACTGTGGATTACGGCATTCTGTGGTTCATTGCCCAGCCGATCTTCTGGCTGCTGCAACATATCCACAGCATCGTCGGTAACTGGGGTTTCTCGATCATCTTCCTGACCATGCTGATCAAAGGGATCTTCTTCCCTCTGTCGGCAGCCAGCTACAAGTCGATGGCACGCATGCGTGCTGTGGCGCCGAAACTGGCCGCTCTGAAAGAGCAACATGGTGATGACCGGCAGAAAATGTCGCAGGCCATGATGGAGCTGTACAAGAAAGAGAAGATCAACCCGCTGGGTGGATGCTTGCCGATTCTGGTACAGATGCCCGTGTTCCTGTCGCTGTACTGGGTTCTCCTGGAAAGCGTGGAAATGCGCCAGGCTCCGTTCATGCTGTGGATAACTGACCTGTCGATCAAAGACCCGTTCTTTATCCTGCCGATCATCATGGGCGCGACCATGTTCATCCAGCAGCGCTTGAACCCGACTCCGCCGGATCCGATGCAGGCCAAGGTAATGAAAATGATGCCAATCATCTTCACCTTCTTCTTCCTGTGGTTCCCAGCCGGTCTGGTGCTGTACTGGGTGGTCAACAACGTGTTGTCGATCTCTCAACAGTGGTACATCACGCGTAAAATCGAAGCGGCTACCAAAGCTGCGGCGTAGTTTACTCTGTGGATAACCACTCAAAACGCCCCCTAGTGGGGCGTTTTGCTTTCCGTCACTTTTATTTTGGAACCTGCTGATGAGCGCTCCTCGTGAAACCATCGCTGCTGTCGCTACCGCTCAAGGTCGCGGCGGTGTCGGTATCGTTCGAATTTCCGGGCCGCTGGCCAGCGTGGCAGCCCAGGCCATCAGCGGCCGCGAGTTGAAACCCCGATACGCGCATTACGGCCCCTTTCTGGATGCCGATGAAACGGTGTTGGATGAAGGCTTGGCGCTGTATTTTCCAGGCCCCAACTCGTTCACCGGTGAAGATGTGCTGGAACTTCAGGGCCACGGCGGCCCGGTTGTGCTGGATATGTTGCTGCAGCGCTGCCTGCAGTTGGGTTGCCGCTTGGCGCGTCCGGGAGAATTCAGTGAGCGTGCATTCCTGAATGACAAACTCGACCTGGCTCAGGCTGAAGCCATTGCCGACTTGATCGAAGCGAGTTCTGCACAGGCAGCCCGCAACGCTTTGCGCTCATTGCAGGGCGCCTTTTCATTGCGTGTGCATAACCTGACCGAGCAATTGATCAGCTTGCGTATCTACGTCGAGGCCGCGATTGATTTTCCGGAGGAAGAAATCGACTTCCTCGCCGATGGGCATGTGCTGGCGATGCTGGATAAAGTCCGTGATGAGTTATCCACAGTGCTGCGCGAAGCCGGGCAGGGCGCCCTGCTGCGTGACGGTATGACGATGGTGATTGCCGGCCGACCGAATGCCGGCAAGTCGAGCCTACTGAATGCCCTGGCAGGTCGCGAGGCGGCCATCGTTACCGAGATTGCCGGCACCACCCGGGATATTCTGCGTGAACATATCCACATCGACGGCATGCCGCTGCACGTGGTCGACACTGCCGGTTTGCGCGACACCGATGACCAGGTGGAAAAGATCGGGGTAGAACGCGCCCTCAAGGCCATTGGCGAAGCAGATCGGGTGCTGCTGGTGGTGGATGCCACGGCGCCAGAGGCTGTGGATCCTTTTGCCTTGTGGCCGGAATTCCTCGAGCAGCGGCCGGACCCGGCCAACGTGACGTTGATCCGTAACAAGGCCGACCTGACGGGTGAAGCCATCGCCATGGAAACCAGCGAGGATGGCCACGTCACCATCAGCCTGAGTGCAAAGTCGGCCGGCGATGGTCTGGAATTGCTGCGCGACCACCTCAAGGCTTGCATGGGCTATGAGCAAACCTCGGAAAGCAGCTTCAGTGCACGCCGCAGGCACCTGGAGGCGCTACGCCATGCCAGCGCGGCGTTGGAGCACGGTCGGGCACAGCTGACCTTGGCGGGGGCAGGGGAGCTGCTGGCTGAGGATTTACGTCAGGCGCAGCAGCTGTTGGGTGAGATCACTGGCGCATTCAGCTCAGATGATTTGCTGGGGCGGATCTTTTCCAGCTTCTGTATCGGTAAATAACCCTTCGTTGTCCACAGACAGGCCATTCGCGCCTGTCTGTTTCGCCCGCTTGAGGGCATTCCATTGCATCTTCTGATTCACCACCCAGGTTGTGGCGGTTTTTGCGTGGGCGTTATTTGGTCGCGTGAGCACTTTTCTGTGGATTAAGCCCTGTGAATAACCGCCCCTGTGCCCAGTTGATAACAGGGCTTGAAACCTGAGTAAAAACCCCCTTGTGGATAACCACCTGTTTAATCCACAGGCTTAAAGCACTTATCCAAGGGCCTCATTGGCACATGACCACAGACTTTTGAATCGCTGTACACAACGTAAATAAAGGGCTGTAGAGATCTATCCACAGAAAGTAGGCTCAGTAGAAATAAACATAAAAACAAAGAGCTTATAAAGTTCTCTCTTTTAATTTCTATTGTCTGTGATTCATCCACAGCTGGTTAAATTTTGTGCAAAGGGTTCTTTAGGAAGGGCTAAGTCCCTATACTTGCGGCCATTGCTCTAAAACCAGCTCAACCAATCAATTCCTAATTACCTACATAAGCAGGCACGAGGTGCGTGGTGGATTTCCCTTCCCGTTTTGAAGTGATCGTCATCGGCGGCGGTCATGCCGGTACCGAGGCAGCACTGGCCTCAGCACGCATGGGCGTCAAAACCCTGTTGCTGACGCACAACGTGGAAACCCTCGGTGCCATGAGTTGCAACCCCGCCATTGGCGGGATCGGCAAAAGCCACCTGGTCAAGGAAATCGATGCCCTGGGCGGCGTCATGGCCACGGCTACCGACAAAGGTGGTATTCAATTTCGCGTGCTCAACAGCCGCAAAGGCCCGGCCGTACGGGCTACTCGGGCACAGGCAGACCGCATCCTGTACAAGGCCGCGGTACGTGAAACCCTGGAAAACCAGCCGAACCTGTGGATATTTCAGCAAGCAGCGGATGACCTGATCGTCGAACAGGATCAGGTACGCGGTGTAGTCACCCAAATGGGCCTGCGTTTTCTCGCAGAATCCGTGGTGTTGACCACCGGTACGTTCCTCGGCGGACTTATCCACATCGGTATGCAGAACTATTCCGGTGGCCGCGCTGGTGATCCGCCGTCGATTGCCCTGGCAAAACGCTTGCGTGAATTGCCGCTGCGCGTCGGCCGCCTGAAAACCGGGACCCCGCCGCGTATCGACGGGCGTTCTGTGGATTTCTCGGTGATGACCGAACAAGCCGGCGATACACCGATCCCGGTGATGTCGTTCATGGGTTCCAAAGAGCAGCACCCCAAACAGGTGAGCTGCTGGATTACCCACACCAACGCCCGAACCCACGAAATCATTGCCGCGAACCTCGACCGTTCGCCGATGTATTCCGGGGTGATCGAAGGCATTGGCCCGCGTTACTGCCCATCGATTGAAGACAAGATCCACCGCTTTGCCGACAAGGAAAGCCACCAGGTCTTCATCGAACCCGAAGGCTTGACCACTCACGAGCTGTACCCGAACGGGATTTCCACGTCCCTGCCGTTCGACGTGCAAATCCAGATCGTGCAGTCGATTCGCGGTATGGAAAACGCGCACATCGTTCGCCCTGGCTACGCCATCGAGTACGATTACTTCGACCCGCGTGACCTCAAGTACAGCCTGGAAACCAAAGTGATCGGCGGCCTGTTCTTCGCTGGGCAAATCAACGGCACCACCGGTTACGAAGAAGCCGGCGCCCAAGGTTTGCTGGCCGGGACCAACGCGGCACTGCGTGCACAGGGCAAAGACAGCTGGTGCCCGCGTCGCGATGAGGCGTACATCGGCGTGTTGGTTGACGACCTGATTACCCTGGGCACCCAGGAACCGTACCGGATGTTCACCTCCCGGGCGGAATATCGCCTGATCCTGCGTGAAGACAACGCCGACCTACGCCTGACCGAAAAAGGTCGCGAGTTGGGCTTGGTCGATGACGCACGCTGGGCCGCTTTCTGCAAAAAACGCGAAAGCATCACGCTGGAAGAGCAGCGCCTGAAAAGTACCTGGGTTCGCCCGGGCACCGAGCAGGGCGACGCGATTGCCGAAAAATTCGGCACGCCGCTGACCCACGAATACAACTTGCTAAACCTGCTGTCCCGTCCGGAAATCGACTACGCTGGTTTGGTCGAAGTGACTGGCCACGGCGCAGAAGACCCACAGGTCGCCGAGCAAGTTGAAATCAAGACCAAATACGCCGGTTACATTGACCGCCAACAGGATGAGATCGCTCGCCTGCGCGCCAGTGAAGACACCAAGCTGCCTGTGGATATCGACTACACCGGGATTTCCGGGCTGTCGAAAGAAATCCAAAGCAAGCTGGGGATAACTCGGCCGGAGACACTCGGCCAGGCTTCACGTATTCCCGGCGTCACCCCGGCAGCCATTTCGCTGTTGATGATTCATTTGAAAAAACGCGGCGCGGGCCGTCAGTTGGAGCAAAGCGCTTGAGTTCGTTGGTCACCTCGCAACACGCCGAAGAGTTATCCACAGGTGCACGCCAGTTGGGTGTGCACTTGACCGATGCCCAGCATGAGTTGCTGCTGGGCTACCTGGCCCTGTTGATCAAATGGAACAAGGCTTACAACCTGACGGCGGTGCGCGACCCGAACGAAATGGTCTCGCGTCATTTGCTCGACAGCCTGAGCGTGATGCCGTTTATCGAAAACGGCCGCTGGCTGGACGTTGGCAGTGGCGGCGGCATGCCTGGCATCCCGTTGGCCATCCTGTTTCCAGAGTCGCAAGTCACGTGCCTGGACAGCAACGGCAAGAAAACCCGCTTCCTGACCCAGGTCAAACTCGAACTCAAGCTGGATAACCTTCAAGTTATCCACAGTCGCGTCGAAGCCTTCACGCCGCAGCAGCCCTTCAACGGAATTGTTTCCCGGGCATTCAGCAGCATGGAGAACTTCAGCAACTGGACCCGCCACTTAGGCGACCGCGACACCCGTTGGCTGGCAATGAAGGGCGTTCATCCAAGCGACGAGCTGTTAGCATTGCCGGCAGACTTCCACCTCGATAGCGAACACGCCTTGGCCGTACCCGGTTGCCAAGGCCAACGCCATCTGCTGATACTGCGCCGCACGGCATGATTGGGAACACAAGCAAGAATGGCTAAGGTATTCGCGATAGCGAACCAGAAAGGTGGCGTGGGCAAAACCACCACCTGCATCAACCTCGCAGCATCCCTGGTCGCGACCAAGCGCCGGGTGCTGTTGATCGATCTCGATCCACAGGGCAACGCCACCATGGGTAGCGGTGTGGATAAACACGGCCTGGAAAACTCGGTCTATGACTTGCTGATTGGCGAGTGCGACCTGGCCCAGGCCATGCACTACTCCGAGCACGGCGGTTATCAACTGCTGCCGGCCAACCGCGATTTGACCGCGGCGGAAGTGGTGCTGCTGGAAATGCAGATGAAAGAAAGCCGTCTGCGCAGCGCCCTGGCGCCGATCCGCGAGAACTACGATTACATTTTGATCGACTGCCCTCCGTCGCTGTCGATGCTCACGTTGAACGCTTTGGTCGCGGCAGATGGGGTGATTATCCCCATGCAGTGCGAGTACTTCGCGCTCGAAGGCTTGAGCGACCTTGTGGATAACATCAAGCGTATCGCTGAGTTGCTCAACCCCAACCTGAAAATCGAAGGCCTGCTGCGGACCATGTACGACCCGCGCCTGAGCCTGATGAACGATGTGTCGGCGCAGCTCAAGGAACACTTTGGCGAACAGCTTTACGACACCGTGATCCCACGCAACATCCGTTTGGCCGAAGCGCCAAGCTATGGCATGCCCGCGCTGGCGTACGACAAATCATCGCGTGGAGCCATTGCCTACCTGGCGCTGGCTGGCGAGATGGTTCGCCGTCAACGCCGTAACTCACGCACCGCTGCAGCCCAGCCAACTTAAGGAACCCCCATGGCCGTCAAGAAACGAGGTCTCGGACGTGGACTGGATGCACTGCTGAGTGGTCCGACTGTCACTTCGCTTGAAGAACAAGCGGTGCAGGCCGACGAGCGCGAGCTGCAACACCTGCCGCTGGACCTGATCCAGCGCGGCAAATACCAGCCACGCCGGGACATGGACCCCCAGGCGCTGGAAGAACTGGCCAATTCGATCAAGGCCCAGGGCGTGATGCAGCCGATCGTGGTCCGCCCGATTGGCGGTGGTCGCTTTGAAATCATCGCCGGTGAACGCCGCTGGCGTGCCAGCCAACAGGCCGGCAAGGACACCATCCCGGCGATGGTGCGCGATGTGCCGGACGAAACCGCCATCGCCATGGCGTTGATCGAGAACATCCAGCGTGAAGACCTCAATCCAATCGAGGAAGCGATCGCCCTGCAGCGTTTGCAGCAGGAATTCAAACTGACTCAGCAGGAAGTCGCGGATGCAGTGGGCAAGTCCCGCGTGACCGTGTCCAACTTGTTGCGCCTGATTGCGCTGCCGGAAGTCATCAAGACCATGCTGTCCCATGGCGACCTGGAAATGGGTCATGCCCGTGCTTTGCTCGGTTTGCCGGAAAATCAACAGGTTGAAGGGGCGCGACACGTTGTCGCACGAGGCCTTACCGTTCGTCAGACTGAGGCTTTAGTTCGCCAGTGGCTCAGCGGTAAACCTGCACCGGTCGAAACCGCCAAACCTGATCCGGACATCGCGCGCCTCGAGCAGCGCCTGGCTGAGCGCCTGGGCTCTGCGGTGCAAATTCGCCACGGCAAGAAAGGCAAGGGGCAATTAGTCATCGGATATAACTCACTCGATGAGCTTCAGGGCGTCCTTGCCCACATCCGCTGAAACATTTGCTTATGTAGCGTGTGATCGGAAAACACTACCTGACAGTTGAATAGGGGCAGAACCGCCCCTATACTCTGCGCGCATTTTGTCGGCACAAATTATGCCAAGTTATTGATTCTCGGCAGCCGACCATTGAGGAGCAAGAGTGATGGAAACCCGCACGCCAAACACGTTGCCGTTCCATCGCTTGGCCGTTTTCCCGGTTTTATTGGCTCAATTTGTTATTTTGCTGATCGCCGCATTGGCGCTTTGGTATTGGCATGGAGTCGTAGCCGGATATTCAGGACTCTGCGGAGGCCTGATAGCCTTGCTGCCCAATATGTATTTTGCTCATAGGGCCTTTCGGTTTTCCGGCGCCCGAGCAGCCCAGGCTATCGTCCGGTCTTTTTATGCCGGCGAAGCAGGGAAACTGATTTTGACGGCAGTGCTGTTTGCACTGACCTTTGCAGGTGTGAAGCCATTGGCGCCGCTGGCTGTATTCGGCGTCTTCGTGTTGACCCAACTGGTCAGCTGGTTCGCTCCCCTGCTAATGAAAACAAGACTTTCGAAACCTTAGGGCGTTTGAGGCAACCATGGCAGAAACAACCGCTTCGGGCTATATCCAGCACCACTTGCAGAACCTGACCTTCGGTCAGCTTCCCAACGGCGGCTGGGGCTTCGCCCACTCCGCAGCAGAAGCCAAAGAAATGGGCTTCTGGGCTTTCCACCTGGATACTCTGGGCTGGTCGGTCGCATTGGGTCTGATCTTCGTCCTGATTTTCCGCATGGCGGCAAAGAAGGCGACTTCCGGTCAGCCAGGTGCTTTGCAGAACTTCGTTGAAGTATTGGTCGAATTCGTCGATGGCAGCGTGAAAGACAGCTTCCATGGCCGCAGCCCGGTGATTGCGCCGCTGGCACTGACCATCTTCGTCTGGGTGTTCCTGATGAACGCCGTCGACCTGATCCCGGTGGACTGGATTCCTCAGTTGGCCATGGCGATTTCCGGCGACCCGCACATTCCATTCCGTGCCGTATCGACCACTGACCCGAACGCTACCCTGGGCATGGCCCTGTCGGTGTTCGCGTTGATCATTTTCTACAGCATCAAGATCAAGGGCATCGGCGGTTTCATCGGCGAACTGACCCTGCACCCGTTTGGCAGCAAGAACATCTTTGTTCAAGCCCTGCTGATCCCGGTGAACTTCCTGCTGGAATTCGTGACCCTGATCGCCAAGCCAATTTCCCTGGCCCTGCGACTGTTCGGCAACATGTATGCCGGCGAGCTGGTGTTCATTCTGATCGCTGTGATGTTCGGCAGCGGCCTGCTCTGGCTTAGCGGCCTGGGCATTGTTCTGCAGTGGG
Organism: Pseudomonas sp. D47; assembly: GCF_045447305.1. Taxonomy (NCBI): domain Bacteria; kingdom Pseudomonadati; phylum Pseudomonadota; class Gammaproteobacteria; order Pseudomonadales; family Pseudomonadaceae; genus Pseudomonas; species Pseudomonas sp. D47. The sequence goes on along the minus strand of NZ_JBJGXU010000045.1, from coordinate 27,889 downwards.
CGTGGGCTGTGTTCCACATCCTGATCATCACCCTGCAGGCCTTCATCTTCATGATGCTGACCATCGTCTACCTGTCGATGGCGCACGAAGAGAACCATTAAGACCAGTCTCGACTAGTCTGATGTCCTTCCCGGTAACACGGGAAGGTGGCCCAACAGGGCTATGAAACGATTTGTTTTACCGCTTTAAAATCTAAAATACCTAAACCATACGACGTAAAAGTCGGGAGGAAAGATGGAAACTGTAGTTGGTCTAACCGCTATCGCTGTTGCACTGTTGATCGGCCTGGGCGCCCTGGGTACTGCCATTGGTTTCGGCCTGCTCGGCGGCAAGTTCCTGGAAGGCGCAGCGCGTCAGCCAGAAATGGTGCCAATGCTGCAAGTTAAAATGTTCATCGTTGCCGGCCTGCTCGACGCCGTGACCATGATCGGTGTTGGTATCGCTCTGTTCTTCACCTTCGCGAACCCCTTCGTTGGTCAACTCGCCGGTTAATCACTCGTTTTTTCGAGTGATTGGTGTGTTGTGCAACGAACGAGCGAGGTATTGGCGTGAACATTAATGCAACCATTATTGGTCAGTCCTTAGCGTTCTTGATTTTTGTCGTTTTCTGCATGAAGTTCGTATGGCCTCCGGTCATCGCAGCTTTGCATGAACGTCAAAAGAAGATCGCGGATGGACTGGACGCTGCCACCCGTGCAGCTCGCGACCTGGAGTTGGCCCAAGAGAAAGCGGGCCATCAACTGCGCGATGCTAAGGCACAGGCAGCTGAAATCATTGAGCAAGCCAAGAAACGCGGTAATCAGATCGTTGAAGAGGCTGTTGAAAAAGCCCGTATCGACGCTGACCGTGTGAAGGTTCAGGCTCAGGCCGAGATCGAGCAGGAACTGAACGGTGTCAAAGATGCGCTGCGTGCCCAATTGGGTGCTCTGGCCGTCGGCGGTGCTGAGAAGATCCTGGGTGCCACAATCGATCAAAACGCGCACGCGGAGCTGGTAAACAAACTGGCTGCTGAAATTTAAGCGAGGGCGATCATGGCAGAATTGACCACGTTGGCCCGACCTTACGCTAAGGCAGCCTTCGAGCACGCCCAGGCCCACCAGCAGCTGGCCTCTTGGTCAGCCATGCTCGGCCTGGCTGCAGCAGTGTCGCAAGACGACACCATGCAGCGCGTGCTCAAGGCCCCGCGACTGACGAGCGCAGACAAGGCCGCCACGTTTATTGACGTGTGCGGCGACAAGTTTGATGTGAAAGTGCAGAACTTCATCCACGTCGTTGCCGAAAACGACCGTCTCCCGCTTTTGCCGGAGATCGCCGCTCTGTTCGACCTGTACAAGGCCGAGCAAGAGAAGTCGGTAGACGTTGAAGTGACCAGTGCTTTCGCATTGAACCAAGAACAGCAAGACAAACTCGCCAAGGTTCTCAGTGCACGACTCGACCGGGAAGTGCGCCTGCAAGTTGCGGAGGATGCCACCCTGATTGGTGGTGTCATCATTCGCGCCGGCGACCTGGTTATCGATGGCTCGATTCGCGGCAAACTCGCGAATCTTGCCGAAGCATTGAAATCTTGAGTTTGAAGGGGCAGCAGAGCAATGCAGCAACTCAATCCTTCCGAAATAAGTGAAATTATCAAGGGCCGCATCGACAAGCTCGATGTGACCTCCCAAGCCCGTAACGAAGGCACAGTCGTCAGCGTATCTGACGGCATCGTGCGGATTCACGGTCTGGCCGACGTAATGTACGGCGAGATGATCGAGTTTCCGGGCGGCGTCTACGGTATGGCTCTCAACCTGGAGCAAGACTCCGTAGGTGCCGTTGTATTGGGCGCGTACACCAGTCTGGCTGAAGGCATGAGCGCCAAGTGCACCGGCCGCATCCTGGAGGTTCCGGTTGGTAAGGAACTGCTGGGCCGCGTAGTCGACGCACTGGGTAACCCAGTTGACGGCAAAGGTCCGCTGAACAACACCGAGACCGATGCGGTCGAGAAAGTTGCTCCAGGCGTGATCTGGCGTAAGTCGGTAGACCAGCCTGTACAGACTGGCTACAAGGCTGTCGATGCCATGATCCCAGTCGGCCGTGGCCAGCGTGAGCTGATCATCGGTGACCGTCAGATCGGTAAAACCGCTCTGGCGATCGACGCGATCATAAACCAGAAGAACAGCGGCATTTTCTGCGTCTACGTTGCAATCGGTCAGAAACAATCGACCATCGCCAACGTGGTTCGCAAGCTGGAAGAAAACGGTGCCCTGGCCAACACGATCATCGTGGCTGCCAGTGCTTCGGAATCTCCTGCGCTGCAATTCCTGGCACCGTACTCCGGTTGCACCATGGGTGAATTCTTCCGCGACCGCGGTGAAGACGCGCTGATCGTTTATGACGATCTGTCCAAGCAAGCAGTGGCTTACCGCCAGATTTCCCTGCTGCTGCGCCGTCCACCAGGCCGTGAAGCTTACCCAGGCGACGTGTTCTATCTCCACTCCCGTCTGCTGGAGCGCGCATCCCGCGTATCCGAAGAGTACGTAGAGAAGTTCACCAACGGCGCAGTGACCGGCAAAACCGGTTCCCTGACCGCACTGCCGATCATCGAAACCCAGGCTGGCGACGTTTCCGCGTTCGTTCCGACCAACGTGATTTCCATCACCGACGGTCAGATCTTCCTGGAATCGGCCATGTTTAACTCCGGGATCCGTCCTGCAGTGAACGCCGGTGTTTCGGTATCCCGTGTGGGTGGTGCCGCTCAGACCAAGATCATCAAGAAGCTCTCCGGTGGTATCCGTACCGCTCTGGCTCAGTACCGTGAACTGGCGGCATTCGCCCAGTTCGCTTCTGACCTGGACGAAGCGACCCGTAAGCAACTTGAGCATGGTCAGCGCGTTACCGAGCTGATGAAGCAGAAGCAATACGCCCCAATGTCGATCGCTGACATGGCGTTGTCGCTGTATGCCGCTGAGCGTGGGTTCCTGACCGACGTTGAAATCACCAAGGTCGGCAGCTTTGAACAAGCGCTGATTGCTTACTTCAACCGCGATCACGCCGAATTGATGGCGAAGATCAACGTGAAGGGTGACTTCAATGACGATATCGATGCTGGCATGAAAGCCGGTATCGAGAAGTTCAAGGCCACCCAAACCTGGTAAGCCGCAGCGGGAGCCGCAAGGCTCCCGCTTGCTAACCTGATAGGTGTTACATGGCAGGCGCAAAAGAGATTCGCAGTAAGATTGCGAGCATCAAAAGCACGCAAAAGATTACCAGCGCCATGGAAAAAGTGGCGGTCAGCAAAATGCGCAAGGCACAAATGCGCATGGCTGCTAGCCGTCCTTATGCGGATCGTATCCGCCAGGTAATTGGGCATTTGGCCAACGCCAACCCGGAATACCGCCACCCGTTCATGATCGACCGCGACGTTAAGCGTGTGGGTTATGTGGTAGTGAGCAGTGACCGTGGTTTGTGCGGTGGTCTGAATACCAACCTGTTCAAGGCCCTGGTCAAGGACATGGCGGTAAACCGCGAAAACGGCGTCGAGATCGATCTGTGTGTTGTTGGTAGCAAGGGTGCGGCCTTTTTCCGTAACTTCGGCGGTAACGTCGTTGCAGCTATCAGCCACCTGGGTGAAGAGCCGTCGATCAATGATTTGATCGGCAGTGTGAAGGTGATGCTGGATGCGTACCTGGAAGGCCGGATTGACCGCCTGTCCGTGGTATCCAACAAGTTCATCAACACCATGACCCAGCAGCCAACCGTGGAGCAATTGATTCCACTGGTGGCGACTCCGGATCAGGAACTCAAGCACCACTGGGACTACCTCTACGAACCAGACGCCAAAGAGCTGCTTGATGGCTTGATGGTGCGCTACGTGGAGTCGCAGGTGTACCAGGCGGTGGTCGAGAACAACGCAGCTGAACAAGCGGCGCGGATGATCGCGATGAAAAACGCTACCGATAACGCCGGTGATCTGATCAGCGATTTGCAGCTGATCTACAACAAGGCGCGTCAGGCTGCGATCACCCAAGAGATCTCGGAAATCGTCGGCGGCGCTGCCGCGGTTTAACGGTTCAAATATTCAGAGGATCCAGCTATGAGTAGCGGACGTATCGTTCAAATCATCGGCGCCGTCATCGACGTGGAATTTCCACGCGACAGCGTACCGAGCATCTACAACGCTTTGAAAGTACAAAGCGATGCAGGCACCACTCTGGAAGTTCAGCAGCAGCTGGGCGACGGCGTGGTTCGTACCATTGCAATGGGTTCCACCGAAGGCTTGAAGCGCGGTCTGGATGTTCTGGACACTGGCGCTGCCATCTCCGTACCGGTCGGTAAAGCGACCCTGGGCCGGATCATGGACGTACTCGGTAACCCAATCGACGAAGCTGGCCCAATCGACACCGAAGAGCGCTGGGGCATTCACCGCCCAGCACCTTCGTTCGCCGAACAAGCTGGTGGCAACGATCTGCTGGAAACCGGCATCAAGGTTATCGACTTGGTTTGCCCGTTCGCCAAAGGCGGTAAAGTCGGTCTGTTCGGTGGTGCCGGTGTAGGCAAAACCGTAAACATGATGGAACTGATCCGTAACATCGCCATCGAGCACAGCGGTTATTCCGTGTTCGCCGGTGTGGGTGAGCGTACTCGTGAGGGTAACGACTTCTACCACGAGATGAAGGACTCCAACGTTCTGGACAAAGTGGCACTGGTTTACGGTCAGATGAACGAGCCGCCGGGTAACCGTCTGCGCGTAGCACTGACTGGCCTGACCATGGCCGAGAAGTTCCGTGACGAAGGTAACGACGTTCTGCTGTTCGTCGACAACATCTACCGTTACACCTTGGCCGGTACTGAAGTATCCGCACTGCTGGGCCGTATGCCTTCGGCAGTAGGTTACCAGCCGACTCTGGCTGAAGAGATGGGCGTTCTGCAAGAACGTATCACTTCGACCAAAGAAGGTTCGATCACCTCGATCCAAGCGGTATACGTACCTGCGGATGACTTGACTGACCCATCGCCTGCGACCACCTTCGCCCACTTGGACGCCACCGTCGTTCTGTCCCGTGACATCGCTTCCCTGGGTATCTACCCAGCGGTCGATCCACTCGACTCGACTTCGCGCCAGCTGGACCCGAACGTGATCGGCCAGGAGCACTACGACACCGCTCGCGGCGTTCAGTACGTGCTGCAGCGTTACAAAGAACTGAAGGACATCATTGCGATCCTGGGTATGGACGAGCTGTCGGAAACCGACAAGCAGTTGGTATCCCGCGCTCGTAAGATCCAGCGCTTCTTGTCGCAGCCGTTCTTCGTGGCTGAAGTCTTCACCGGTGCCTCGGGTAAATACGTTTCCCTGAAAGACACCATTGCTGGCTTCAAAGGCATCCTCAACGGTGACTACGACCACCTGCCAGAACAAGCGTTCTACATGGTCGGCGGCATCGAAGAAGCGATCGAGAAAGCCAAGAAACTGTAATCCCGGCGCCCGGCAACGGGCGCTCATCAGGTTGAGGCAATCAGATGGCTATGACAGTCCATTGCGATATCGTCAGCGCGGAAGGGGAAATTTTCTCCGGTCTGGTAGAGTTTGTAACAGCGCACGGCGACCTCGGCGATCTTGGTATCGCCATGGGTCATGCTCCGCTGATCACCAGCTTGAAGCCAGGTCCGATCACTCTGACCAAGCAAGGCGGGGAACGTGAGGTGTTTTACATCTCTGGTGGTTTCCTCGAGGTTCAGCCGAACATGGTCAAGGTACTTGCCGACACCGTGCAACGTGCTGGCGACCTGGATGAAGCCTCCGCTCAGGAAGCCGTCAAGGCTGCCGAGAAGGCCCTGAACGAAAAGGGCGCGGACTTCGACTACAGCGCTGCTGCTGTACGTCTGGCCGAGGCTGCAGCTCAGCTGCGCACGCTCCAGCAGTTGCGCAAGAAGTAAGCGGCCACGCCGTCATGCTTATGCGCGATTGATTAAAAAGGGTAGCCTCGGCTACCCTTTTTCTTTTTTAGCAAAACACTTCTCTGGTCTGAAGCCGGACCGCCCAGGATTGGTAGCCATTCATGTCTCTCGAAATCGTCATTCTCGCCGCAGGTCAGGGCACCCGCATGCGTTCGGCCCTGCCCAAAGTGCTGCACCCGGTCGCGGGCAATTCCATGCTCGGCCATGTTATCCACAGCGCCCGGCAACTGGACCCGCAGCGGATTCACGTGGTGATCGGCCACGGCGCCGATGTGGTGCGTGAACGCCTGGCCGCAGATGACCTGAATTTCGTTTTGCAGGACAAACAACTCGGCACCGGCCACGCCACCGCGCAAGCCGTGCCGTTCATCACCGCCGACACCGTGCTGATCCTTTACGGCGACGTGCCGTTGATCGAAGTGGAAACCCTGCAACGCCTGCTCAAGCAGGTAGTACCCGGCCAGATGGGCCTGCTGACCGTTGAGCTGGATGACCCCACCGGCTATGGCCGCATCGTGCGCACCGCCGACGGCAAGGTTGCGGCCATCGTCGAACACAAAGATGCCACGCCAGCGCAGCGCGCGATTACCGAAGGCAACACCGGGATTCTCGCCGTCCCTGCCAATAATCTTGCTGACTGGATGAGCCGCCTGTCCAACAACAACGTCCAGGGCGAGTACTACCTCACCGACGTGATCGAGATGGCCGTGAGTGATGGCCTGCTGGTCGCCACCGAGCAGCCCCATGACCCGATGGAAGTGCAGGGCGCCAATGACCGCAAGCAGCTTGCGGAGCTTGAGCGCCACTACCAACTGCGCGAAGGCCGCCGCCTCATGGCCCAAGGCGTAACCTTGCGCGACCCGGCACGTTTCGATGTGCGCGGCGAAGTCACTGTAGGCCGCGACGTGCTGATCGACATCAACGTGATCCTCGAAGGCCGCGTGATCATCGAAGACGACGTGGTGATTGGCCCGAACTGCGTGATCAAGGACAGCACCCTGCGCAAAGGCGTGGTGATCAAAGCCAACAGCCATATCGACGGTGCAGTGATGGGCGAGGGCAGCGATGCCGGCCCGTTTGCGCGCTTGCGTCCCGGCAGCGTGCTGGGCGCCAGGGCACATGTGGGTAACTTCGTTGAACTGAAAAACGCGCGCATGGGCGACGATGCCAAGGCAGGCCACTTGGCTTATCTCGGTGATGCGGTCATCGGTGCTCGCAGCAACATCGGTGCGGGTGCGATCACCTGCAACTACGATGGCGCGAACAAGTATCAGACGACGATCGGTGAGGACGTATTCATCGGCTCGAATAACTCGCTGATTGCACCCGTCACCATCGGCGACGGATCCAACACCGCTGCGGGTTCCACCATCAATCAGGATGTGGATAAGTCTCAACTGGCGGTAGCCCGCGCCCGTCAGCGCAACATCGACGGTTGGAAACGCCCGGTCAAAATCAAGAAGACCTGAGTTATCCACAACCCGACCAACTGATGCTATTCCCTGTGGGAGCTGGCTTGCCTGCGATAGCTGTCTGACATTCAACATGGATGTCGCCTGACAATCCGCTATCGCAGGCAAGCCAGCTCCCACATTTGTTTGAGGGTGTCTTCGAGCGCCCTGCAAAAATTTGCAGTCCGGCGCTTGACGATCTTTCACCAATAGGTTTTGATTGCCTTCGCTATCTTTCGAAACGAAACTTATCATCGCCATGTCGAAACGAAATACACCCCAACGACGCCACAACATCCTGACCTTGCTCAATGAACAGGGCGAAGTCAGCGTGGACGAATTGGCCAAGCGTTTCGAAACCTCGGAAGTGACCATCCGCAAGGACTTGGCCGCTCTTGAAAGCAATGGCCTGTTGCTGCGCCGCTACGGTGGCGCAATCACCATGCCCCAGGAGTTGGTGGGCGACGCTGCCCAACCCATCTCGGCCTACAAGCGCGCCATTGCCCGTGCAGCGGTGATGCGTTTGCGTGAACACGCACGCATCATCATCGACAGCGGCAGCACCACCGCCGCCATGATCCCCGAGCTGGGCCATCAGCCTGGCCTGGTGGTGATGACCAACTCCCTGCACGTAGCCCGCGCCTTGAGCGAGCTGGAGCATGAACCGGTGCTGCTCATGACCGGCGGCACCTGGGACCCGCATTCCGACTCGTTCCAGGGCCAGGTTGCCGAGCAAGTGCTGCGCTCCTACGACTTTGATCAACTGTTTATCGGCGCCGACGGCATCGATCTGCAGCGCGGCACCACCACCTTCAATGAATTGCTGGGCCTGAGCCGCGTGATGGCCGAGGTCGCCCGTGAAGTGGTGGTGATGGTCGAATCCGACAAGATCGGCCGCAAGATTCCCAACCTGGAACTGCCCTGGAGCAGCGTCCATACCCTTATTACCGATGATCGCCTGCCGCTTGAGGCCCGCGACCAGATCCAAGCCCGCGGCATTACGCTGATATGCGCGGCAATCATCTAGGAGAAACACCATGTGTGGAATTGTAGGCGCAGTCGCTGAACGCAACGTCACCGCCATCCTGCTTGAAGGCCTCAAGCGCCTCGAATACCGCGGCTACGACAGCGCCGGTGTGGCCGTCTTCACCAATGCCGGCAAGCTTGAGCGCATGCGCCGCCCGGGCAAGGTCAGTGAGCTGGAGCAAGCGCTGCTCGGCGAGCCACTGGTCGGCCGCCTCGGCATCGCCCACACCCGCTGGGCCACCCACGGTGCGCCGTGCGAGCGCAACGCGCACCCGCACTTCTCCGGTGACCTGGCCGTGGTGCACAACGGCATCATCGAAAACCACGAAGTCCTGCGCGAGCAACTCAAAGGCCTGGGCTATGTGTTCACCTCGGACACCGACACCGAAGTCATCGCCCACCTGCTGAACCACAAGCTCAAGGACCTCGGCGACCTGACCGTCGCCCTCAAGGCTACCGTTAAGGAACTGCACGGCGCCTATGGCCTGGCTGTGGTCAGCGCCAGCCAGCCAGACCGCGTGGTTGCCGCACGCAGTGGCAGCCCACTGGTGATCGGCCTGGGCCTGGGCGAAAACTTCCTCGCCTCCGACCAACTGGCGCTGCGCCAGGTCACCGACCGCTTCATGTACCTGGAAGAAGGCGATATCGCCGACATCCGCCGTGAAAGCGTGGCGATCTGGGACGTTAACGGCAATTCGGTCGAGCGCGAAGCCGTGCAATACCGCGACGGCGCCGAAGCTGCCGACAAAGGCGAATTCCGCCACTTCATGCTCAAGGAAATCCACGAGCAGCCATCCGTGGTGCAACGCACCCTGGAAGGCCGCCTGAGCCAGAGCCAAGTGTTGGTCAACGCCTTCGGCCCACAAGCCGCCGAGCTGTTCGCCAAAGTACGCAACGTACAAATCGTCGCCTGCGGCACCAGCTACCACGCCGGCATGGTTGCCCGTTACTGGCTGGAAGAACTGGCCGGCATCCCGTGCCAGGTCGAAGTCGCCAGCGAATTCCGCTACCGCAAAGTGGTGGTGCAGCCCGACACCCTGTTCGTGACCATCTCCCAGTCCGGCGAAACCGCCGACACCCTGGCTGCGCTGCGCAACGCTAAAGAGTTGGGCTTCCTCGCCAGCCTGGCGATCTGCAACGTCAGTATCAGCTCCCTGGTGCGCGAATCCGACCTGACCCTGCTGACCCAAGCCGGTCGCGAAATTGGCGTAGCCTCCACCAAAGCCTTCACCACCCAACTGGTTGGCTTGTTGTTGCTGACCCTGTCCCTGGGCCAGGTGCGCGGCACCCTCGCCGAAGGTGTTGAAGCCACGCTGGTGGAAGAACTGCGCCGCCTGCCGACCCGCCTGGGCGAAGCCCTGGCCATGGACAGCACCGTGGAAAAAGTCGCCGAACTGTTCGCCGACAAAAACCACACCCTGTTCCTCGGCCGTGGCGCGCAATACCCAGTCGCGATGGAGGGCTCGCTGAAACTCAAGGAAATCTCGTACATCCACGCCGAAGCCTACCCAGCCGGTGAACTGAAACACGGCCCACTGGCCCTGGTGGATGACGACATGCCTGTGGTCACCGTCGCGCCAAACAACGAACTGCTGGAAAAGCTCAAATCCAACCTGCAGGAAGTGCGCGCCCGTGGCGGCCAACTGATCGTGTTCGCCGACGAAAAAGCCGGCATGACCAATGGCGAAGGCACCCACGTCATCAACATGCCGCACATCCACGACACCCTGTCGCCGATCCTCTACACCATCCCGCTGCAGCTGCTGTCGTACTACGTGGCTGTGCTCAAGGGCACCGACGTTGACCAGCCGCGTAACTTGGCGAAGTCGGTGACGGTGGAGTAATACGGCACCTGTAGTGGCCGAATGAAACCGGACACCTCGATAGGTGGAAAATGCATCTATGTGAAGCTACGAAATAAAGTCTGTCGGAACTAAATAAAGTCTGTCGCTGGCGCCTCCGATCCTCCGGTTGACTAGCCAGTGACGCTTTCTCCGGTGGTTTAGAAGATAAAAAACTGTCGCAGCTTTCAGGGAGCCGTTTCACGGCATCCCTCATGCAATAGCGTTTTTCGTTTGGTGCCTACACTCGGCCGCAGCCAACCTCAGGACCTTCTGATGCTTTTGCAGATCCAGCCCGATGAATCCCTCATCTCGTTTGTGATACGAACAATTCATATCAATCAGTACTCGCCAGAGCGCTCGCTACTAGATGATCTGTCTCCTCGCAGCTCCTTCGACACCAAGCAGTTGCGAAAAATTGCTGGACTTACAGGCTGGCGAGGCTGCTACGGGTTTAACCGGTTGGTTCACAACCACACAATGTTGGCAGCGAAGCATGTTATCAAGGTCGACCAGGACATCTCCTATTCTGGACCTCTGTACGCTTCGAAGGCCTCCCGCCTAGACATGCTCAGCTCTGCTTACTGCCCGGACTGTGTCAGGGAGGATTTGGAAAGCCAGGGGTTTTCCTACTGGAGGCGCTACACCTATCCTAAGGTGACGGTGTGCCACAAACACAACACGGTCCTTTTAGAGCGTTGCCACTTCTGCGAAAGGCCCTTTTCCTATAAGGGGCACAGCCTGGATGTGATGTGGAGAGGGTGTAAAGGCAGGCAACTCTGTGAAGCGCCTTCAACTCCAAATTTGGATGCGCTGGCGCTTCGACGTGCAGTGACATTCCATCGGCTATGTTCGACGCAGAAGGTCATTTCGTATCTGGCCGCTGCTCGCGCTCTGCATGACAAGGCGGAAACCGTTTTACCGACTATGACCGGCGACGTTGCACTTCAGGTTCTGGAGCTCCGGAAGAAGATGGGCCGCATACTCCAGCCACCGGAGAGTTCGCCAACTGTTCGCTCACCTTACATAGACTCACGGGAGATTTGGGGAATCTTGGAGGCGATTATCCTAGTCTACGAGTCCTGTGATGATTTCCTGGTTAATGCGGCCTCGTATGATCGCCAAATGCGAACTGTAGATTCGCTTTGGAATACCTATCAGGCGGAAGAACGGTTATATCCACATTTTGTGGAGGAGGACTACCTTAGTGGGATTGGGCACTGGTCCTGTCCTCATCCGAGTCCTCATTCTGCGTCCGCCTTCACCCAAGCGGGCTTTCACACTCTACGGCCGATGGTATATCCATGCTGCAATTCTGCCCCGATCAATGGCAGAGCTAGGCGGATGAAGCCCAAGCAGGTGCTGCCCTTGCCAGGCATACCCAGAATCAACACGGGCACAAGCTCGACTCGCTCCTGATCCACATGTTGTAGATGATGGATCTTCAAGCGAATAGATCAACGGCGGTGTCTGGGTGGTGGGTGGGTGACAGGGCGCTGCCACGTGCTGAACCTATCGTTCAATCCTTTCGTGTCCAAGAGTTGTGCATTGGATTCGCGCTGCCGGGAAGCTCATTTCAAGCTCAAAAGATCCCTAAGTGTGATTTTCTGCCGGGAGCCGTTACCGAGCAGAACATACAACGTGTTTTTGGTAAAAAAGAGTCCTGTGTCGTCGTAGCTCATTTGGAAGGAGCTACGTACCCAGTCTCCAGGATTAAAGCGCTCACGACTATCGAGTACGACGCTGCGCGCATAGACGACCATTGGCTCCAAGCCACGGGAACGAAGAGCATCGCACTCTTCGTTGCAGGCTTCCAGCTCGAGCAGCGTCCAGTTTTGGACCAGGCAAAACGAATAATGCGAAAATTTGTCCTGCACAAAGATGGCAGCGTCCTCAGCTGACAGGTCGCAGCCATTGACGCACTCTCCCTGTCCGCTTACGAGTTGCTCGAGTCGTGCGAGGTCCATGTGCGCAATGCCCTCTTGGAGATTGGCCATCTATTTCTTTATGCGTGAGCAGTCGTGTTAGAGCGACCGCCGATGTCATTCAGATTGATGTTGAGAGTGTTCATGCCAAATGTCAAAAGGACTCCTTAATGCTTGCTCCGCAGGCTGATGCCGCATTGAACCAGGGGCCGATGCCACGCTGATCCAACCCGATCGGCAAAAAAACTAACTCTGGTGATGGTTTGCAAACTAGGAGCCAGAATCAGTAAAGTTTCGGTAAATGGATCATTCAGGTGCTTGCGGTAACACCGGTTCTTCGCCCGGTGTGCCACGCTGCCGACTCGCATCCGCTGTGACGATGCTGGCGTCCACGGCTAAGCCATCCCCCTTGAGCAGGCCTGCGTTCATGCAGCGACGCAGTACCTCATTAAACAGCCAGCGAAACAGATCACTGTCCCGAAAACAGTTGTGTCGATTCTTGGAAAACGTCGAGTGATTGGGGACTTCAGAGGTCGTAGTCGTCAAGCTTGTTCGACCTTAGCTAGGTACGCTCGGGTGCATTAATGCCCTATCCCTGGACGGGGAGGTCTTGCGGCTTGGAGCGACCCAGCACCGTAGACAGGTATACTCTGGAGTCGGGGTATTGGCCCCGATTTTCCAGGCAAGTCGATAGCATGGGGATCATGGCGTACAGCTGGGCCATTGTGGCCGGACCGCGCTGCGGTAAAGCGATCGATTCGCACGCCGTTTGTAACATGCTCAGTAGCCGATAATCCCGGGCCTCCCAGTCAACATGTCGTTTGTTCACGTGCGCTGGTTTGGCGAAGGTTTGCACTTCGGCTATCAGCCAGGCTTTGTCGTTTCGGTAAAGCCAGGCGTAGAGAGGAGGCATTGTGTCCCTCAAAGCCTGAACTCCCAATTCAGGATACAAACTGTGCAAGTGTTGCCACTGACTCCTGTGCTCATCAATCTCGCGGCAGTGCCTCGCTTTAAGTGCCATGGCGTAGGTCGCTGGATGGGCACGTAATAGCTTATTGATCGTGGAGACAGAGATTTGAAACTCGTCACAAAGCACCTGTTTCGACACGCCCTCAGCCAGTTTTGACAGCAGCTCCTCCTTGACCTGGCCCTTTAGTCGTTTGGGCCTGAGAGCTTTTTTGGCTGGAGAGCTTGATAGCGAGACTCGCTTATCAGGTGCCCGCGATGGAGCGCTTGCCACTTGCTGGGCTGATCTGGCCACTTCAGCTTTGTAGGACTCTAGGAACGAGTGCAGGTCATCAAATAGCCAATCAATCAGCACCAGATGCTTCAAAGGATGAATGCTTCTGCGGGGGGTACGGATAAGCTGGTTCATAAATGACTCAGTGCTTTTCTCATCTTGCGGCAATGATTCAAACAGATGAAAGCGGCGAAGCGGCTCTATGCGATCAAGCAGCGATGCAGATCTACCCCCTTGGAGCACAGCTGTTCGATAGGTCGCAGCGACGGCGCAGGACTCGAGGGACATTACTCTGCCGATGACCGAAAGATCGATGACATTGTTTGCCAAGTTCAGGAAAACCGGGCGTAACCACAGTTTCTGTGAGCAGGCCTGATGGATCAAGCAGTCCTTGGTAGGTAGCGACCATTCAAACCTACCTGACCACCGCCTACTTTTGGTGGATACCATGAGCCAAGCTTGGTGGCGTGGACAGATCAACACACCTGGATATTGGTGTGTGAGGTGCCAGTAAGCTATACCATGGGCGTACACATCCTCGCGCATACAACACGTACATGCTTTCAACGGGTGTTCAGCGCCAAAACCACTTGATACCAAACCAAGTCGATATTTAAGTGAATCAATTCGATCGCTTTTTATAGTTATTATTGCATCTTCAATTTTGATTTTATTTTGGAACGGTACAAATACTGAGAATATTGTGTGATGTAAGAGAATCGAATCAGCGTTTCCCCAATAATGAAATCCATTCTGTTCTAAAGCTGCTATGCCGCAAGGAATATCATGCTTTATAAATTTCTCAGATAGGCCCAACATCGCAGTCGATGTAGTCGCAGGGTCTAGGTTACCCATTACCAGATGCTGTCGACTGCATAGGCTGAATAGTGTTTCGTCGGGTAGCCAGTCCAGCCGAGGGAATTGCCCACTCACCCATTCGTGACCTGAAGTGACGCTCATGTGGCCTCCGAGCGGAAACAGAGGAAATGAGTTTAGCGGCCGGCTACTCGTGCTACGGATCAATTTCGCCTAAACAGGTAGACGATTATTCACGAATCGTAGGTCCCATAACTGGGGGGATTTACCAAATTTTTTTAATTACCGGGTCATCTATGCATGCCGGTTTTTGGCGCTCCAAGCACCGAAAACACTGGGAAGTCAGTAAAAAAGCGCCGGCGGAGGCGCAACTTAGATGTTTTATTCCAGTTGTCAACCGACATTTTTCGGCGGTACCATGCATCATTAAGTGACGTTTACTAAAGGCAGTACTGAAACTGAAGATGCATTACAAATAACTGATGCAAATTTTACCTAATTAACGTCGAGGTTACTGCCAAAGCGCAGCTATCTCAAACGAGATAGTTTAAGTGCCTATTACTGAAGCCTGAGGAAAAACAACATGGAATCTGGATAGAAACCCAGGAGCCAGATAGACAAAGGCCCAAGTGTGACCTTGGGCCTTTGAGGATAAGTCAGCTTTCGACTCCTGACGAATCCATTGTCTATCCCCTCGCGTAGGGCGTCAAGCCCTGCACGGCTCCGCTCGTCTCCAGAAAAGTATACTGCGCGTGGTGTAGCTATCGCCGTGCCCGCGCTATTGGATAGCTTATTCAACCGATGTAGGTGGACTGTTATTCGTCACCTGCTAAGGATTGAATGGATGGTAGATAACATAAGTGGATCTAAAGAAATCGTTACTCCGCATAATAGGTCGACAAGGCCGCTTCAAATGGGGAGATATTTACTTATCCGGAATTTATGCGGTCCCTGGTGAAGCGCCCAAGGGCTCTCGTATATGCCGCCTTAATAGCAGGAAGCTTGGACGAGCACTGCATCTTCTTTCTACCCCTGAAAGAATTTTCGCACAACTGGCTCTTTATAACCCCGACGTGTTCGAGTTGCATGAGCAGAAAATGCTCAGCCCCATTCCACAAGTTCATCCACTTCAAGGAAACCCCTTAGCTGCTGGGCTGAAACTTCTGCCAGTGAAGGGAACATCATTGGTTGCAGAGGAAATCGGTCTCAAACACGCTACAGCTGTCGTGACCTACGATGATGGTGAGCGCCAGAGGGTTCCCCACCCCTATTTGGGCGATCTGCTTCTCTATATCCAGCCGCAAGGCTCGGACCCCTATGCCGTGAACTGGACGGTAAAGTTGAATGCGATGGATTTTGATGAGGTCGCTCGGGGAAGTTTGAAAAGCTTGGCGAAACAGAAAGAAAACCGCGAGAAAGCTCGCTTACGGCACGCCTTGGAAGAGATTTACTATCACAGTGCAGGCATCAGGACTGTGAGGGTTTCCAGGGATCTGCTGGATCCAGTCCTAGTGGCCAACTTGGATCTTCTGTATGGCTACCATGATCGCGAGATCAGTCTCGAATCAAATCTTCTCGAGGATTTCTCACACGACATCGAAGACTGTGTCACTCAAGGGAGACCAGTAGCGTCCGTTGCCTTGAGGTACGGACAGCGGTGGGGGCGGCGTGATCTGTTTCTGACGAAGATCTACAAAGACATATGGGAGCGCAAACTACCGGTCAGTTTGTTTGACCCGATCCTTATCAATCATCCATTGGTGACGGATGCGCCGGATGTTCTGCAGGTCTATAGCTCACTTTTTGCCGGGCTTTCCGAATGATCACTGGTTCTAAGCTGAGAGCACCTGAAGGATTCAAAGGGCTGACGAAGGATGTCGAATACTATTTCCTTGCAGGTGACGGCAGGGCAAACAGGGCACGCCTTGTATTTTTTGATGAAGAGGGCACCACTGCGAGTTTGCTAACGCTTTCCCGGCCTGAATTTGATCTGGCCCTGACCAATGGTGATCTTGTGGAATGCGGTAGTGACGCCACACCTCCTTGGTTAATGGCCATCCGGGGCATTTCAGTGGATCAATTGGAAAAAGATCGGGTAAGGGCAACGAAAAGCTACGATGAAATGGTTAACAAGCGTTACCTCGCCATAGCGGAGTTGGTAGATCATGCTGAAGAGATCCTCTCGAACGACAATCCCGAATCGATCATCAACGCTCATGCTGCCAATCAGTCACCTTCTCAGAATGCAGCCCGGTTGAGGTTTTGGTTTTTTAGCTATCTGGTGTTCGGCCGCTCGAAGTGGGCGCTTATGCCCAAGTTCGACCGCTGCGGTAGAGGCAAAAGGGAACAGACCGCAGACGGGCAAATGTTGGGAAGGCCGCCAAAGTCAGGACGTAAATCCCGATCTCCTGCTACGGCCGAAATGCAGACTTCTATCCTGGACGGGTTCATCAAATACAACGATAAAACTAAATCTGACGCTGAAATCTTTGGTGCCGTGCTGGTGGGTGAATTCGGTTGTATTCCTTTTACAACATCGGCAGGAAATAAGAAGTTCTATCACCCCGAAGGTAAGCCTTTCCCCACAAAAGGACAGTACGATTACTACCTTGGTCAGGCGATAAGCACCAAGGCATATAGGAAGGCACGTAGAGGTACCAGTGGGGCTCGAGCTAAGTCCGGGTTTGTTGGAAGCTTTTCCCATGACTTGGTCAATGTAAACCAACTTGTTGAATTTGACGGCTATAACCCCAAAGGCAAGATATCTGGCTTGCTCGAAGGATCCGCTATGGATTCGGCCTGTATAGTTCGAGGGGTGTGTGGCCAGTCTGGTGCTGTAGTCGCCTTGGGTTTCTCCGAAAACAAAGAAACCATGGAAGCCTACCGCATGGCCCTGTTCTCAATGGCCATTTGCAAGGTCAAATTTGCATCGTTGTTTGGCCTGACGATCAGAAAAGAAGACTGGCCCACTTACGGACTGCCGCAAAACATCGTCTTTGACCGTGGACCAGGCTCTACCATGGGCGTACCGATTCGTTCAGAAGCAGTGGCCCGTGGCGAAATGATGAGTTGGTTATCCAGACTTGAACTGACTCCTACTCACTCGGGTCAGTCGAAAGCAACGGTTGAATCGTCGCATCCTAGGACCAAATCTGACAATGATCAGCCAACACACTTTCATAGCTCTCTCAACTTTGTAGAGATATGCAAGCGGCATATTCTGCAAGCTATTTACGATAACCATGCTTCAGGTACTGAAGGGAAGATGACGCCTGAGATGTTGGAGGTGGGCTTCAGTCCCACGCCACATAACATTTACAAATTCTATAGTGATCTTGGTTACGATTCCGGCACGGAGGTGAGTTTTGACTACGCAGTGAGAGAATTTCTGACTCCTCGTCCGGCGCACATCAAAAGGAGTGGCGTTTATTTTTACGGTCGTAAATACAATTCATCGAAGTTGATTGGAACCGAAGTTTTTGACCGGATTGCGTTCAATGGCCAGATACCGGTAACCGCTTATGTCATGATCATGTGTGTCAGACATATCTGGGTCGAATTAGAAGGTGTTTTGTACGAGCTGGACTTTGTAAAGCCAGCGAGCGTCCATCCCAGCAGCGTCGACATTTCGCTGTCGGATCTTCAGGCGCTCAATGAGAATCGGCTGCGCGGCAATGCGCAGCTTCGTGAAGAGCAGCCCGCAATCCTTCAGGATCGCAATGCCCAATTTCTTCACGCCACTGGCAAGGCCTGGGACAGTGGTATCCGCAAGCCTGGGCGCCCTGCGAAGGGCGGAGCTGCTGAGCGTGATGCCGCCGACCAGAAGCGGTTGATGGGGAAAGGCAATGACTAACATCTTTTCTGCGCGCTTTGACGGGCTGGACACGCTGGCTGATATCCGGAGTTTGATTACAGTGCAACCTGATCCGGTAGCCGGGCTTGAGGAGTTGAGTCCTGCATTGGCCGCTGAGCGTTTGTCAGAGGTACTGAAGACGATTTTCCTTCCCAACCAGTTTTCTTTGGACTTCATCAAAGACAGCGTTGATCGTGCGCGCAGCTTTTCGGCTGAGAGTTTTTCCACGGACCAGCAATATCAGCGGCGGCTGTATCACCCCCCGGAGAACGAGGCGTTTCCTATCTGCCTCACCGGCCTTGCAGGGGTTGGGAAGAGCCAAACTATCAGTGCGCTGATGAAGGTGATGCCTGGACCTGCACCTTATGCATCCGCTCATTACCACGAACCTCATATATTGATCTCGTATTGGTACGCCAGCGCCAGGGGTAAGGCTGGCGGCAGGCAGCTGTTGGAAGACTTCCTCGGTGGCGACGCGACAGGAGTTAGAGCGAATACATCAAAGCTACTGACGGAGTGCCGGCGTAGGGTGAATCGTGATGGTGTATCACTAATGATGCTCGAAGAGATGCAGCATCAGAGCACTGGTCAAGGGGTGGCCCGCGTTACGGATATTCTCCTCACCATGGCCGGGCTTGGGGTTCCAATGATCTATGTGGCCAACTACAGCCTGGGTCACAAATTGCTGACAAGGAATAGTGAGGACAAGCAACGGCTTCTCTCTGAACCCCGTATCATGCTACCGGACCATCCTGACTCGAAGGCCTGGAAGGAATATGTTCTAGAATGCATACGGGTGAGCGGGGGGCGCGTATCTGCAGATCCAAGTGCCCTGGTACATGAGCTGTATCGCTGGACGTTCGGTATAAAGCGTCTGGCGGTTCAACTGATCAAGGTGGCGTATCTTGAAGCCCGTGCAGCCCGTCGCCATACGATTACTTTGGAGGACGTCAACAAGGCATACCTTTCAGCCGCCTACTCCAGCAGTAGGGACGACGTCGAAGAGCTAATTCGTCTCAGCATTCATAAGAGCAAAACCGGGGGCAGGCCTGACCTTCGTTGTCCGTTCCCGGTGCCGGTGCCATCCAACGTGTTGAGCTTCACCAAGGACGATCGAGCTGCACGGGTGAGCGAGAAGATTTTTGTTTCATCCCTTACAGCCGAGGAGCGTAAGACTTTCGAGGAGCTCCATCCACCGGGTTCACCGTCCAATCTCCCTTCGACGCCCAAGCGAGAGAAGAAACCAGCATTGCCCGCGCAAACTCGGGAAGGCTTAGAGGATGCGTATAGCCGACTGCTATCAGAGTCCGAAGGATCACCTAAGCCCAGAGGGCCTGCAAAGTAAGGGCTACGAAAGCGGTCGCGTGTACTCCCAAGACATTGTCAGTCCTATGAAGAGGGTGTGGCCTGCAACAGCGCAGGCAACACTTGCTCGGCCGAGCCCATGAGCATCAGCTCGTTTGGAGCCCTTAGCACGCCCATCGCGGCGTACACCAAGGCCATGCAGACCACGCAGCTGCCCGCCAGCGCCAGACCGCGCCTCTGCCCGGCCCCGCTGCCCACCACCAAACCGGCCAAGATTGGCAGCATTGGCAGGGAACATGGCGTGAAGGCCAGCAATAGTCCCAAGCCGAAAAATATTAATAGGCTCCAGACCAAAGCCCGTTTTTGCAGGCCGCTGGCCAACGCTTGATCAGGCGCTTCATTGACGGCCGACGCGGCGGTAGTGCCGCCCAGGTCCACCACTTGCGTCTGGGTCGGATAACACAGGCCGGCATCGGCGCAGCCTTGAAAGCCCACCTTGATCTTGCCGGTGACGCCGGCGGGAATCTTCAGTTCTAGCGCTTGACGATACACCTGCTGCTGGCCGAAGAACTCGTCGCTGTGGTCTTCACCCTCCGGCAGCTTGGGATTTTGCGCTTCGGCAAGACCGTCGAATTTGAGGCGCTGCTGGTACAGGTAATAGCCATCGGCGATCTGCCAGAACAACTGTGTTTCGCCGGAATCCAAACGTGAGGAGGTAAACGTGAACGCTTCTTTAGCTGGAAGAAATTCGATGTTGGGCTCGAAGGGACTGACGGCGTGTGCAAAACCGGAAAACAACAGCAGCCAAAATAGAAACAATCGATGCATCGGGAAAACCTTTAATAGATAGAGCAATTGGTTTGCACAATAACGGTTGGCTATTAAAACGTGATTAACGAGACGACTTCTCCGCATATAAATCGGCATCGTTCTTATTTATCGTAATGTCGCTTTGCTGGTCGGAAGTCTAATATAGTCGCTCGACAAGATGATCATGTAATTGTTGATCGGCCAACACGACGAGATGATTACCTAGCAACATCGTCGATGTGCTTATAGGGCAAAGGCGGAATTGAGTGAAATCTCTTAATATAAGATTCCCAATCTGTCCAGCGGCATCATCACGGACATACGCAGTTCAAACGGCATTCGGATGATTTCGGCCCAGCGCCCCCGTGGGAGACGTGTTTTTGCAGCTAAAGAAAAGCTAGATCGCGCGGCTCTAGGTCTAATTCGACCATGAAGCCATCTGATTGAAGCCGATTGGATATGCACTCGCATATTGGACGGTAGATTGGACAATCGTCCAGCGTTCACAACCGAAATTATCTCAGTTTTACATCGACTCTTTTGCCTTCACACGTAGCGTGCCGATGAACTGATTCAGTGCCCGGTAGTCAGGGATACCCGTGGAGAGGTCGACGCATTCGATGGCTGCCAGCGGCAAATCCGTTGCGGCAGCTTGAAAATTGTAGATGAACAAATTTCGCACCTGTATTTCTTGAAGCAGGCCTCGGGCCATTGATTGCGAGGTGATTAAAGCATCAAAGGGCGTATTGTTAATTGAATTCAAAGCTACGCTTTCTTCAACTTCTGAAGCTCTGCAGATCCTCCATTGTTGCATGCTGCAAAGTATCCTATCTATCACTACTGCAAGCTCGAACGAGCGCTCGACAATTAGGATTCTAGGTTGGTGCTGAATTGGAATAAAACTCATGTATTACTTAACCTCAAAGCAATATCATTTGTTAAGCGCCAGCCTTATGCTAAAAAAGCTAGTGGTAACAAGCCATAAGAAAAGAGTTTCCTTTTTTCAGTCAGTACATATTCTAAACCGCTGTCGCTTTGCTCTGTGCAAGCCCTTATGCAGCTAAGAATAAAGTCTTTGCGCCGTGAATAAATTAGGATTTGTCTCAAAAGTGCGGATTTTCACCTTGCTAGTATTTGTAGAATCTTAAAAATGCGTAAACTCCATCATCACTCTCAATGAGTACATCTTATGAATAATCAAGTAATCGTGGTTGATGATCACCCATCTGTTCGCCTGGCTGTCAGCGCGTTGCTGCGTGATGAGGGTTACACTATTGTCGCGGAGTCAGATAACGGCGAAGACGTGCTGGAGCTGGTACAGCGACTTAAGCCGTCTTGGCTGATACTGGACTTGGGCCTTCCCGGTCTGGACGGATTTGGCGTCATCAAACAAATCACTGACCTCCGGCTACCGGTGAGCATCATCGTGCTGAGTTCAGAGACCGCTAGGCATGTCGTAATACGCTGCCAGGAGATGGGCGCACGCGGTTTCGTCAGCAAGCAGGACAATATGTCGGAATTGCTGAACGCCATTTCTGCTGTTAAGTCCAGCGGGGCCTATTTTGCTCACCTTGTCTAACACTCTTGGGCAAGGCGAATAGCTCAGGAGAATTAGGTATAAATGACATTGTGGATGCGCTTGAAAAAAGTGAACTCGATGAACCGCTTCTGTTAGGAAAGGGCCCTCTGGGCTCAACCGCCATGCCTGGCGTGTTTCTCATTACCTTATGAGAAGCCCAGCTGATTCTGCAGCTTAAACAGCTCTGTATCGGTTCGGATGCCTAGTTTTCGAAACGCCGACTGTTTCTGCCCGCTGATTGTCTTACGGCTGCGAGAAAATTTCTCGGCGATCTGTGAAACGGATAAGCCGTCCAGGCAGCAACGCAGGACTTCGCTTTCCTTAGGCGAAAGCTCAGAGAAGTTAGCTAGCGCATGAGTTTCCAAACTGTCACCGACATCCTGGTCCTGAGGTACAGGTAATTTTTCCAGTTCGCTGGCCATATTGGGCGCCAGGTATATGCGATCTAGCGCCACGGTTCGAATTGCACGTATCAGGTCGTCAGACTCCTGGGATTTACCCACAAAACCTCTGGCACCTGCGCGGATACTCATGTTCACAGTAGCGGGACGCTCCATTGATGAGAAAACCACAATGCGTAATTCCGGGTACTGTTTACGCAGCCAGTCGATTAAGCGCAGGCCGTCCATTTCACCATCGGACAACTGGTAATCCAGAATCAGCAAATCGACTGGTGCCTCGCGCAGACCCTCCATCAGGCCTCGACTGGTCGAGTAAATGCCGGCAACTTTGAACGTGGGCTCCAGCGACAGCCGCGCCTTCAGTGCGTCCCTAATAAGCGCATGATCATCAAGCAGAGCTATTTGCAGCGGCTTTAACTCGGACCACCTCATGAAATCTACCTTCTGAAAAAGAACCGCAAGAGCGCGTTTCCGCAATCGTATGAAAACAAAGGGTAAAGCGTTCAGGCGCGTTGCCAGATTTTAGCATTATCAGTGCGAGCACCTAGCCTTTAAAGGATGATGATTAATCTGACATAGTCTGTCGTGAGAAATCTATTTTTGCCAAGCGCATCTGAACAGATTCTCGCTGGGAGCGCATTTTTTCGCGGCGGCCAGCCAGACGTGCTGGCGCCTCCCTCATTGGACACCATCGACGCCTGCCGCCGGTGCCGATGACTATCTACTACCCGAACGGATCTGGAACGTGAATTTATCACTTAAGTGTTTTACTTGGTTTTTTCTTCCTATATCCGGATGGGTACTGGGCGTTGTGCCAGCCGTGGCGGCTGATGAGGTGAGGTTATTGGTGCGCACTCCAACACACTCGATTCCAGTGTCCTTCGCGCCTCATACCCGTGCTTGGCTTGACCGCGCCCCTGCGGTGAGGGTTGCAATCTGGGGAGGTTCGCGACCGCCAATGTATATGGGGTACGATACCGGCGTCTTCGAGGGACTTACTGCTGATGTTCTGGGTACCCTGCAGCCGATGCTTGGTTTGCAATTCAAAATTCTTCGTTATAAAAATCGAGTCGAAGCTTTAGAGGCCATTGCTCGGGACGAAGTTGATATGCTCGCGTTCAATGACGCGACTGTTGCTCCAAACCTTTTGGTGAATGCCACTACTCCCTATCTGCTCAATCGTAAAATCCTTCTTAGACGCAGCAGCGATAGAGACAAGTCCACCACTAATTTAGCCAATGAACGCCTTGCTTACATCGGGCCTAATGAAGCTTTGGCCTCTCGGCTACGTCAGCGGTACCCCGGGGCCACCCTCATTTCGTACACCAATCACCTGACAGCCCTGACCGCACTAACGTACAACCAAGTTGACGCCATGCGCAGTGGCGCTATCACTGCAGAATACTTGACCTCACGGTTCTACCGAGACGATGTGTATGTCGCTGACGACGCGGATGTTTCGCCCCAGGCCGACATTGATTTCGCGGTCAGTGCGTGGCGGCCGCAGTTGCTGGACGCTCTGAACCGTTCACTAGCTGCTATTCTCTTGGCAGATATGCAACGACTCACGTCCAGTTGGGGGTTGAGTGACGACTGTGTTCTGGCACGTCAGTCCCTAGCGTTGACCTTAGAGCAGAAGGCTTGGATTGCCGCACATCCGAACCCAAAGCTGATAGTAGCGGGGGCAAATGTGCCGCTGAGTTTCTACGACGAAAAAGGACAGCTGCGAGGCTTAAGCATTGAACTGTTAAAGCTGATCGAGCGCTACACAGGACTGAAATTTCAGATCGAACGTAGCGACAGCGTCAGCGACATGGTTAACCAGCTGCAAAACCATCAAGTGGATGTCCTAGCGACACTGATAATCGGTGATCATTGGATTGAGCCGAGACAATTTACTCGACCCTACATTATAAGCCCGTTCGTAGTGGTCACCCGCCGCTCTGAAACAGGCATCCATGGTCTTGAGGGGCTCAATGGCATGCGCCTTGCCCTTACTCAAGGTAATCCGCTGTCGGAATGGGTGACGCAGCATTACCCGAAGATCAAGATCGTCCCAGTTGACAATGCTACGCGCGGGCTGGAGATGCTGGCCGAAGGCAAGGTCGACGGCGCCGTACATACTTGGTTTGGCGCCGATTATTTCGTTACCCAGCATTTTCGCTCAGATCTGCATATCGCGTCGGTCTTTGGTCCTTCGTACGCCAGAGTCGCGATGGCGGTTGCTCCTGATAATCTGATCTTAAAGGACATTCTGGACGTCGCGCTTCTGCAAATCTCACCGCAAGCACTAAAGGGACTGACAGACCGGTGGCGCAGCAATACCCCCCCGGCGGCGGCCAGTTCTTGGAGTACCTATCACGATCTGGTGTACCAAATTATCGGCGTAGCCCTCCTATTCGGGCTGGTTTTTCTCATATGGATTTACTACTTGCGCAGGCAGATCCAAAAACGTCGGAAAGCAGAACGTGATCTGGAAAACCAATTAGAGTTTAGCCGGACGCTCATCGATGGTGCGCCCTTAGCGTTGTATGTGCGGGATCAGGAGGCCCGGCTGGTGCATTGCAACCAAGCCTATCTGGATTTCGTTAAAAAAAGCCGGGAAGAGCTGATCGGCAAAACCTTGATAGAAAGTAGCCATTCGACCCCGGAGTTCAGTTCAAGCCATCACCACATTTATATGGATGTGCTCAAGCAAGGGCAGCCGAGACTGAATGATGTTGATGTAGAGATGTTTGGACAGCATCACCGGCTTTACCACTGGATACTGCCGTACCGCGATACTGCCGGGGCAGCGTTGGGCTTAATCGGTGGCTGGCTGGATATCTCCGAGCGAGAACACCTGGTCACTCAGTTAGAGATTGCTAAAGAGGAGGCCGTACAAGCTAGCCGTTCTAAGTCAGCGTTTCTGGCGAGTATGAGTCACGAGATCCGTACGCCTATCAGTGCTTTGATCGGCTTGATCGAGTTGTTACGCCTGCAGCAGGCCAGCCCAGAGCAGATGGAGGAGAGCCTCGAGGTGGCGCATCAGTCGGCGCAGTCCCTACTGTCTCTAATAGGTGACATTCTGGATCTGTCGAAAATTGAGGCAGGCGCCATGGTAGCGTCGCCGCGTCCTACCCATCTGAGCCAATTAATTGAATCTGTTCACCGTTTGTTCGAACCAAACGCACTCAAAAAGCGATTAGATTATCGCCTTGTAATGGATGTTCTCCATCCAGGGGTGATGATCGATCCGCTGATGCTCAATCAGATCGTAGCGAACCTTATCAGTAACGCGGTCAAGTTCACCGAGCAGGGCTCGGTCTATGTGCTGTTGCGTGAATTGCCGGAACCGCCAGTCGAAGGTCGTTACGCGTACGAAATCCAAATTGGCGATACAGGCACCGGTTTGAGCGAGGTAGAGCAGCAAGAAATTTTCGAGCCCTTTGTCCAGGCCGGTCCCCACGCCGATCAAAAAGGCGGAACCGGTTTGGGATTGAGTATTTGTAATAGCCTGGTACAG
Source organism: Pseudomonas sp. D47 (assembly GCF_045447305.1). Taxonomy (NCBI): domain Bacteria; kingdom Pseudomonadati; phylum Pseudomonadota; class Gammaproteobacteria; order Pseudomonadales; family Pseudomonadaceae; genus Pseudomonas; species Pseudomonas sp. D47. The sequence continues at coordinate 2,203 of NZ_JBJGXU010000045.1, read as the reverse complement.
GTGCTGGGCATGGCGCTGAGTGTTGAGAGCCAGAAGGGTGTGGGCTCACGCTTCACGCTACGCTTCGACGCCGAGCCCGCAGAGGCATTACATAATCATGTCGATGGTGCGCTTACAGCCGGCAACTCTTTCCACCGACTAAAAATCCTAGTAGCTGAAGATCATGCGCCCAACCGCCTGTTGTTATGCCAGCAAATAGAATACTTGGGGCATGAGGCGGTACCCTGCAACGACGGCGAGGCAGCGTTGCGACTATGGAGCGATGCAAAGCCGCCTTTTGATTTGACCATCACCGATTGCAACATGCCGCACATGGATGGCTACGAGCTGACGAGTCGAATGAGGGACCAAGAATGCGATCTAGCTGCTTCCCCGCACCCTATTTTTGGTTTGACTGCTAACGCTCAAAACGAAATCGTAGACCGCTGTATGGCAGCGGGGATGACCCGCTGCCTATTCAAACCACTGGGTGTTGAGACCCTATCCCCTTTACTTGCAGAAATTGCACTGCAAGCCGAGCGCCGGTCGTCAGCCGCGCGTGCCGGCAGCGAGCTGGAGAAACTTCGCGCGCTGAACCCTGATGCGTACGGACCGCTAGTTGAGCAACTCCTGTGTACCAACAAAGAGGACGGCAAAAAACTTGTTGCGGCACTGCGGCAGGGCCATCACGAGGGGATGGTTCGACTGGTCCATAGGATCAGAGGCAGCGCGCAGTTGGCTAATCATCAGTGTCTGGTCGAGGCGTGCCGGACGCTGGAAGAGTCATCCAGTGCCACACCTGTAGAAGACCAGCGGCGTCTTGTCGGCGAAATTCTTCAGTTCCTTGACGCGCTTGAAACAAAGCTGTTACTTGATTCCTCACCCGGCCCTTGCTAGCGATCCAAATCTCCGAGGCCTAAAATTTTTGGTTCTCATGAGGCATTGAGTTCTGAGGAAAGATGGTCGCTGAACTATAAGACAAGTCTCAAGTGTTGAGTCCTCTGCACGCTAGAACTCCGACGGGCTGTTCTTTGAGCTGACCTTCACGGAGTCGGTCGAGTAGGAAGCCCCGAGCAAAAGTCACGATGCGCTATACCTACGGCCGCAACCGTTACCTGGTGCACGTAGAACAGAAAGTAGCTGCCAAGAGGTTCAGCGTTCAGCGGGATCGTGCTTGGGCAGTCCAAGAGCGTATTGAAAAGCTTGAGGTGCTGCTTTCTGCCAAGCTTCCACAAGTCTAAGTCGCACGACTCCTGGCGACTATGCCAAAAGACGATCTCGCGCTCGCCCCTCGGCTTCAATTGGTCGCGTAACCATCCTACCTTCCTGTCACTGCGGCTGACGCTTCACCAATCATGATCACGCCGTAGTAAGCGTCGTATGCATCCGGCCAAGTCATCTACCCGTGCCGTTGGCCGGGGCCAAGTCCCACTCATCATCATCGAATATCTGCGTTGAAATACAGCACCCGCGCGGCACCGTCATAGTGAACTGGCCCACTGAAAATGCTGTGATCGCCACCGTGATGGGCGATGACGCTGTCATTTTGGTTCAACAGCCCACAGAGCGATGAGTACTGTTTAGCAGCTAGATACTCGGGCTACTGGCCATGAAGCTAAACGCCCTGTTCCCACGATTCCTCCAGGCACTTTGGTCGCGAACATGGTTGAGGGTTATATCATCGGTCTGGCCATCGCCTTTCTAGTCGCGCGTCCCACCCTAAGCCCTGAATGGCGCCTTCTGATCATCACGGGCTTCTATTGTGGCCTTACCACCTTTTCTACATTTTCAGCTGAAGCGGTTGCCTTGATTCAGGAAGGCAGACTGCTCTGGGGGCACGAGCAAAGCGCAGTTTCCGCGCGAAGGTTTGATTGCTGGTGAGCTGAACTGCACCTACCAAATGGATGGCTCAGAAAAGTCGTTCAGCATTTTGGGCAGAGCTCCATGCTAGTGATAGAGCCAAGCTATTGAGTGTAGCCTCGGCGTGATCGATTTCGGCGTTAGTCACGTGATCTTCGGCAGGGATGAGGCGAGATTTTTACGGACTCGTTCAGCCCTGCAACACATTAAAGGTACGAACATGGCACATGTTCGAGGAAGCATTCGCGGCCCGTCTGAGTACTTCATCGGAGAGTCTTCTGGGATATGAATCGTACCGTTAACGCTCAAGGCGAGGTCATGGTGATCACATAGATACCTGATTGGATCGGTTTTCCGAGGCTAT
>NZ_JBJGXU010000044.1:0-48175 GCF_045447305.1 Pseudomonas sp. D47 | reverse complement strand
ACTTTTGGGGCTCTTTTCCAAAAGTGACCCGCTGTAAGAGCGGAACCAATAGCAGCCGTTACCCAAATAACGGATATGTACCCAGCGCCCCCGCGACAACCAAAGAATTCAACCCATAAAAAGATGTGTAGATACCTATGCTGCAATGGCGGTGCATCAGCCACTGATGTGTTAATGCACCACTGAGTTGGGCGGCAGGTGCCCCAGCCGCTCGGTCAGGCGCAGGCGTTGAATCGGGTCTTCGCTGAGCAACAAGGCGTGTTCCAGGTCAAAGCGCTCGGCGCTTGGGCAATCCAGGCGCTGGTACAGACTGGCCCGCGCCAGGTAGTCGGCGGCGCTGGCATTGCCCAGCTCCAACACACGTTCGGCATCGACCAGAGCGGCCAATGGGTTATCGTTGGAGAGGTGCAACTGGCGCAGGTTGCGTGACAAACGTTGCAGGATCGAGCGTGGTTCGGCGCTGAGCAGATGGTCGGCCTGCAACTTCAGATTCGGTCCGTACTGACGGTGCAGCAACTCGCGGCAGTCATTGGGGTACAAACGCCGCCCACCGCACGGGTCCAGCAGGTGATCGGCACCGGGCACCCGCAGCAGGAAATGCCCCGGGAAGTTCACGCCCGCCATCGGGATATCCAGGCGCCGCGCCATCTCCAGCGCGATCAGCCCCATCGCCAGCGGCTGCCCGCGTTTGCGCTGCAGCACCTTGTCGAGCAGGGCGGCGGCGGGGCGCAGGGGGGTGAAGTCGTCCTGGGCGAACCCCAGGTCATTCAGGCGCCGCAGCAGCGGCTGGCCGAGTTCATCCGCCGGCAACATGGGCATGCCCACGCTGACCTGTTGCTGCAGCACGGCGAGGTCTTGCAGGATCACCTGCGGCTGCACGGCCGGGTCATGCTCGGCAGCAATCCACAGCGCCGCTTCAAACAGCGCAGGGGGTGAACGGTCCAGGCAGGCGAAAAAGGCTGTGCGGGGATTCATTGCATTCTCCGACGGATGCCCCTGTTTTAGCCTTGCGGTGAATTTTCGTCCAGTGACTTAAGCAATATCCGACCTGCTTATGTCGCTGGGGCTGTGAAATCGGGCGGCTTATTCCAGCGCACTTCGGCAGTTTCCTGGCGTAAGCCTATACTTGGGCCTCTACCAGAAGTGATTCGGGAGCCCGACGATGTTTGCTCTCATGCACAGCACCCGCCTTGAATCGCTGCACCTGAGCATCGACCCGGCGACCGGGCTGAAGGCGGTCATCGCCATCCACAACAGCCGCCTGGGACCTGCCTTGGGCGGTTGCCGTTACCTCGCCTACCCCGACGATGAAAGTGCCGTGGCCGATGCCGCGCGCCTGGCCCAAGGCATGAGCTACAAAGCCGCCCTGGCCGGTTTGCCGGTGGGTGGCGGCACGGCAGTGATCATCCGCCCCGTGCATGTGGAGAGCCGTGCGGCACTGTTTGAAGCGTTTGGCCGCTGCATCGAAAAACTCGACGGCCGTTTCATCACCGCCATCGACAGTGGCACCTCGGTCGCCGACATGGACTGCATCGCCCAGCACACCCGCTTCGTCACCAGCACCACCGCCGCCGGCGACCCGGCGCCCCATGCCGCCATGGGCGTGTTCACCGGCATCCGCGCCGCTGCCATGGCGCGCCTGGGCAGTGACAACCTCGAAGGCTTGCGCGTGGCCGTCCAGGGCCTGGGCAATGTCGGTTACGCCCTGGCCGAGCAACTGCACGCCGCTGGCGCCGAACTGCTGGTCAGCGACATTGACCACGGCAAAGTGCAATTGGCCATGGAGCAATTCGGCGCGCACCCCATCGCCAACGACGCCTTGCTCAGCACCCCGTGCGACATCCTCGCGCCTTGCGGCGTCGGCGCCGTGTTCAATCGCCACAGCGTCGGCCAACTGCGCTGCGCCGCCGTGGCCGGTTCCGCCAGCGCGCAACTGACCAACCTGGACATCGCCGACCAGTTGGAGGGGCGCGGCATCCTTTACGCCCCGGACTACGTGATCAACTCCGGCGGCCTGATCTACGTCGCCCTCAAACACAGCGGCGCGGAGTTGGCAGGTATCACCGCCCATCTGTCCAACATCGGCACACGCCTGACGGAAATCTTCGCCCACGCCCAAGCCGAAAAACGCTCCCCCGCACGGGTGGCGGATGAGCTGGCCGAACGCCTGCTCTACCCATAAGCCAGGCATTAAAAAGGCCCTGAATCAATGATTCAGGGCCTGTTCAATTCGGGCTTTATTCCGCTGCCGGGTTCAGCAACTCGGACAGCGCGTCCGGCTGGCTCTTGAACGCCTTGGCAAATACATCGCGGTTCTTCGCCATGTAGATCCCGGCTTCCTCCACCTGTTGCTCGCTCAGGGACGGCACGGCTTTTTGCAACACTTCTGCCAGCAACTCAGCGAGTTCAAGCATCTTGTCATGACGGTCAGCTTCGGCTTTATCCATGAACAAACGCTCCAGATCTCGGCTGCTGCGGTATACCACTTCGACGGCCATTCACCACCTCACATGCCTTCACGATAGTTGTCTTTTGCGACTACTGTATTTATATACAGCTAAAAGGGTAAGCCAAACCACGGGGTTTGGGTAGCAGTTTTTTAATGTAGCTGGGAAATAGGGGTTTGCTAGAACGGAAATTTCTGACAACACGCTGAGGTTGCCGAGTAATCCTACGGTGGCTTACCTTCTCCGGGCCTTGCATCGCGGGGCCGAGCTTGGCGGCTCGAACACGAAAAAGAGAACTTTCTTGATTAATACCGGAGCCGCACCATGGAAAACAATACTCACCGTACCGCCGATGCTTTGAATTCCGAGCCGCCCGTCACGCTATTCAGCGTCACACCTACAGTGGACACAGAAACCCTTCTGGCAAACGCCAGCGAAACCCTAAGCAGCGCCCGTGAAATGGCCAATATGCTGGCATTCGACCTTGAAGGCCCGCAGCGAAGCCTGGTCTTGGCGATTCACCAACTGGTCGAAATGGGCGGCTTATTAGTCGACCGAGCGCTGGAGCAAGTCGCACCCGCCTGAGGCAAAGCGCGTAACTGTGGCGAGCGAGCTTGCTCGCGTTGGGCTGCGAGGCAGCCCCAATTCAGGCGAAGGTATTCTTCCAGTTAAAACCCATTTGCAGGTTTTAGGGGCGCTACGTGCTGGAGCGTCAGCCCGGCCCAACGGGAGCAAGTTGTGTTGTCACCCTGTGCCTCACGTCACGTCGCCATCATCTTATACCTGCCTCTGGCCTTTTTTCTGCATGCAGAACACCCGTTACGTCCAACCCGCATTATCCGGTCGAGCCGACCTAAGGAAGCATCATCGTGAAATTCAACTGGGCCGAAAAGCTGCGTCAAAATGTCCATGGGCTGGCTGAGTCGCTGGGCAATCTGTTTGTCGAGACGTTCCACTACCTGGCGTTGTTCGCCATTGGTGCGGTGACCGCCTGGGCGGCGGTGATGGAATTTTTGGGAATGCTGGAAACCGGGCACATCAAGATCGATGACATCTTGCTGCTGTTCATCTACTTGGAACTGGGCGCAATGGTCGGGATTTATTTCAAGACCAACCACATGCCGGTGCGCTTCCTGATCTACGTGGCGATCACTGCGCTGACGCGGCTGCTGATCTCCAACGTGTCCCACCACAACCCGCCGGACATCGGCATCATCTACCTGTGCGGCGGCATTCTGCTGTTGGCGTTTGCGATTCTGGTCGTGCGCTACGCTTCGTCGGCGTTCCCCTCGGTGAAAGTCGAAGGCCCGCGTCGCAAAGGCGAGGCGAGCCTGGAGACCGAGAAGGGCGAGCTTTAAAGCCCGACGCTGAAGGGCAGGGTGTGGGCGGGCGGTCGCTGCAGGAGCTTGTGGTCGCCGTCCGTCATCACCGCCAGGATTTCCATGGCGCTGTGGCCCTGCTCGATGGCGATGCCGAACTGAATACTTTGCACCAGCCGTTTGAGCCGTTGCGGGTCGTTGCGTTGTTCGGCGCTGATCATGCGTTTGGCAACCACGCCGTCCTCATTCGAGAGGGTGAGCATGATGCTGCCATCCAGCCGTTGGATGCTTAGGTTGACGCGGTATTTAGGCGTGAAGGTGTCGGTGATGATCTGAAAAGGATTGTCCATGGTGCGTTACCGCCTGATAAGAACATGCATTCATTGACGACCGGTGTCTGGAATAGTTCGCATTGCCTGACCACCGGCCACTCCGTCGCTGAGGGTTCACAAAGTCCGTTTGCCTCATAGGCTGTACAGCAAAGGGCGTGCCGTATAGCGACCTATCTGACTGTTTCTAACCCCTGTGGGGGCGGGCTTGCCCGCGATTGCGGTGGATCAGCTTAATAATTTCTGGCTGACAGACCACTATCGCGGGCAAGCCCGCTCCCACATTGGATTGGTGTTGTGGGCTATTTCAGGGCAACACAGAGAAAACGATCGCAGACAGCGCAATTAGCCCGATCACCACCACAAATACATTCGACACCTGGCCCGAGTACTGGCGCAGAGAGGGCACGCGGCGAATCGCATACATCGGCATCAGGAACAACAGGCACGCAATGATCGGCCCGCCCAGGGTTTCGATCATGCCCTGGATGCTTGGGTTGAAAGTGGCCACGGCCCAGCAGGTCAGCACCATGAACAACGCGGTGCAGCGTTCCAGCCCTTTGGACGACATTGAGCGGTTACGCCCACGCAGGGATTTGACGATCAAACCCTGGAAGCCTTCGCTGGCACCGATGTAGTGGCCGAGGAAGGATTTGGTGATTGCCACCAGCGCAATCAACGGCGCGGCGTAGGCGATCACCGGGGTCTGGAAGTGGTTGGCCAGGTACGACAGGATCGAAATGTTCTGCGCCTTGGCAGCCGCCAAGTCAGCTGGCGACAGGGCCAGCACGCAGCTGAAGCAGAAGAACATCACCGTCAGCACCATCATGCCGTGGGCGGTGGCGAGGATGCCGGTGCTTTTGCGCTCGGCCTGGGCGCCGTATACGCGCTTCTGGTCGACGGCGAAGGCGGAGATGATCGGCGAGTGGTTGAACGAAAACACCATCACCGGGATCGCCAGCCACAAGGTCTTGAAGAAAGCCGGCAGCGGCATGCCTTCGCTGGCGGAGGCGAAGAACGCGCCGTTCCAGTTGGGGATCAGGCTCACGGCCAGCAACAGCAGGGCGGCGACGAACGGGTACACCAGCACGCTCATGGCTTTGACGATCACGCCCTGGCCGCAGCGCACAATGGCCATCAGGCCGAGGATCAGCACCAGCGACAGGATCGCCCGTGGCGGCGGGGCCATGTGCAGTTGGTGTTCCATGAAGCTGCTCAAGGTGTTGGTCAGCGCCACGCTGTACACCAGCAGAATCGGGAAGATGGCGAAGAAGTACAGCAGGGTGATCAGCTTGCCGGCGCCGACGCCGAAGTGTTCTTCGACCACGTCGGTGATGTCGCCGGATTTGCCTGACAGCACAAAGCGCGTCAGCCCACGGTGAGCGAAGAAGGTCATCGGGAAGGCCAGCAGTGCCAGCACGATCAGTGGCCAGAAACCGCCGACGCCGGCATTGATCGGCAGGAACAAGGTGCCTGCGCCGATGGCCGTGCCGTAGAGGCCGAGCATCCAGGTGGTGTCGTGTTTGGTCCAGCCTTTGGTCACGGTTGTTGCTATAGCAGGATTTTCGGCAGCAGGTGTACGTACATCGGTCATCGATATTGCCTCGTTATTATTTTTGCGCGGGCTCACGTTGGGGCGGGTAGAGGTGCTCCGATCAGCACTCCACCCAGCTGACCGCCAGGCCGCCCCGTGAAGTTTCTTTGTATTTGTCATGCATATCGGCGCCGGTATCGCGCATGGTGCGGATCACCCGGTCGAGGGAAATGAAGTGTTTGCCGTCACCGCGCAGGGCCATTTGCGTGGCGTTGATCGCCTTGACCGCAGCGATGGCGTTGCGCTCGATGCACGGCACTTGCACCAAGCCGCCGACCGGGTCACAGGTCAGGCCGAGGTTGTGTTCCAGGCCGATTTCGGCGGCGTTTTCCAGTTGTTCCGGGGTGGCGCCGAGGATATCGGCCAGGCCGGCGGCGGCCATGGCGCAGGCTGAACCCACTTCGCCCTGGCAGCCGACTTCGGCGCCGGAGATCGAGGCGTTTTTCTTGCAGAGGATGCCGACAGCGGCGGCTGCCAGGAAGAAATTGACCACGTCGTCGTCAGACGCGTCCGGGTTGAACTTCATGTAGTAATGCAGCACCGCCGGGATGATGCCTGCCGCACCATTGGTGGGTGCGGTGACCATGCGCCCGCCGGCGGCGTTTTCTTCGTTGACGGCGAGGGCGAACAGGTTGACCCATTCCATCGCCGACAAGGTCGAGGTGATTACGTTGGGCTTGCCGATTTCCAACAGGCTGCGGTGCAATTTCGCCGCTCGGCGTGGTACATCCAGGCCTCCGGGCAAGATGCCTTCATCGCGCAGGCCTTGCTCCACGCATTCGCGCATCACCGACCAGATATGCAGCAAACCGCTGCGGATGTCTTCGTCGCTGCGCCACGCGCGTTCGTTGGCCATCATCAGCTCGGAAACCCGCAAGCCGTGCTTGTTGCACAAGGCCAGCAGTTCGACGGCGCTGGAAAAGTCGTAGGGCAATTCAACATCGCTGGTCGGCGCGATACCGGAAGCTGCTTCGGCCGCCTCGATGATGAAACCGCCGCCTACCGAGTAATAGGTTTGTTCGCTCAGCAACCCATTGTCGCCATAGGCGTGCAGGGACATGGCGTTGGGGTGGTAGGGCAGGCTTTCGTCCAGCAGCAGGAGGTCGGTGTGCCAGTTGAAGGCAATTTCCTGTGTGCCCGCGAGCAACAGTTGGCCGGATTCGCGCAATTGCTGGATACGTGCGTTGATCGAGGTGGGGTCGACTTTGTCTGGCCATTCACCCATCAGGCCCATCACGCAGGCGCGGTCGGTGGCATGGCCCACGCCGGTGGCGGACAGCGAGCCGTACAGGCGCACCTCGACACGGCGCGTGTCACTCAGTAAATCTTGGTCGGTGAGTGCCTGGGCAAAGGTCGCCGCCGCCCGCATCGGGCCGACGGTATGGGAGCTGGAAGGGCCGATGCCCACCTTGAATAGATCGAAAACACTGATAGCCATGCTAAAGCCTTACAAGCAATGGAGTAGAAATCGCTGCCATGTTTTGTAGAGCAGGCGGAATTGGCGCGATACTGAGCCTCTGGATCGGCACTGACCAACGAATTATCCTAAGACACCCTTTAGCAGGACTAAACTCTATGACCCGGCCCCTTCATGGTCAGACCTACGTCTGGCTGCACGTTTTTTCCTGCGCTGCGCGGCATTTGTCGTTCACCCGCTGCGCCGAAGAACTGCACATCACGCCGGGGGCGGTGAGCCAGCAAATCCGCCAGTTGGAGGAGCGTTTGGGTTTCCGGCTGTTCCATCGGCGTGCGCGCGGTGTGGAGTTGAGTGCCGAGGGGCAACGGCTGGCGGCGACGGTGGGGGAGGCTTACGGCAGCATCGATGCGGAGTTGCAGCGGCTGGACGCGGGGATGATCAGCGGCACCTTGCGCCTGCGCTCAATCCCGTCGTTTCTCGGCAAATGGCTGACCCCGCGTTTGCCGCGTTTGCAGCAACGCTTTCCGGATATCCAGCTGCGCATGGTCGCCGAAGACAGCAGCATCGCGCTGCACGAAGGTGACTTCGACTTGGCTATCGACCTCAATGACGGCAGCTACCCCGGCCTGTTATCCACAGCCCTGCTCGATGAGCAGATTTTTCCGGTGTGCGCCCCCAGCCTGTTGCGCGGCCGCCCGCCACTGCATGGCCCGGCCGACCTGGTGCATTTTCCGCTGCTGCACGACATCACCGCCTGGCGTGGGAGTTATGAATACGCCGAGTGGGAGTTTTACCTGAATGCCATCGGCTACCACCAGGCCGACGTACGGCGCGGCCACACCTTCAACCGCAACCACCTGACCATCGAAGCCGCCATCGCCGGCATGGGCGTGGCCATCGCGCGGCGCACTTTGCTCAATGATGAGTTGGAGCGTGGCACCTTGATCGTGCCGTTCGGCCTGGCCGTGCCCAATCACAAACGCTACGTGCTGCTGTATGCGCCGGGCGCACTGAGCCATCCGGGCGTACGCGCGGTACATGACTGGCTGGTGGAGGAAGCGGGGATTTTTCGCGGATTGCACCCGTTGGGAGAGGGGCAATTATGAGGTTCGCTGGGCGTAAGAAGATGTAACTAACTCCCCACCCTAACAGCGTTTTTGCTCGTCGTCAGACTTAATTTGTAATGTGGGATTTATCTTTGCAAAGGGCTTGAAATGTTCTTCTGACTGCTCAATTGTGTAGTCAAGAGGTCATGGTTTCACCACCCCGGTGTTGCAGTTTGTGACCTCCCGCGAGCTAGCTGAAATAAGGGAAGAACTATGCAAATCCAAGTCAATAGCGATAACCATATTGAAAGCAGCATCCGACTGGAGGAGTGGGTACGTACTACCATTGAGAGCACGCTCGAACGTTATAAAGAAGACCTGACCCGCGTCGAGGTCTACCTGAAGGATGAGAATGGCGACAAGCCCGGTCCCCACGATCTAAGTTGCCGCCTGGAAGCGCGGCCAAAAGGCCATCAACCACTGTCGGTCCTGCATAAGGCCGATACCCTGGAACAGGCGATTGATGGCGCAGCTACCAAGCTTGAGCATGCGCTGGAACATCTTTACGGCAAATTACGCGGCAAACCACGCGCCGCCGGGCAAGCATTGCCTAATACCAAGGTCGACGAGGCCGAGCTCGAAGAGGAATTTCTGGAAAACGAACAGGCTGCGCTTAACAGCTGATAGCTGAGTGTTTTTTCAACCCCAATCAAACGGGCCTGCATCTGCAGGCCCGTTTTCGTTTACCGCCCGCGTCGGAAGAAATACCCACTCAACATCGCCAACCCGCCCGCGCCAAGGCCTGCAAAGAGCATGGCCCAACCGGCACCCTGGCGCAGCGCCGCCCGGGCATCTGCGGGGGGCAGCACCAACGCGTCCAGCTTGCCTGCCGCAATGTTCTGGCTGATCGCGGGCCAGTCCAGCGCCGAAGTTTGGGGCAGCAGGCTGGAAAGGTGATGGCTGATGCCCAGCAACAACACCAGGCCCATCAGCGCGATGTTGAGCGCCAAGGTGATCAGCCGTGCGCTGAGGTCAATGCCTGAGGCCATGCCCGCGCGGTCGGCCGAGACGGAGCCGGTGGTGGTGTTGGTGGTCGGTGAGTTGGTCAGCGCCAGCCCGACGCCGGTTATCGCGCAACTGAGCAGTACCCATACGATGGTTGGCTGCTCGGCCGTATTGATCGCCGCCATGACGATAAACCCTGCGCCCATCATGCCCAGGCCCAAAGGAATGATGCGCTCGGCGCCGTAGCGCAGGGCCAGGCGCTCGGCCAGCGGCGGCACCAATAAGGTCGGCAAGGTGTAGGCGAGTAGGGCGCCGCCGGTGGTCAGCGTGTCGTAGCCCAGGCCCGCCTGGAAGTAGAGCGGCAGGTAGATCATGAACGGCCAGAAGCTGAAATTCATGCCGATCGAGCCCATCAGCGCGCCGTTGAAGCGTTGGATGCGGAACACCGAGAAATCGAACATCGGGTGCGCGCTGCGTCGCTCGACAGTGATGAACAACAGCAGCCCGGCCAACGACAAGCCTGCCCAGCCAAGCATGGCCGGCGTGCCAAAGCCGTTCTCGCTGCCCTGGGTGATGAAGTAAACCAGCGCGAACACCGACAGCGTCAGGGTCAGCATGCCGGCGATGTCGAGGCGATGGCCGGCCGGGTCACGGGACTCTTGCACACTGATGCGTAGCAGCACGAGTGTCAGCAAGGTCAGCGGCACATGCACCAGGAACACCCAGCGCCAGTCCGCGACCGCCAGGATCAACGCCCCCACCATCGGCCCAAAGCCCAGGCCCACACCTGCGATCACGCCCCATATCGCAAAGGCCCGAGCCCGCGCTGCAGGCTCACGGAACTGGTGCGACAGAATCGCGAACTGGCAGATCATCATTGCCCCGGCCCCCACGCCCTGGACAAACCGCGCCGCGATCAGCGTGGGCGCATCGTTCGCCAAGCCACACGCCAGCGAGGCCAAGCCAAACAGCCACAGGCACAACACCAGCATGCGCCGCCGCCCAAAGCGATCGGCCAGTGTGCCGGCTGCCATCAGTACGCTGGTGCAGGCCAGGGTGTAGGCATTCATGATCCATTGCGCGTCTTGGAAGCCCGTGCCCAGTTGCTGTTCCAGGGTTGGCAGGATGATCGGCACGCTGGAAATTTCCAGGCCGAACATCAGGGCTACGAGGCAGACGGCGGTGAGGGCCAGGCCATCTTTGGCGGTGCGCGGTGCGCTGACGGCCGATACGGCGGCGGCGGGCGGCATGGGATATTCCTTTCGATTAGGTGAGCGCACTATTCTCGCGGGAACAAGATTCTTTATTCGTGATAAGTTTTCCGTTGATAAGGGAATCAAGAGCGACAATGAAATCATGGCCACACCGCGTTTTGATGGCGTTGAACTCTTTCTGCAAATCGTCGAAAGCGGCAACCTGACCGAGGCCGCCGAACGGCTGAACCTCACGCGTTCGGCCGTGGGTAAAGGGTTGGCGCGACTGGAGGCTCGCCTGGGCACGTGCTTGTTGCAGCGCTCCACGCGCCGCCAACGGCTGACCGAGGACGGGCAGGCCTACTACGAACATTGCCTGCGTGCGCTGGCCGAACTTGAAGCCGCCGAATCGGTGCTGGAGAGTGGCCGGCAACAGCCGCGTGGAAGGTTGAGGGCGAGCCTGCCGTTGGCGTTCGGTCATCACTATGCGGCGCCTGCTTTGTGGGGCTTGATGGACCGTTACCCGGAGCTGGAGATCGAGATTTCGTTCTCTGACCGGCTGATAGACCTGGCTCAGGAAGGTTTCGACGTTGCCGTGCGCATCGGCCCGCTACCGGACACCGACCGCCTGAGCGCACGCCGCCTGGGCGAGCAGTCCGTGTGCCTGGCCGCTTCACCGGCGTACTTGCAGCGTGTCGGGCGGATTGAGTGCATCGATGACCTCGCCGCACACCGAGGCATTGCCTACCGTTGCAATACCTCGCATCGCTCGGGTGTGCCGTCGCCCTTGGTGCTGGACGACCTCCAGGCCGTGGCCGACGCCGCCATTGCGGGCGTCGGCCTGGCCTGGTTGCCGAGCTGGCTGATTGCGCACTATGTACTGCGCGGCCAACTGGAAGCGGTCCTGCCGAGCTACCGCGACCAGCCTGCGCCGATCCATGTGATTTGGCCCACGGCCGCACACATGCCGGCCAAGACTCGCTGCGCCATCGATGCCTTGGTCGCCGGCACGCCGAGTTGCTTGGCAGGTAGTTAGACCCCGTTGCCATCAGGTCAGCCGATCCCCTGTGGGGCTCGACAGCTCCCCCAGGTTTTGCACCGTTTGTAAGGTCCCACTCCTTAACTGGAGCTCTATGACTCAGGCAATCAGAACGCGATAGACGTCTGCACGTACACCGTGCGCGGCTCGCCGACGTATTTGCCCTTGTTGTTATCGTCGAACGAGCGTGTGTAGTACTGCTTGTTGAGGATGTTTTTCACCCCGACTGCCACGTTCAAATCCGACAGCTGTGGGCCGAAGTCATACGCCGCGCGGCTGCTGAACAGCATGTAGCCGGGGATGCGTCCATTGGCACCGTCGGCCGTTTCGGCCTGGGTGTTGGCGTTGTCGGCGAACTGGCTGCTCTGGTAGCTGCTGTCCAGGTTGAGCTTCCAGCGGCCTTCGGTGTAACCGACGCCCAAGGTGCCTTTGTGCTTGGACGAGAAGGGCACACGGTTGCCTTTGTTCGAGCCGTCCTCGCGGATGGTTGCATCGACGTAGGCGTAAGTGGCGTACACATCAAAACCGGCCAGCGCCGGGCTCAAGCCGTCGAGGGCGTAGTTGATGCTCGACTCGATGCCCTGATGGCGGGTCTCCCCACGGGCGATTACCGAATCGTTGGTTTGGTTGCTGTCGTACTGGTTGTCGAAGTTGATCAGGAACGCGCCGATTTCCGCACGCAGGGTGCCGTTGTCGTAGCGCGTGCCGAGTTCCCAGGTGCGGGCTTTTTCCGGTTTCACTTCGCCGCTGGTCACGCGGTTGGGCATCTGGCTGTACTGCACGCTGCCGAACGAGCCTTCGGTGTTGGCGTAGAGGTTCCAGTCTTCGGTGAGGTGGTAAAGCACGTTCAACGCCGGCAACGCGGTGTTGTAGTCGCCCTTGTATTTCACGTTGGTCAGGTTGTTGGTCTGCTGGGACTCGATCATCTCGTAGCGAATGCCCGGGGTGATGGTCCACTTGCCGATATCAATGCGGTCATCGAGGAAAAATGCATTGGCTTCAGTGGCGCCACGCGTATCGCGGTCGTTGCGGCTGTTGGTGTCGGGCAGTTGCTGGTTGGCGCTGATCGGCGTGCGGTAGCGCAACTCGTGGCCGGCTTCGTTGATGTAGCGGTAGCCGACGCCGACTTCGTGGCTGGTCGGGCCGAGGTCGAAGCCTTGGGCGAAGCGGGTTTCCAGGCCGCGTACCCAGTACTCGCGCGGCGACAGCGAGAGGAAGTTGCCCTGATCCAGGTAGCCATTACGCAACGTGGTGGTGAAGAAGGTATTGGCGGTGAATTCGCGACGGTCTTCCTGGTAGCGGTAACCGGCGTTGAACATCGTACGGCGGCCCCAGAATTTGTCGTAGGGGCGCGTGGATTGGTACGGGTCGGCCTTGTAGTCCTTGACGTTCAAACCGCCGGGCATATCGGCCTGGCCTTCGTAGTACTGCGCCATGGCGTTGAAGCTGTTGGCATCGTCGAGCTGGTATTTGCCCTTGAGGATCAAGTCGTCGATGCGCGTGTTGCTGTTTTCGCGCCAGTCGCCGCCACGGGTGCCGGAGTACAGAATCGCGCCGCCCAGGCCGTTATCGGCCGTGCCGCCGGCCAGCAGGTTACCGGTGGTCTTGAAGCCATCGTGGCTGGAAGACGGGCTGGTCTCGGTCTGTAAACCGCCTTTGACGGTCGGTGCATCCGGGATTGCGCGGGTGACGAAGTTGACGATGCCGCCGACGTTCTGCGGGCCGTAGCGCACCGCGCCGCCGCCGCGAACCACGTCCACCGCATCCATATTGCCCATGCTGATCGGCGCGAAGGACAGTTGTGGCTGGCCATACGGCGCGAAGGGCACCGGGATGCCGTCCATCAGCACCGTAGAGCGCGAAGCCAGGCGTGGGTTGAGCCCGCGAATGCCGAAGTTGAGCGCCATGTCATGGCTGCCGGTGCCGTTGTTTTCCGGTGCGTTGACGCCGGGGATGCGGTTGAGCACGTCACGCGCCTGGGTCGCGCCCTGGCGCTCGAATTCCTCGCGGCGGATCACATCACGCGCGCCGGGGTGTTCGAACACGTTAGTTTGCGCCGCGTCGCCGAGCCAGTCGCCGACTACGTTTGAAGTTTGCAATTCGAGCGTGGCAGGGGCGCCCGCCGGTTGCAGGCTGTAGGCGTTTTCGCCCTCCGCGCGGGCTTGCAGGCCGGTGCCTTCGAGCAGTTTTTGCAGGCCTTCGTCGGCGCTGTAGTTGCCCGACAAACCACGGCTTTGCATACCCGCCGTAACGTCGGAGCCAAAGGAAATCAGCACGCCGGCCTCACGGCCGAATTGATTCAGCGCCGCTTCCAGGCTCGCCGGCGCAATGTGATACGGCTTGGCGTCGGCGGCCATGACAGGTGCCAGCACCGTAAGACTCAGGCTGGCGCCCAGTAGGAGTTGGCGCAAGGTACGGGCGAGGAGCGTCGGTTGCTGGGGCATGAAGGGCGGTCCTGAGAAGGAAGGATCAAGGTGGCTTTCCTTCTCTGTCACGCGAGGTGTGGAAAACGGCTCATATTTTTTAAAAATAATTTACGCGCGTGCCTGGACGGTCACCCAGTAGCGGGTAAATCGCCGCACTTTCACCGGCAGGCTGACTTCCAACAGGTCGAGGATGCGTTCGCTGTCATCCAATGGGTAACTGCCGGACAGCAGCAAGTTAGCCACTTGCGGGTCGCAATTAACCTGGCCGCGGCGATAACGGCCCAGCTCGGCGAGGAATTCTTCCAGGCGCATGTGCGCAGCCACCAGCATGCCGTCTGCCCAGGCGCCGCTGTTGGCATCGTTAGAGCGCGGGGTGTCCCAGCCTTTGCGGGTGACGTTGACTTGGCGCGAGGCCTCGACCGTCAGAGCTAGGCCGCTGTAGCGGTTGGGCATCACGTCGACATGGCCATCGAACACCGCCAGTTGGGTATGGTCGTTGAACTGGCGCACGTTCAGCCGTGCAGCCTGGCTGCTCAGCAGGCCTTGCCCGGTCAGCACGTGCAGCGGCGTATCGCCGGGGCGGGCGGTCAGCAGGATTTCGCCTTCAAGCAGGCGGACCAACCGTTGGCGGCCATCAAAATGCACATCCACCGCGCTGCCGGTGTTGAGCTGCAATTGGCTGCCATCGG
This sequence comes from Pseudomonas sp. D47, assembly GCF_045447305.1. Lineage (NCBI taxonomy): Bacteria > Pseudomonadati > Pseudomonadota > Gammaproteobacteria > Pseudomonadales > Pseudomonadaceae > Pseudomonas > Pseudomonas sp. D47. Next base: position 33,671 of record NZ_JBJGXU010000044.1, on the reverse strand, counting down.
CCAATTGCACCTTGCGACGCTGGCCGACGGGGCTGCGGTAGTCGGCGCTCAGCGGCGGCAGAATCTGCTGTTGGCGCAGGCTCCAGGCCGCAGCCGAACCGGCGCCGAGGATCAGCAGCAGCTTGAGGGCCTGGCGCCGGCTGCTGGATTTCGGCGCGTTCAACGCCGCGTGCGCCAGCGGCGAGGGCATGCCGCGCAGGCGTTGGTTGACGCGCTGGATATGGTCCCAGGCGCGTTGATGTTCGCTGTGGGCCTGGAGCCATTGCTGCCACGCAGCTTGCTGGCGTGGGTTGAGCGCGCCTTGCTGCATTTCCATCAGCCAGTGCACGGCTTGCTCGGCGACTTGCGTGGAGAAGTTCATAGGGCGAAGTAGCAGCGCATGGCGGCTTTGTTCAGGTGGCGTTTGACGGTGGCGATGGAGATGCCCAGTTCGGCGCCGACTTGCGCGTAGGTCAGGCCGTCGAGCTGGGCCAGCAGGAAGGCGCGTTTGGCCTGCATGGGCAGGCCGTCGAGCAGTTGGTCCAGCTCCAGCAGCGTCTGCAGGATGATTGCGCGTGCTTCTTCCGACGGCGCCACGTGTTCGGGCATTTGCGCCAAGGCGTCGAGGTAGGCGCGCTCCAGGTCCTGGCGGCGGTAGAAGTTGAACAGTACGCGCTTGGCCACGGTGGTGAGAAAGGCGCGGGGTTCGATCAGCGTCGGTATTTCCCGCGCGGTGAGCACGCGGATAAAAGTGTCCTGGGCCAGGTCGGCGGCGCTTTGCGGGCAGCCGAGCTTGCGTCGCAACCAGCCGGTGAGCCAGTGATGATGGTCGTTGTACAGAACTTCGACGGTATTGGACGGCTGCAACGCAATCACTCCACAAGCATCGGCATGCTTTAGAGAACAAGAATTGTTCGCATTGTAGGGTGCGTGACAAGGTTCGGCAATCCGGTAAGGCCGGTGATTCATCCGTTCTCTTTTGCTTATGAGAATATTTATCATTAATATTGCGCGCTGATGAACCTGGCGCCTCCTGCATGAAAAGCAAACGCACACTTCCCGTTACCTACCGTCTAGCCGTCACCTCGCGGGTGCTGGCTGCCGTGGTGGGCGGTTATCTGATGGCGTCCCTGGCAGCCGTCTGCCTGGCGCTGTGGATGCCGACGTCGCGCGCCGACGCGGTGATCACCGGGATGATGAGTTCGTTTGTGTTCTACCTGTTGGCGGTGCTCTGGTGTTTTGCCTGCCGCACGGCGTGGCGCGCCTGGGCGGGTGTGATGCTGCCGAGCGCGCTGTTTGCGACCCTGGCCGGCGTGGGTTTCTGGATGGCACGCACATGAAAGAGGGCTTTCGCCAGGCGATGGCCTGGTTGCACACCTGGGCCGGATTGATTTTTGGCTGGCTGCTGTTTGCGATTTTCCTGACCGGCACCTTGGCCTATTTCAAAGACGAAATTACCCATTGGATGCAGCCTGAAGTGCAGGCCCACCCACTGGACGATGCGCGCAGCCTGGCCGCCGCGCAAACCTATCTGCAGCACCAGGCGCCCAACGCCGCGCGCTGGTTTATCACCCTGCCTGGCAGCCGCGACCCCGGCCTGTCGGTGATGTGGCAAGACAAAGTCGACCCCGGCAAGCGCGGCAACTTCATCCAGAAAGTCCTCGACCCAGTCACCAGCCAGCCCGTGCAGGCCCGTGAAACTATGGGCGGCGAGTTCTTCTACCGCTTTCACTTCCAACTGCAAATGCCCTACCCGTGGGGCCGCTGGCTGTCGACCATCGCCGCGATGGTGATGTTTGTCGCGTTGATCACCGGCATCATCACCCACAAGAAAATCTTCACGGACTTCTTCACCTTTCGCCCGCGCAAAGGCCAGCGTTCCTGGCTCGACGGGCACAATGCGGTGGGCGTGCTGGTACTGCCGTTTCATTTGATGATCACCTACAGCAGCCTGGTGATCTTCATGAGCATGGTGATGCCCGCGCCGATCGTGGCTTCCTACGGCGACGACAGCCGTGGGTTTTTCAATGAAGTGTTCCCCAACACCAACAATGCGCCGGCGCTCGGCCAGCCGGGTAAATTGCTGCCGTTATTGCCGATGTACCAGCTAGCGCGCGAGCAATGGGCAGGCGGGCATGTTGGCCGTTTAGTGGTCAACAACCCGGGCGATGTGAACGCCTCGGTCAATGTGGTTCGGTCCGGTTCCGACCGCGTGGCGCATGATTTTGGCAGCAGTGTGTCGTTCAACGGCACCACCGGCGAGTTGTTGCGGGTCAGTGGCGAGCAGTCGCTGCCGGCGGCGATTAGTGGCAGTTTCTACGGCCTGCACATGGGCCATTTCGCCGGCCCGGTGCTGCGCTGGCTGTACTTTATCTGCGGCTTGGCGGGCACAGCCATGATCGGCACCGGCTTGGTGATCTGGCTCGGCAAGCGCCAGCTCAGGCACGCCAAAACCGGTGTGATGCCGTTTGAGCTGCGGCTGGTGGAAGTGCTGAATATCGCCAGCATGTCTGGGCTGATGATCGCCATTGCGGCGTTTTTCTGGGCCAACCGTTTGTTGCCGATGAGCTTCGCCGAGCGCTCCGACTGGGAAGTGCAGGCCTTCTTTATCGCCTGGGGCTTGAGCCTGCTGCACGCCGTGCTGCGTCGAGGCCGCCAAGGCTGGGTTGAGCAACTGAGCGTCGGCGCGTTGCTGTTTGTGGCGATTCCCCTACTCAACGCGCTGACCACCTCGCAGCATTTGGGTGTGTCACTGCTCAGCGGTGACTGGGCCATGGCCGGCTTCGACCTGACGTGCCTGGCCAGCGGCCTGTTCCTGGCCTGGGCGGCCTGGAAGATGCAGCGCCGCATGGCGCCGCAGCCCAAGGCCGAACGCGCGCAGGCATTGACGCTCAAGCAGGAGGCGAACTGAATGCTGCTCGCCCTGTTGATGTGCTACGCCGGGTTTGCCGCGTTGTGCCTGTCTACCGATCGCCATCACGGTGAATTGCTGCACAGCAAACCATCGCCCAGTCGGCGCTTGAGCCTGCGCGCCTGCGGTTGGCTGCTGCTGATGCTGGCGATCTGGCCGGCCGTCGCTGGCTCGGGTTGGGCCCAGGGTTTGGTGCAGTGGTGCGCCGTCTTGATGCTCAGTGCACTGCTGCTGGTGTTGCTGCTGCCGTATCGGCCAAGGCTGGCCTTGACCCTGGCGGGCGTCGGCCTGCTGGCCAGCCCGGTTGCGGCGTTCGCCTTATTCTGAGCCTTCCATGATGATCAGCACTCCGCCGGAATCCCAAGACAGCCCGCACACCGATGCGGCCGGTGGACGTGCGCATTTCCTGCAGGTGTTTTTGTCCCAGCGCTCGCAAATGGAAGCGCTGGTCAGCCGACGCGTGGGCTGCCGCGCCACCGCGGCCGACTTGGTGCAAGACCTGTTCCTGCGCTTCTGGCGCCGGCCACTGGTGCAGGTCGAAGAGCTCAGCACTTACCTGTTGCGCTGCGCCGGCAACATCGCCATCGACCACCTGCGCAGCGAAGGTGCACGCGCACGCAGCAGCGAAGGCTGGTTGCCGGAACAGCAGGACAATCAGGGCTCCGAACCCCAGGCCGCCCTCGAAGCGGGCAATGACCTGCGCCATGTCGAGGCCGCCTTGCGCAGCTTGCCGGAACGCACCCGGCAGATTTTCCTGCTCAACCGCATTCACGGGCGCAAATACGCGCAAATCGCCAAGGCCATGGGGCTGTCCCAAAGTGCCGTGGAAAAACATATGATGCGTGCCCTCGAAGCCTGCAAAGCCAGCCTTCGCGAACCCTCTTGCCCACGTACGCCAGGGAAAGCACCGTGACCGTCACCCCCACGCCCGCCCAGGAGCAGGCCGCACTTGACTGGCTGAGCCTGCTGCACGATCAGCCCAGCAGTGGCGACCAAGCCACCTTCAGCCGCTGGCTGCGTGCCGACCCTGCGCACGTCGAGGCCTATGCCCAGGCCCAGGTGTTGTGGGAGTTGAGCGAGGTGCCGGCGCGCGCACTGGCGGACGAGGACGCCTTGGCCTTGCAGGGCTACCTCAATGCGATGAACACCTCCAAGCGCTCACGTGTTGTGCGCAGGTGCAGCGCCTTGGCCATGGCTGCGTGCCTGCTGGTGATGGTCGCGATGGGCGCCGGTTGGCAGCCGTCACGCTGGGTCGATGACTTCGGCGCCGATTATGTGACGGCGCCGGGGCAGGTGAAGACCGTGACCTTGGCCGATCAATCCCAAGTCACCCTGGATGCCGACAGCGCGATCGCCGTGGATTTCAGCCAGGGCGAGCGTCACATTCAGTTGCGTCGCGGGGCGGGCTTTTTCAATGTGACCCACACCGGCCAACCGTTTGTGGTCGAGGCCGGCAGCGGTGAAGCGCGAGTGCTGGGTACCCAGTTCGAAGTGCGCCTGCAACCGGCGGGCGCCCAGGTGACGGTGCTGTCCGGTCGGGTGGGTGTGACGCCGTCCAAGCAGGGCTCGCAGCAAGTTCTGACGGCAGGCCAGCAAGTGGCCTACGCCGAAGGTGTGGCTGAGCCCTTGCATGCCGTCGACAGCGAATCACGCCTGGCCTGGCGTGACGGCTGGCTCAATTACTACAAGGCGCCGCTCGCCGAAGTGGTCCAGGACCTGGGCCGTTATTACCCGGGCCGCATCCTGCTGCTTAACGACGAGATGGCCGCCAAACGCGTCAGTGGCAGCTTTCCGAGCAACGACCCGCAGGCGGTGTTGAATGCCTTGCAGGCGGTGTTGGGGTTTGAGCAGCACAGCTTGTTAGGCCGGATGATTGTGTTGCGTTAGCGATACATCAGGCTTCAATTTCCCTTTCGCAATTCTCCGCCAGGTCTGCGCAGGCCGCGCCTCGCGGTGCCTGCGGACCTTTCACCGAACCTTCATCGCAATCACCCCAACCTGTCACCAAACCGTTACACGTGGCGCGGATCATCGCCGGGTTCCTGAGTGAGTGGTCAGGAACCTCGGCGTCGTCAGCCAACCAAGTTCCGGCGCGACTGCTCCATACCACAGAGCAACGTCAGTAAGGGATCTACAGGTGAACTACAACAATCTTTATGCCCTGCTTTTAGCCTCGGGCCTGGGTGGCTTTGCGCCGCTGGTTTTGGCGGACGACGCGCAGGATGTGGGTTCGGTGAATATCGCCGGCAAACAAACCCTGGGCAACGGGCACATGATTCGCGAAGAAAGTGCCAAGGCGCGGTCGACGGTGACCAAGGAAGCCATGGACCAAATGTCGGCGACCGCCAACGCCATCGACAAGCTCAAATACACGCCAGGCATCAACGTTTCCAGCGATGACGCCAGCGGCACCAGTGGCACCAACTTCACCATGCGTGGCATGAGCTCCGACCAGGTCGGGGTGTCCGTCGACGGCGTGCCAATCAACGACTCGGGCAACTACAGCGTCTATTCAAACCAGCTGGGCGACCCGGAAAACCTCGCCGAAGTGTTTGCCACCCAAGGCTCCTCCGAGGCCGACGGCCCGCACATCGGCTCCAGCGGCGGCAACATCGGCATGATCACGATTCGGCCAACCAAAGAGTCCGGGTTGTTTGCCAAACAGACCGTCGGGTCCAATGACTTGCGCAAGACTTTCGTGCGTTTGAACACTGGCGATTTCGGCGGCCTAAGGACCTGGGTGTCGGCATCGCACCTGGAAGGTGACAAGTGGCGCGGCAAAGGCACGCTGCGTAGCGACAAAGTCGAGTGGAGCAGCCTGTTTGAAGACGGCAACGGCAACTCCACGCAGGCGACAGTCAAGTACAACAACCAGGAAAACTACAACTACAACACCCTGAGCAAAGCGCAATTTGAGAACGAAGGGCGACGCAAGGACTACGCGCAAACGCCGGTGTACAAGTCGGGTTTGCTGTCGTCGTCCTACAAGCTCAACCGCAACCCGTTCGAAAGCGTCAACGCCACGCTCACGCAGCGCTGGCAGTTGCAAGACAACCTGGCGCTGACGGTCACCCCGTATTACTACTGGGCCAACGGTGGCAGCTTCAGCGGCCAGACCGCGTCGAACCTGGGGCCCAAATCCGACAAGGCCGGCAATTACGACCTGAGCAACCTGAAATCGGCCAACTACTACCGCCCTTCGTGGACCGAAACCTGGCGCCCTGGCGTCACCGCGAAAATGAAGTGGGACATCAACGAAGAACACAGCCTGGACTACGGCTACTGGTATGAACGCGCACGCCAGCGCCAGACCCAGCCCTTTATCGGGATCAACAGTGAAGGCGCGCCCAGTGATGTGTGGGGCGACTACAACGGCGGCGGTCAGGTGGTCGACAAGAACGGCGCCACCGTCCAAGGCCGCCACTACTACACGGTCACCCCGTCGCAGAAACTCTGGGTGCAGGACAGCTGGCAAGCCACGCCGGACCTGAGTTTCGTCGGTACCCTGGCCTACCAATACGTCGAGCGTGACGGCAACAACCTCGGCAGCCTGTACGACAAAGCGGAAAAACGTAACACCCGCTACCACCAGTTCCTGCCCAGCTTCAGCGCCAAGTACCAGGTCGACGAAAGCAACCAGACGTTCTACAACGTCACCCGCAACATGCGCACGCCGCCGAACTACGTGCTGTACAACAAGGGCGACTCGGTGAGCCTGAAGTCCGAGTTGAGCTGGAACCAGGAACTCGGCTGGCGCTACAACGAAGACGACATGGCGTTGAGCGCGACCTTGTTCTACATCAGCTTCAAGGATCGCCAAGTGTCGACCACCGACTCCGCCGGTGACTACATGGTGCTTAACGTCGGCAGCGTCGAGAACAAAGGCCTGGAATTGGAGTGGAGCGGTTTGTTGCCGCACAACTTCAACTACTACGCCTCGTACACCTATACGAAGTCGGAGCAGCAAGACAATTTGCTCAGCAAGAATGTGTTGTTGCCAACGGCGGGCAAGCAACTGGCCAACGTGCCGGAAAACATGTTCAACCTGGTGTTCGGGTATGACGACTCGCGCTTCTACGGCAACATCGCGGGCAAGTACGTCGGCAGCTTTTATGGTGATTTGACCAACAAAGAAAAAATCGACGGCCGTACGGTGTTTGATTTGAACGCGGGTATTTACTTGCCGGTGGACAAGAAGGTCATCAAGTCAGCGACCTTGCGGTTTTCAATGCTTAACGTGTTCGATAAAGAATACTTGAGCTCGGCACGCACCGTGGCGTTCAACTCGGCACCGGTGAATGGCTTGGCGCCGAGTACGGCGTATTACAACGTGGGGGAAGAGCGTACGGCGATGGTGTCGTTGGAAGCTAACTTCTAATAAGGCCACCGCTGGGCTAAATGTGGGAGCAGGCAAGCCAGCTCCCACATCAGTTGGCTCTCATACCGATTGGGTTACTTCAACGCGGCCATGATCGCTTCAGGGTTGAACTCGCGAATCAGCGTGCCATTCACGTCCACAAACGGAATCCCGCCTCCGCCCAACGCCTCATACGCCTTGCGCGCCTGGGCGTCCTTCTCGATATCCAGGGCCTGGTACGGAATGCCTTTCTGGTCCAGAAAGCGCCGGATCTGCTTGCAGTAGCCACACCACTCGGTGGAATAGAGCACCACGCGCGCCGAGGCGCGTACCTGCTCCGAAACCACCTGTGAGGGGTTGAACAGCCGCTCGATCTTGCCCCAGTTCTGGATCACCACCACGACCAGCAACACCAACAGGACTTTCTTGAGAACCCCGCCGAGCATCAGTTACGGCGCTTGAGCTGGTCGGTCAGTTGGGTTGGCAGGCCCTTGATGATCAAGGTGCCGGCGGCTTCGTCGTATTCGATCTTGTCGCCCAACAGGTGCGCTTCAAAGCTGATGGACAAGCCTTCGGCGCGGCCGGTGAAGCGGCGGAACTGGTTGAGGGTGCGTTTGTCGGCCGGGATTTCCGGCGACAGGCCGTAATCTTTGTTGCGGATGTGGTCGTAGAACGCTTTTGGTCGATCTTCATCGATCAGGCCTGAGAGTTCTTCCAGGCCCATCGGCTCGCCGAGCTTGGCTTGGCTGCTGGCGTAATCCACCAGGGTTTTGGTTTTTTCGCGGGCGGATTCGTCGGGCAGGTCTTCGCTTTCGACGAAGTCGCTGAACGCCTTGAGCAAGGTGCGGGTCTCGCCCGGGCCGTCGACGCCTTCCTGGCAGCCAATGAAGTCGCGGAAGTACTCCGAGACTTTCTTGCCGTTCTTGCCCTTGATAAAGGAGATGTACTGCTTGGACTGTTTGTTGTTCTGCCACTCGGAGACGTTGATGCGCGCCGCCAGGTGCAGTTGGCCCAGGTCCAGGTGGCGCGAGGCGGTCACATCCAGGTCCTCGGTCACCGCCACGCCTTCGCTGTGGTGCAGCAGGGCGATGGCCAGGTAGTCGGTCATGCCTTGTTGATAGTGGGCAAACAGCACATGGCCGCCGGTGGAGAGGTTGGACTCCTCCATCAGCTTTTGCAGGTGCTCGACCGCCGTGCGGCTGAAGGTGGTGAAATCCTGGCCACCGTCGAAATATTCCTTCAACCAGCCGCTGAACGGGTGCGCGCCGGACTCGGCATGGAAGAAACCCCAGGCCTTGCCTTGTTTGGCGTTGTAGCTCTCGTTGAGGTCGGCAAGCATGTTCTCGATGGCGGCCGACTCGGCAAGTTCGGAGTCGCGGGCGTGGAGAACTGCAGGTGTGCCGTCGGGTTTTTTGTCGATCAGGTGGACGATGCAATGACGGATCGGCATGGGCTTCTCGGCTGGTTGAAGGGGAGCGGTTGGCCTCCCCGAAAAGTCGCCCAGTGTACCGCACCCGTTGGGCATGACGCGCTCCGAAGGGTGTTTTGGCTACCCTCCGACGCCCTATATGCCCTTTTTTCACGGTTTAGAGCGATAAAGCTGACCAAATGGGTATGTTGAAGCGGATATTTCCCCGTCTCTGTGCTAGTTTTGCCCCGTCTTACGCCAAGACTCGGCGTTAAGCGTGCATTCAGCATCTGTCAGGTCGAACCAATCCCCGTTTCAAGCATCTATAACCCCGATCTCCGTGGTTATGGCCGGGGGTGCCAGGCCATGACGGTCGGGCTCGACGGCTGACACTGCACTCTGCAATCCATATGAATTTGATAGGGAAGGAACACCACAATGGCTATTACTAAAGACCAACTGATCGCTGACCTGGCTGAAGCAGTAGACGCACCGAAAACTACCGTGCGCGCTCTGCTGGACCAACTGAGCCAAGTTGTTGCTGATCAGCTGGAAAACGGCGGCGAAATCACTCTGCCAGGCGTTGGCAAACTGAAAGTGACCGAGCGTCCAGCCCGTACTGGCCGTAACCCTTCGACTGGCGCTGCCATCGAAATCGCTGCCAAGAAAGTTATCAAGCTGGTTGTGGCCAAAGGCCTGACCGACGCTGTTAACAAGTAAGACGCAGCAAAAAAAACCGTGCTCCGGAGAGATCCGGGCACGGTTTTTTGTTGCCTGCGATTTGGCGGTAGTGGCGGATTTATTGTGGCGAGGGAGCAAGCTCCCTCGCCGCACGTTTAGTCGCGCACCCAGCGCTGGCGCCACAACTGCTGTTCGTTCTTGGTCTGGAAGGTCCAGGCCACAAAACGGCTTTGCTTCTGGCCCTGGGACATCTCCACCACCTGGCTTTCCAGCACGCCGGCTTTTCTCAGGGCGGTCTCGATCGCGGGCAAGTTCGACGCTTTTGACACCAGGGTGCTGAACCACAGCACCTTGTGGGCAAAGTGCGCACTCTCAGCGATAAGCTGCGTTACAAAGCGCGCTTCACCGCCTTCACACCACAACTCCGCCGATTGGCCACCGAAGTTCAGTACCGGCAGCTTGCGCTTGGGATCGGCCTTGCCCAAGGCGCGCCACTTACGCTCGCTGCCCTTGGTGGCTTCGTCCATGGACGCATGGAACGGCGGGTTGCACATGGTCAGGTCAAAACGCTCACCTGGCTCCAGCAGGCCCAGCAAGATCTGCTTGGGATTGGATTGCTGACGCAGTTGAATAACCTTGCTCAGGTCATTGGACTGCACGATGGCCTTGGCGGCAGCCACGGCAATAGGGTCGACCTCCGAGCCGAGGAAGTTCCAGCGGTATTCCATGTAGCCAATCAGCGGATAGACGCAGTTGGCGCCCATGCCGATGTCCAGCACCTTGACGATGGAGCCGCGCGGAATCTTGCCGTCGTTGACGCTGGCCAGCAGGTCGGCGAGGAAATGCACGTAATCCGCACGCCCCGGCACCGGTGGGCACAGGTAATCCGCCGGGATATCCCAATGCTGGATGCCATAAAAGGACTTCAGCAATGCCCGGTTGAACACCCGCACCGCGTCCGGGCTGGCGAAGTCGATACTTTCCTTGCCATAAGGGTTGATGATCACGAATTTCGCCAGTTCCGGCGTGGTCTTGATCAGCGCCGGGAAGTCGTAACGGCCCGTGTGGCGGTTGCGCGGGTGCAAGGTGGCCTCTTTGCGCGGCGCGACGGGTTTGGCCGTGGCTGCGGTTTTAGGCTTCTTGCGCGGTGGTTTAGGTGTGCTGGGGGCGGTCATGTTGACTCTGGAGTAGGCTCAAAAATGGCGGGTATTATCCCACATTCATGAGGGAAAACAGGAATATCTACCGGTGGAGCAAAACCAGAGTGGGCAGCCTATTCGAAATAATAGAAAGCCTAGTTATTCCTTAAGGGTTAGCTGACCTGTGATTTCTGACAGTAGATTGCCGCCGTTTGAGCGTGTAAGTTTTTTTAGTTGCAACGCAAAAGAAACTGACTTTAATTTACTTAAAGGAATAAGTACTCTGTGATGACGTTGGCGGGAGCGATGTTGCTGGCGATGAACGCATGGGCGGCTGGCACGAGCCCTTCGCAAAATAAGATGCAGGGTGTGGCTGAGGGGAGCATCATTGTAGAAAGCGCAGGCGCTAGTTCTTTTTATGTCAGCGACACTGATCCAACCGTTGGCTATGCCAGCCCTCTTAGTATTGATGTGGCCGGGTCTGCTATTCGAGTGGGCAAGGAACTCGAAATTAAAAATCAAGGTTCAAAGGCAACGACAATTGGTACTAAAAATACCACGCTGGCTGCACCGCTCACTCTTCCAGCAAAAAGCGGTGTTTTATTTATTAATACGGCTGGCGGGTGGGTGTCCCATGGTGTCATGTCGGATAACACACCTCCACCACCGGGGGCTCCCGCGTCAGGTCAGGTAAATGTTCCGCCTGTGTCGAATTAGGGGGGAGGCGGTGAGGGGTTAACACCTTAAGTCTAGGGTGGTCGGTCGCAGATATTAACGATCTGCGATCGATTTAGAGTGATCGATGCGATCATAGTGAAAGCCTTGTTGCGTCAATTCATTAATCAAATCGCTTAACAGTACGTTGCTGGCTGATCTGATCGTGGCATTGTTGGGAGGGCATGTCGAGTACAGTTAAATTGGACGCTGCAGTTTCCAGCTGCGTCCCATCTGCGGAGTAAGGTGTGTAATAAAGCTTCAAGTCTGGGTTCGGGGCTGAACCATTATCTCCAACTAATTATGCTATAGGGGATAATGAAAAAATCCCCCTGTAAAGTGATTGGCTCTGTGGAAGCTTAGACTGCATTCATTAATATATGTTCACCACTCTTTGATTCGGTTATTTGGGATCTCCTGAAAAAAAGATTGCCCTGGCCAAAAACAATTAAAGGTGCAGAGGCTTTATCCCAGAGTAATACGGCTTTCCAGTGCGCCAATACTGTCAATGTTGACAGTTATTTATAATGTTTGCGATGGCCCTTGTTTGTGCTTTGATGCCGTTAATTTTGAGCAAAAAAAAGAGACCCGAAGGTCTCTCTTTTTAATCCAGTATTTATTTACAAGCTGGAAATCCGTGCATGTTGCTCCGCCAACTTGCCCAGCGCCTGTTCAGCCTCGGCCAACTTGGCGCGCTCCTTATCGATCACCTCAGCCGGTGCCTTGTCGACGAACGCCGCGTTGGACAGCTTGCCGCCAACCCGCTGCACTTCGCCTTGCAGGCGCAGGATTTCCTTATCGAGACGGGCCAGTTCCGCACCCTTGTCGATCAGGCCGGCCATCGGCACCAGCACTTCCATGTCGCCGACCAGCGCGGTCGCGGACAATGGTGCTTCAGCGCCGTCAGCCAATACGGTGATCGACTCCAGCTTCGCCAGCTTTTTGAGCAGCGCATCGTTCTCGGTGAGGCGGCGCTGATCTTCGCTACTGGCGTTCTTCACAAACACGGCCAGTGGCTTGCCCGGCCCGATGTTCATCTCGGCGCGGATGTTGCGCGTGCCGAGCATCAGGGTCTTGAGCCATTCGATATCGCTTTCGGCGGCCTCATCAATGCGTGCTTCGTTGGCCACTGGCCACGGTTGCAGCATGATGGTCTTGCCTTCGATACCGGCCAGCGGCGCGAGGCGCTGCCAGATTTCTTCGGTGATGAACGGCATGAACGGGTGCGCCAGGCGCAGCGCCACTTCGAGCACGCGTACCAAGGTGCGACGTGTGCCACGCTGGCGTTCGACCGGCGCGTTTTCGTCCCACAGCACTGGCTTGGACAGTTCCAGGTACCAGTCGCAATACTGGTTCCAGATGAACTCGTACAGGGCTTGTGCGGCCAGGTCGAAACGGAACTGATCGAGTTGGCGGGTCACTTCGGCTTCGGTGCGCTGCAGTTGCGAGATGATCCAGCGGTCGGCCAGGGACAGCTCATAGGCTTCGCCGTTCTGGCCGCAGTCTTCGCCTTTGTCCAGCACGTAGCGCGCGGCGTTCCAGATCTTGTTGCAGAAGTTGCGATAGCCTTCGACGCGGCCCATGTCGAACTTGATGTCGCGACCGGTGGAGGCCAGCGAGCAGAAGGTGAAGCGCAGGGCGTCGGTGCCATAGCTGGCGATGCCGTCGGCGAACTCGTCGCGGGTCTGCTTCTCGATCTTCTTCGCCAGTTTCGGCTGCATCAGGCCCGAGGTGCGTTTCTGCACCAGGGTTTCCAGGTCGATACCGTCAATGATGTCCAGCGGGTCGAGGACGTTGCCCTTGGACTTGGACATCTTCTGGCCTTGGCCATCACGTACCAGGCCGTGCACGTAAACGGTCTTGAACGGCACCTGCGGCGTGCCGTCTTCGTTTTTCACCAAGTGCATGGTCAGCATGATCATCCGGGCAACCCAGAAGAAGATGATGTCGAAGCCGGTGACCAGCACGTCGGTGGAGTGGAATTTTTTCAGGAACTCGGTCTGCTGCGGCCAGCCCAGGGTAGAGAACGTCCACAGGCCCGAGCTGAACCAGGTGTCGAGTACGTCGTTATCCTGTTGCAGCGCAACGTCCGGGCCGAGGTTGTGCTTGGCACGTACTTCGGCCTCATCGCGGCCCACATAGACCTTGCCCGACTCGTCGTACCAGGCCGGAATACGGTGGCCCCACCACAGCTGACGGCTGATGCACCAGTCCTGGATGTCACGCATCCACGAGAAGTACATGTTTTCGTACTGTTTAGGCACGAACTGGATACGGCCATCTTCCACGGCAGCAATCGCAGGTTCAGCCAACGGCTTGGTCGACACGTACCACTGGTCGGTCAGCCAAGGCTCAATGATGGTGCCAGAACGGTCGCCCTTCGGCACTTTCAGGCCGTGGTCGTCGACGCTCACCAGCAAGCCGGCGGCGTCGAAGGCTGCAACGATCTGCTTACGTGCTTCAAAACGGTCGAGGCCGGCGTATTCGGCCGGGATCTTGCCGTCGATGCTCTCGTTCAGCGTGCCGTCCAGGTTGAACACCTGGCAGGCTGACAGTACGGCGGCGTTCTTGTCGAAGATGTTCAGCAGCGGCAGGTTGTGGCGCTTGCCGACTTCGTAGTCGTTGAAATCGTGGGCCGGGGTGATTTTCACGCAGCCGGTGCCGAATTCAGGGTCGCAGTAGTCGTCCGCGATGATCGGGATGCGACGCCCCACCAACGGCAGCTCAACGAACTTGCCGATCAGCGCCTGGTAGCGCTCGTCGTTCGGGTTAACCGCGACGGCAGCATCGCCAAGCATGGTTTCCGGACGGGTGGTGGCGACGATCAGGTAGTCGTTGCCCTCGGCGGTCTTGGCGCCGTCGGCCAACGGGTACTTGAGGTTCCACAGGAAACCTTTCTCGTCGTGGTTTTCCACTTCGAGGTCGGAAATCGCCGTGTGCAACTTGGTGTCCCAGTTGACCAGGCGCTTGCCGCGGTAGATCAGGCCGTCTTCATGCAGGCGCACGAAGGCTTCTTTCACCGATTCCGACAGACCGTCGTCCATGGTGAAGCGCTCGCGGCTCCAGTCGACGGACGAACCCAGGCGACGGATCTGACGGCTGATGTTGCCGCCGGACTGATCCTTCCATTCCCAGATCTTTTCCAGGAATTTCTCGCGGCCCAGGTCGTGACGGCTCTGGCCGGTGGCTTCGAGTTGGCGTTCCACCAGCATCTGGGTGGCAATGCCAGCGTGGTCGGTGCCCGGTTGCCACAGGGTGTTACGGCCCTGCATGCGGCGGAAGCGGATCAACGCATCCATGATCGCATTGTTGAAGCCATGGCCCATGTGCAGGCTGCCAGTGACGTTCGGTGGCGGAATCATGATGGTGTAGGAATCGCCGGCACCTTGTGGGGCGAAATAATTCTCGGACTCCCAGGTGTTGTACCAGGAAGTTTCAATGGCGTGCGGCTGGTAGGTCTTATCCATGCGCGGCGGGACCCTATTGGCATTTATTCAGGAAAGCCGGCAAGTATAACGGGGGATAGGGCGCAGGGCGAGGTGAAGACAGGCTTGAGATGTACGCAGTGCAAATGTGGGAGGGGGCTTGCTCCCGATAGCAGTGGGTCAGTGACTGATAAGCTGGCTGACCCAGCGCTATCGGGGGCAAGCCCCCTCCCACAGTAGATCCAGGTGTGGCTCAGGACTGGTATTGGCTGAGCAACCGCTCCATCCGCGCATCCAACCTGCGTTTGATCTCGGTTTCGATATGCGGCGCAAAGTCGTCGATCACATCCTGCATGATCAGTTGCGCAGCGGCGCGCAGCTCGTTGTCCAGGTGCAGCAGCAGGGCGTCTGGCGCCTTTTCGGTAGCCGCCGCAGCCGGCGCGGGCTCTACAATCGGGGCTTTGGCGACAGGCTGCGGTACGGCGGGCTTGCCACCGACCATGTCGAACAACAGCGGAATCTGTACCTCACCGTCGACCGTTTCGGTCAGCAGCGGCGGTTGCAAGCCATCATCACCGAGCAACTGTCGGATGGACTCAAGGTCGTCCAGCAGGTGGTCGTCTTTTTTTGTAGGTTTTGGCGTGTCCATCATGTACTCAAAGTCGTTGTAGCCGGTGATCTTGCAGAGAATAGCCCTGTTCGCGGTAGAAACGGAAACTCTCCCGCGCGGCTTGACGAATAGCCGGGTCTTCCACCACCACTTCCGCCACACGGGCAAACGCTTTGGCAAAAGCCGGTACTTTCAGGTCCAGGTTGACCAGCAGGTCATGGTGGTCGCCGCAGCTGTCGCCTAGACCCAACACAATCAGGCCTTCGGGTTCGGACTCGGCAGGGCCGTGGGGCACAAAACTTTCGCCCTTGAAGCGCCACAGACGGGCGTCGAGGTCGTCACGTTGGGCGGCATCGCTGCAATGCAGGTAGATGCGGTGGCCCATGCGCCAGGCTTTTTCGGTGAGTTTGCAGGCAAAGTCCAGGCGCGCAGAGGGATCGGCGCTGGGCAATATATAGAAGTCGACTTGGGTCATTGCGGTTCCTGAGACCGGGGCGCCATGGGGGCCGCCCCGGAATCTTCAGTTTCAGGCTTTGGCGCGATCCAGCAGGTATTGGGTCAGCAGTGGCACCGGACGGCCAGTGGCGCCCTTGTCCTTGCCGCCGCTGGTCCAGGCCGTGCCGGCAATGTCCAAGTGCGCCCAGTTGAAGTTCTTGGCAAAACGCGACAGGAAGCAGGCAGCGGTGATGGTGCCGGCTTTCGGCCCGCCGATGTTGGCGATGTCAGCGAACGGGCTGTCCAGCTGTTCCTGGTACTCATCGAACAGCGGCAGTTGCCAGGCGCGGTCGTCGGCAGCCTTGCCGGCGCTGAGCAGTTGCTCGATCAGCTCATCGTTGTTACCCAGCAGGCCCGAGGTGTGGGCGCCCAGGGCAACCACGCAGGCACCGGTCAGGGTGGCGATGTCGATCACGGCTTGCGGCTTGAAGCGCTCGGCGTAGGTCAGCGCATCACACAGCACCAGACGGCCTTCGGCGTCGGTGTTGAGGATTTCCACCGTCTGGCCGCTCATGGTGGTGACGATATCGCCCGGACGGGCTGCGCCGCCGCTCGGCATGTTCTCGGCACACGCCAGGATGCACACCAGGTTGATCGGCAGCTTGAGTTCCAGCACGGCACGCAGGGTACCGAACACGCTGGCGGCGCCGCCCATGTCGTATTTCATCTCATCCATGCCTGCGCCCGGCTTGAGGCTGATGCCGCCGGTGTCGAAGGTGATGCCTTTGCCGACCAGGGCGTAAGGCTTCTCGGACTTCTTGCCGCCGTTATATTGCATCACAATCAGGCGGGGTGGCTGGTCGCTGCCCTGGCCTACGGCATAGAACGAGCCCATGCCCAGTTCCTTGATCTTCTTCTCGTCCAGCACTTCAACCTTCAGGCCCTTGAACTCTTTGCCCAGTGCCTTGGCTTGCTCGCCCAGGTAGGTTGGGTGGCAGATGTTTGGTGGCAGGTTGCCCAGGTCGCGGGTGAACGACATGCCTGCAGCGATGGCCTGAGCGTGGGTCACGGCGCGCTCGACTTCAGCCTGGGCGGCCTTGATAGTCAGCAGGGTGATTTTCTTCAGGGCGCGCGGTTCGGCTTTCTGGCTCTTGAACTGGTCGAAAATGTAACCGCCATCCACCAGGGTTTCGGCCAGCAGGCGGGTCTTGCCGTAGCTGTCGCGGCCTTTTACGACGATTTCATCAAGTGCCAATGCTGCATCGCTGCCGCCCAAGCCCTTGAGGGTGGTGAGGATACCGCTGATGATCTTGCGGAACGGGCGGTCGCCCAGTTCGGCTTCCTTGCCCACGCCCACCAGCAACACGCGGTCGGCTTTGAGGTTAGGCAGGCTTTGCAGCAGCAGGCTCTGGCCGACTTTGCCGGCCAGGTCGCCGCGCTTGAGCACGGCGCTGATGGCGCCACCGCTCAGTTCATCCAGTTGCTTGGCGGCGACGCTGAGCTTGCGGCCTTCGCCGACGGCGACCACGAGGGTGGCGGTTTTCAACGTTTCGGGGCTAACGCTTTTTACAACCAATTCCATTTTCGGGTCCCTTATAAAGGTCTGTGAGCCTGAGTCTGTACGCAGGCTTTCAAGCGTGGCAGCTCTGTAAACCGCCCGCGACAAAGGCCGCAGTTTGAACCTCGCCGGCGGAACCTGACAACCCTTGGCGCACGCTTTGTGTGCGCGCATGAGGTTGCGCAGTGACAGGCGCGGTCAATCACAGGATAATGCGCCATCTTTTTAGCCGGCCTGTGTAAACGGGTCGACTCGGTATGCTTGCTTGTTTGGCCGCCTTAGCCTGACAACCCTGGAGTGTCTGGTTTGATCGTCTTCCGTTATCTATCCCGCGAAGTCCTGTTGACCCTGAGTGCCGTGAGTGCGGTGCTGTTGGTCATCACCATGAGTGGTCGTTTCGTCAAATTTCTCGCCCAGGCCGCTTCCGGCGCCCTGGATCCGGGCTCGTTATTCCTGATCATGGGCTTTCGTCTGCCGGGCTTTTTGCAGCTGATCCTGCCACTTGGCCTGTTTCTCGGCATTCTGCTGGCCTATGGCCGGTTGTACCTTGAAAGTGAAATGACCGTGCTTTCCGCCACCGGCATGAGCCAGCAGCGTTTGCTTGCCATGACCATGGTGCCGGCCACCGGCGTCGCCCTGGTGGTGGCGTGGTTGAGCATGAGCCTGGCGCCTCAGGGGGCCATGCAGTTCCAGCTGCTGCTGAACAAGCAGGATGCGATGACCGAGTTCGACACCCTCGAGCCAGGGCGCTTTCAGGCGCTCAACGATGGTTCGCGGGTGACCTACACCGAAACCATGACCAATGACCGTGCCAACCTCGGTGGTGTGTTTATTTCGCAGAAAAACCTCGGGGAGAACCAGAAAGATCGCGGTATTTCGATTCTGGTGGCCAACAGTGGGCGCCAGGAAGTACGCCCTGACGGTTCCCGCTACCTGATCCTGGAAAATGGCTATCGCTACGACGGCAGCCCCGGCTTCGCGGATTATCGAGCGATCAAGTACGACCTCTATGGCGTCATGCTCGCCAAGCCTGAGATCAGTGAAGAAGTTACCGACCGCGACGCGCTCCCGACGGCGTCACTGTTCGGCAGCCAGGAACTGCGCTCCATCGCCGAGCTGCAATGGCGCATTTCCCTGCCGCTGTTGGTGTTTATCGTGACCTTGATGGCCGTGCCGCTGTCCCGGGTAAACCCGCGTCAGGGCCGTTTCCTCAAGCTGTTGCCGGCGATCCTGCTGTACATGGCCTACCTGACCATCCTGATTTCCGCCCGCGGCTCCCTGGAAAAAGGCAAGTTGTCGCCGGTCCTGGGGCTGTGGTGGGTACACGGGATTTTCCTGATGATCGGCCTTGGGCTGCTCTACTGGGAACCTATCCGTTTGAAAATGAAGAGCCGTCGTGGCCTGAAGGAGTTGGCTCGTGACTAAGCTCGACCGCTACATTGGTAGCAGCGTACTGATCGCCATCCTGGCGGTATTGGGCATCATTCTCGGCTTGGCCTCGTTGTTCGCCTTTATTGATGAAGTGAGCAACGTCACCGACACCTACACGGTCACCGACGTGCTGAGCTACGTGGCGCTGACCGCTCCACGTCGTCTGTACGACATGATGCCGATGGCCGGCTTGATCGGCTGCCTGATCGGCCTGGGCAGCCTGGCCAGCAACAGTGAACTGACCATCATGCGCGCCGCCGGTGTTTCCATCGGTCGCATCGTTTGGGCGGTCATGAAACCCATGCTGCTGCTGATGGCCTGCAGCGTGCTGATCGGCGAGTACGTGGCGCCGCCGTCCGAAGCCACGGCCCAGGCCAATCGTGCCCTGGCCCAGGGTTCGGGCGATGCGCAAAGCGCCAAGCACGGCCTGTGGCACCGCCAAGGTGATGAGTTCATCCACATCAACGCCGTGCAGCCGGGCGGCCTGTTGATTGGTGTGACGCGCTACACGTTCGACAAAGAACGCCACATGCTGACCTCCAGTTTCGCCAAGCGCGCGCAGTATGATGCCGAGAAGTGGACGCTCAGCGACGTCAGCACCACTCACTTCCGCAATGTGGGCCAAGGCAACAATGCCAGCACCGAAGTGATCAATGTGCCGACCGAGCCATGGGATATCGCCCTGAAGCCGGAACTGCTCAATACCGTGGTGATGATCCCGGAAAGCCTGCCTATCTCCGGTTTGTGGAGCTATATCCACTACCTTAAGGATCAGGGCCTGAATAACGGCCGCTATTGGTTGGCATTTTGGGTCAAGGTGTTACAGCCGGTTGTGACTGCTGCGCTGGTGTTGATGGCGATCTCGTTCATCTTCGGCCCGCTGCGTTCCGTGACCCTTGGCCAGCGGGTGTTTACCGGCGTGCTGGTGGGCTTCACCTTCCGCATCGCCCAGGACCTGCTCGGCCCGTCTAGCCTGGTATTCGGTTTCTCGCCGCTGTTTGCGGTGCTGGTACCGACGGCTATCTGCGCCCTGGCCGGGTTCTGGCTGTTGCGCCGAGCCGGTTGATACCGCGCTTATGAACAAAAAATGCCCCGTTCGAGAGATCGGGGCATTTTTGTTCTGGTCAGCAAAGATGACGTTTGGCCTGAGCATCAGGTACAATTCCCGGCTATTTTTCAGCGGGCAATCTGCCTGCAGCCTTTTTGAGTGTTGATCCGTGAGTGATTTGAGTCATATCCGCAATTTCTCCATCATCGCCCACATTGACCATGGCAAGTCGACGCTGGCCGATCGATTCATCCAGATGTGCGGTGGCCTTGCCGAGCGTGAAATGGAAGCCCAGGTACTGGACTCCATGGACCTCGAGCGTGAACGCGGCATCACCATCAAGGCCCACAGCGTTACCCTGTACTACACCGCCAAAGACGGTATCAGGTACCAGCTGAACTTCATTGACACCCCCGGCCACGTTGACTTCACCTACGAAGTCAGCCGCTCGCTGGCAGCCTGTGAAGGCGCCTTGCTGGTGGTCGACGCGGGCCAGGGCGTTGAAGCCCAGTCCGTAGCCAACTGCTACACCGCGATCGAGCAGGGCCTTGAGGTCATGCCGGTACTGAACAAGATCGACCTGCCTCAGGCCGATCCGGACCGCGTCAAAGAAGAAATCGAAAAAATCATCGGCATTGACGCCACCGACGCCGTCGAGTGCAGCGCCAAGACCGGCCTGGGCGTTGACGAAGTGCTCGAGCGCCTGGTCAAGACCATTCCTGCGCCAACCGGCAACTACGAAGATCCGCTGCAAGCGTTGATCATCGACTCCTGGTTCGACAACTACCTGGGCGTTGTTTCCCTGGTACGTGTACGCCACGGCCGGGTGAAGAAGGGCGACAAGATCCTGGTTAAATCCACCGGCAAGATCCACCTGGTGGACAGCGTCGGCGTATTCAACCCCAAGCACACCGCCACCACTGACCTTAAGGCCGGTGAAGTAGGCTTCATCATCGCCGGTATCAAGGACATTCACGGTGCACCGGTTGGTGACACCCTGACCTTGAGCTCCACCCCTGACGTCGACGTGCTGCCGGGCTTCAAACGCATCCAGCCGCAGGTTTACGCCGGCCTGTTCCCGGTCAGCTCCGACGACTTCGAGGACTTCCGCGAAGCCCTGCAAAAGCTGACCCTCAACGACTCGTCGTTGCAGTACACCCCGGAAAGCTCCGACGCGCTGGGCTTCGGCTTCCGTTGCGGGTTCTTGGGCATGCTGCACATGGAGATCATCCAGGAGCGCCTGGAGCGCGAATACGACCTGGACCTGATCACCACCGCGCCAACGGTTATTTTTGAACTGTTGCTGAAAACCGGTGAAACGATTTACGTCGACAACCCGTCCAAGCTTCCAGATCTGTCCTCCATTGAAGACATGCGCGAGCCGATCGTGCGGGCCAATATCCTGGTACCGCAGGAACACCTGGGCAACGTGATTACCCTGTGTATCGAAAAACGTGGCGTACAACACGACATGTTGTTCCTCGGTACCCAAGTGCAAGTGACCTACGATTTGCCGATGAACGAAGTGGTCCTGGACTTCTTCGACCGTCTCAAATCCACCAGTCGCGGCTATGCTTCGCTGGATTACCATTTCGATCGCTACCAATCGGCTAATCTGGTGAAACTGGACGTGCTGATCAATGGCGACAAGGTCGATGCCCTGGCACTGATCGTGCACAAGGACAACGCCCATTACAAAGGTCGGCAGTTGACCGAAAAGATGAAAGAACTGATTCCGCGCCAGATGTTCGACGTCGCGATCCAGGCCGCCATTGGCGGGCAGATCATTGCACGGACCTCCGTCAAGGCACTCAGAAAGAACGTACTGGCCAAATGCTACGGCGGTGACGTAAGCCGTAAGCGCAAGCTGCTTGAGAAGCAAAAGGCCGGTAAAAAACGCATGAAGCAAGTGGGTAACGTGGAAATTCCACAAGAAGCCTTCCTTGCGGTGCTCAGGTTGGATAGTTAGGTCCTATGTCGCTAAATTTCCCGCTGTTGCTGGTCATCGCCGTTGCCGTTTGCGGTCTCCTGGCGTTGCTCGATCTGGTGTTCTTCGCCCCGCGTCGTCGGGCGGCTATCGCTTCCTATCAGGGCAGCGTCAGCCAGCCTGATGCGGTGGTGGTCGAGAAGCTGAACAAAGAGCCTTTGCTGGTTGAATACGGCAAGTCGTTCTTCCCGGTGTTGTTCATCGTGCTGGTACTGCGTTCGTTCCTGGTGGAGCCGTTTCAGATCCCTTCGGGGTCGATGAAACCTACCTTGGACGTGGGCGACTTCATCCTGGTGAACAAGTTTTCCTACGGGATCCGCTTGCCGGTGATCGACAAGAAAGTCATACCGGTCGGTGATCCGCAGCGCGGCGATGTGATGGTGTTCCGCTACCCAAGCGACCCGAACGTCAATTACATCAAGCGCGTCGTGGGCCTGCCGGGTGATGTGGTTCGCTACACCAGCGACAAGCGCCTGCTCATCAACGGTGAGTCGGTGGCCGAGAAGCTGATTGGCGCTGAGCCGAACACCTTGGGCAGCGCTGAGCTGTACCAGGAAAAACTCGGTACGGTAGAGCACGAAATCCGCAAGGAAATGAGCCGCTACCGCGCGATGCCTGATGGCGAGTGGAAAGTGCCTGCCGGGCACTACTTCATGATGGGCGACAACCGCGACAACTCCAACGACAGCCGTTACTGGGATGACCCTAATATTCCCAAGGACCTGCTGGGCATGGTTCCCGACGAGAACATTGTCGGCAAGGCCTTTGCGGTTTGGATGAGTTGGCCGGAACCCAAACTCAGCCACCTGCCGAACTTCTCGCGGGTCGGGCTGATCAAGTAATACAGGCGGCGCTGTGAACACAGCGCCGAATGCTTTTCTGGGGTTGGGACAATGCATCGTCCGGCCTCATGCGGCACCCACCAGGACTTGAATTTGAACACTGCGTCAATCTTCGATGGCCGCCGGTGCCACCAACTAGATATGGATAAACCGTGACCGTTTCTCTCAGTCGTCTCGAGCGCCAGCTCGGCTACACCTTCAAGGATCAGGAATTGATGGTCCTTGCCCTCACACACCGCAGTTTCGCGGGGCGTAATAACGAACGCCTCGAATTCCTCGGTGATGCCATTCTCAACTTTGCCGCCGGTGAGGCGCTGTTCGAGCGTTTCCCTCAAGCGCGCGAAGGCCAGCTGTCGCGCCTGCGTGCACGCCTGGTGAAAGGCGAGACCCTGGCCGTGCTGGCCCGTGGTTTCGGCCTGGGCGAATACTTGCGCCTGGGTTCCGGTGAGTTGAAAAGCGGCGGTTTCCGTCGTGAGTCGATCCTGGCCGATGCGCTCGAAGCATTGATCGGTGCGATCTACCTGGATGCCGGCATGGAGACGGCCAAGGAGCGCGTGGTCGCCTGGCTGGCTTCGGAGATCGAAAGCCTGACGCTGGTCGACACCAACAAAGATCCCAAGACCCGCCTGCAGGAATTCCTACAGTCGCGCGGTTGCGAACTGCCACGCTACGAAGTGGTGGATATCCAGGGAGAGCCGCATTGCCGCGTGTTCTTCGTGGAATGTGAAATCACCTTATTGAATGAAAAAAGCCGAGGTCAGGGTGTGAGCCGTCGTATTGCCGAACAGGTAGCGGCGGCTGCAGCACTGATTGCCCTGGGCGTGGAGAATGGCCATGACTGATTCAACCGCAACACGCTGTGGCTATGTTGCCATCGTCGGCCGCCCGAACGTGGGCAAGTCCACGCTGCTGAACCACATCTTGGGCCAGAAGCTGGCGATCACCTCGCGCAAGCCGCAGACCACCCGTCACAACATGCTGGGCATCAAGACCGAAGGCGCCGTGCAAGCGGTCTACGTCGACACCCCGGGCATGCACAAAGGTGGCGAGAAGGCGCTTAATCGCTACATGAACAAGACCGCTTCGGCGGCGTTGAAAGACGTCGACGTGGTGATCTTCGTGGTCGACCGCACCAAGTGGACCGACGAAGACCAGATGGTTCTCGAGCGTGTGCAGTACGTCACCGGCCCGTTGATCGTCGCGCTGAACAAGACCGACCGCATCGAAGACAAAGCCGAGCTGATGCCGCACCTGACGTGGTTGCAGGAACAACTGCCGAACGCCCAGATCATGCCGATCTCGGCCCAGCACGGTCACAACCTTGAGGCGCTGGAACGCGTGATCGCCGGTTACCTGCCGGAGAACGAGCACTTCTTCCCGGAAGACCAGATCACCGACCGCAGCAGCCGTTTCCTCGCCGCCGAACTGGTACGCGAGAAAATCATGCGCCAGATGGGCGCCGAGCTGCCGTACCAGATCACCGTTGAAATCGAAGAGTTCAAGCAGCAGGGCAAAACCCTGCATATTCATGCGCTGATCCTCGTTGAACGTGACGGCCAGAAGAAAATCATCATTGGCGACAAGGGCGAGCGCATCAAGCGCATCGGCACCGAAGCGCGCAAGGACATGGAATTGCTGTTTGATTCCAAGATCATGCTTAACCTGTGGGTGAAGGTTAAGGGTGGTTGGTCCGATGACGAGCGCGCGCTGCGCTCCCTCGGCTACGGCGACCTGTAATAGGCCTCCAGTAACACCGCAAGACAAATGTGGGAGCGGGCTTGTGTGGGAGCTGGCTTGCCTGCGATAGCATCACCTCGGTACAACTCAAGGACCGAGGTGCCTGCATCGCGGGCAAGCCCGGCTCCCACACAAGCCCGCTCCCACATTGGATAGTCGCAGTTTTCAAGGCCGTGCTTGTCAGCGAGAACCCCATGTCCCAAACCCCACCTCCCAGTCAACTCGCCTACGTGCTGCACAGCCGCGCCTACCGCGAGACCAGCGCCTTGGTGGACTTCCTCACGCCCCAAGGCCGCCTGCGCGCAGTCTTGCGTAGCGCCCGAGGCAAGGCCGGCACGCTGGCCCGGCCATTCGTGGCCTTGGATGTGGAGTTTCGTGGCAAGGGCGAGCTGAAGAACGTCGGTCGCCTGGAAAGCGTCGGCACCTCCGCTTGGCTCAATGGCGAAGCACTCTTCAGCGGCCTCTACCTCAATGAACTGCTGATTCGCCTGCTGCCCGCCGAAGACCCGCACCCGGCGGTGTTCGATCACTACGCCGCCACGTTGTTAGCCCTGGCCGAAGGCCGCCCCCTGGAGCCGCTGCTGCGCGCTTTCGAATGGCGCCTGCTCGACGACTTGGGCTACGGCTTTGAACTGAGCAACG
Organism: Pseudomonas sp. D47; assembly: GCF_045447305.1. Lineage (NCBI taxonomy): Bacteria > Pseudomonadati > Pseudomonadota > Gammaproteobacteria > Pseudomonadales > Pseudomonadaceae > Pseudomonas > Pseudomonas sp. D47. Next base: position 8,767 of record NZ_JBJGXU010000044.1, on the reverse strand, counting down.
ACCTGCACGGCGATCCCATCGCCGCAGACGGCATGTACCGCCTGCAAGTCGACGCTGGCCTTGAGCGTGTGTACCTGCTGCAACCGGGCCTGTTCCGCGGCACTGAGTTGCTGGCCATGAGCGAAGCCGACTGGACCGCTCCGGGCGCTTTGTCTGCCGCCAAGCGCTTGATGCGCCAGGCGCTGGCCGTGCACTTGGGTGGCCGGCCGCTGGTCAGTCGCGAGTTGTTTCGAAAGCCCTGACAACCCCGTGTATGCTGTGCAGCGTTTCTTTCCCTTTTCAGGAGCGCTTCCGTGACCACCAGCAATCGCATTCTTCTTGGCGTGAACATCGACCACGTCGCTACCCTGCGCCAGGCCCGGGGCACCCGTTACCCTGACCCGGTCAAGGCCGCGCTGGACGCCGAAGAAGCGGGTGCCGACGGCATCACCGTGCACCTGCGCGAAGACCGCCGCCACATCCAGGAGCGCGACGTGTTGCTGCTCAAGGACGTGCTGCAAACCCGCATGAACTTCGAAATGGGCGTCACCGAAGAAATGATGGCGTTCGCCGAGCGCATCCGCCCGGCGCATATCTGCCTGGTGCCGGAAACCCGCCAGGAACTGACCACCGAAGGCGGCCTCGACGTGGCCGGCCAGGAAGCGCGGATCAAAGCTGCCGTGGAACGCCTGTCGAAGATCGGCAGCGAAGTCTCGCTGTTCATCGACGCCGACGAGCGCCAGATCGAAGCCTCGCGTCGCGTAGGCGCGCCGGCCATCGAACTGCACACCGGCCGTTACGCCGATGCCACCACGCCCACCGAAGTGGCTGACGAGCTGCAACGCATCATCGACGGTGTAAAGTGCGGCCTGAATGAAGGCCTGATCGTCAACGCCGGCCATGGCCTGCACTACCACAACGTCGAAGCCGTGGCGGCGATCAAAGGTATCAACGAACTGAACATCGGCCACGCGCTGGTGGCGCATGCGCTGTTCGTCGGTTTCAAAGGCGCGGTCGCCGAGATGAAAGCCCTGATTCTGGCTGCCGCCAAGGCCTGATACCACAACCTATGGTCAGCGGGCTTGCCACAAGACCCAATGAAATCGCCAGTGCGGCAATGCGAAGCCTTACTGTTTAGCCGGGTCAGGTGTATCGTATCTGCCCTTTGCGGGCCTATGGCTCGCGGCAGATACGTGAGGTTGTTGTGTCCCAAACTTTTTCCCGTCGACAAATCCTGGGTGGTCTTGCAGGCCTGGCCGTAGTGGGCGTCGGTGCCGGTGGCGCCTACCGCTACTGGCTGGGAAAAGTCGCCGAGGCCGAAGCGGGTCACGATTACGAGCTGATCGCCGCGCCGCTCGACGTGGAACTGGTGCCGGGGCATAAAACCCAAGCCTGGGCGTTCGGCCCATCGGCGCCGGGCACCGAGTTGCGTGTGCGTCAGGGCGAATGGCTGCGGGTGCGCTTTATCAACCACCTGCCGGTCGCCACCACCATCCACTGGCACGGCATCCGCCTGCCGCTGGAAATGGACGGCGTGCCTTACGTCTCGCAATTGCCGGTGCTGCCTGGCGAATACTTCGACTACAAATTCCGCGTGCCGGACGCCGGCAGCTACTGGTATCACCCGCATGTGAACAGCAGCGAAGAACTCGGCCGTGGCCTGGTCGGCCCGTTGATCATCGAAGAGCGTGAACCCACCGGTTTCAAACACGAACGCACCCTGAGCCTGAAAAGCTGGCATGTGGACGAAGAGGGCGCCTTTGTCGCCTTCAGCGTGCCCCGAGAAGCCGCGCGTGGCGGCACGGCGGGGCGGCTGTCGACGATCAATGGCGTGTCCCAGGCGGTCGTCGATTTGCCTGCCGGGCAGATCACCCGCGTGCGCCTGCTCAACCTCGACAACACGCTGACTTATCGCATCAACATTCCCGGCGTCGAAGCGCAGATCTATGCGCTGGACGGCAACCCCATCGAGCCTCGCCCATTGGGCAAGGAATACTGGCTGGGCCCGGGCATGCGCATCTGCCTGGCGATCAAAGCGCCGCTGGCCGGTGAAGAACTGTCGATCCGCAATGGCCCGGTGCGCCTGGGCACCTTTCGCTCGGTGGTCAACACCGACGCGCCCAACGAATGGCCACCGGCGCTGCCGGCCAACCCGATTGCCGAGCCGGACCTGGCCAATGCCGAGAAACTCAACTTCAATTTCGAGTGGGTCGGCACTGTGTCAGTGGACAACGGCAAGCCGCCAAGCCTATGGCAGATCAACGGCCAGGCCTGGGACATCACCGACAAGACCTGCGCCGACCGCCCGATTGCCAAGCTTGAGAAGGGCAAGAGCTACATTTTTGAATTGAAGAACATGACCCAGTACCAACACCCGATCCACCTGCACGGCATGAGCTTCAAGGTGATCGCCTCGAACCGCCACAAGGTGATCCCGTACTTCACCGACACCTACCTGCTGGGCAAGAACGAGCGCGCTCGCGTGGCGTTGGTGGCGGATAACCCAGGGGTGTGGATGTTCCACTGCCACGTGATCGACCACATGGAAACCGGCCTGATGGCCGCCATCGAGGTGGCGTGATGCGCCAGGTTCGCCCTACAGCGATCATCGACCGCAGCCGCGACCAGGACTTCATGCGTGAAGCCCTGGCCCTCGCCGCCCAAGGCGCGGCACTGGGCGAAGTGCCCGTGGGCGCAGTGCTGGTGCAGGACGGTGAAATCATCGGCCGTGGCTTCAACTGCCCGATCAGCGGCAACGACCCCAGCGCCCATGCCGAAATGGTCGCCATCCGCGCCGCCGCGCACGCCATCAGCAACTATCGTCTGGTCGGCAGCACGCTGTATGTGACCCTGGAGCCCTGCAGCATGTGCGCGGGCCTGATCGTGCATTCGCGCATCGCGCGGGTGGTGTACGGTGCGCTGGAGCCCAAGGCTGGGATCGTGCAAAGCCAGGGGCAGTTTTTTACCCAAGGGTTTCTTAACCATCGGGTGCTGTTTGAAGGTGGGGTGTTGGCCGAGGAATGTGGGGCGGTGTTGAGTGAGTTCTTTAAGGCTCGCCGAGCCAAACCCACACTCTAAAGAATACTGAAAACCAATGTGGGAGCTGGCTTGCCTGCGATAGCGGCGTATCAGTCACTGATGAATTGACTGAAAGATAGCTATCGCAGGCAAGCCAGCTCCCACATGTTGATCTCCATTTTTTCAGGGAGATTCGGGCTACTTCTTCGCGATGATCACTGCCCGCATCGGCGCCGGCAGCCCTTCAATGGTCTTGCTGTGATCCTCCGGATCCAGGAAATCACTCAGCGACTGGAACTTCATCCACGGCGTCCCGCGCTGTTCCTCGACCGTGGTCACGCTCACATCCACGCAGCGCACATCACTGAACCCCGCACGTCGCAGCCACAGCATCAGCGCCGGCACCGATGGCAGGAACCACACGTTGCGCATCTGCGCGTAGCGGTCTTCCGGCACCAGTACTTGCTGCTGATCGCCTTCCACCACCAAGGTTTCCAGGACCAGCTCGCCGCCTTTGACCAAGCAATCTTTCAGTGCCAGCAAGTGCTCGATGGGTGAGCGACGGTGATAGAACACGCCCATGGAAAACACCGTGTCGAAGCCTTCCATGTTTGGCGGCAAGTCTTCAAACGGGAACGGCAGGTGCCAGGCGTTCGGCGCCGACAGGTAGCGCTGCACGGCCTGGAACTGGCAAAAGAACAGCCAGTTCGGGTCTACGCCAATCACGCTGTCAGCCCCGGCGCCGAGCATGCGCCACATGTAGTAGCCGTTGCCGCAGCCCACATCGAGGATGCGCTTGCCGTTCAAATCCAGGTGCGGCGCAACGCGCGACCACTTCCAGTCCGAACGCCATTCGGTGTCCACATGCACGCCGAACAGGTGGAACGGGCCTTTGCGCCACGGGCTCAAGCCCATCAACGCGGTGTGCATTTGTGCACGGGTGGCGTCGTCGCAATCGGTATCCAGCGTCAAGCCGTTGAGCAAGTCGACTTCGCTGGGCTGGATGTTCGGCAACGCATCCAGCGCACTCTGCCAACGCTCCAGGTCGCCGTGACCCTTTTCCATCTTGCTATCGAGTTGCGCTTGCAGGCCCTGGGCCCAAACGGCCAAAGGAGTGCCGACCAAGTGGCGGGCGAGGGGAGACAAATCAATCATGGCAAGGCAATCAACGAGGCAAAGTTAAGACACTGGAACCACGGCACGACTTTCGAGAACCCGGCGGCCAGCAGGCGTTCGCGGTGTTCTTCGAGGCTGTCGGGCTTCATGACGTTTTCGATGGCGCTGCGCTTCTGGGCGATTTCCAGTTCGCTGTAGCCGTTGGCGCGTTTGAACGCGATGTGCAAATCGGTGAGCAGCGCATGCTCTTGTGGGTCATTGAAACGCAGCTTTTCCGAGAGGATCAACGCACCGCCCGGCAACAGTGACTGGCGGATGCGCCCGAGCAACGCCAGGCGCTCATCGGGGGCGATAAATTGCAGGGTAAAGTTCAGCGCCACCACCGAGGCCGGCTGGAACTGCAACGCGAGGATATCGCCCTCAATCACCTCCACCGGCAACAGCTCCTGGAACATCGAGTCCTGGCCATTGAGGTATTGGCGGCAACGCTCGACCATCGCCGCCGAGTTATCCACCGCGATCACCCGGCAGCCGTCGGTACGCACATGGCGGCGCAGCGCTTGAGTGACTGCGCCCAGAGACGAGCCCAGGTCGTAGAGCACGCTGTTGGGTTGGGCAAATTGCGCCGCCAGCACGCCGAGGTTCTCGACGATGGTCGGATAACCGGGCACCGAGCGCTTGATCATGTCCGGGAACACCCGCACCACGTCCTCGTTAAAGGCGAAGTCTGGCACCTGGGGCAGGGGCTGGGCGAATAGGCGATCGGGTTCTTTGCTCACGGCTGTTCCGGCGACGAAGGGGGAAAGGCCGGCATTTTAGCCAAATTGGCCCTCGGATGCGCGGGTTGTCTGATGGAAAGCCGAGGCGGTGATGCCCCACTGACCGAGCCAATACGTGGTAATCAACAAATACGGTGCCGCTTCAAAGGCGACCACAAACCGATTGATGCCGATGAGTGTGTCGGAAAACACAAACGACACCGCACCCGCCGCCGCCAGCAGGGCCGATTGCTTGGGTACGTTACTGCCCAGCCGTGCCAATGCACGCCAGAGCATGGCGCTGATCACCAGTGCATAAACCACGACGGGTATCAGCAAATCGCCCAGGCCATGGGAAATCAGGATGCCCAGCAAGATAGCGCCCACGCCCAGCGCCAATACCAGTGGCAACACCGCCAGGCGGCGGCAATCGCTGAAGTAGGCTTTCAAGTACGCCAAGTGCGCAAACAGAAAGGCGCCGAGGCCAAAGATAAACAGGTCGCCCGGCCATGCGAGCAACACATCGCCCACCAGGGAAAAAATCAGCCCCAGGCTGATCCAGCGTCGATAGTCGGTGGGCGGCGCATCATGCAGCCAGCCCAGCAGCGCCAATACCGGCAGCGGTTTAACCAGCAGGCACAACAGCGCTGCATGAGTGGCCAAACCGTAGAAAAAGGTGCCAGCGCCCATTAACGCAAGAATCAACCAAGGCATATCAGTTCACCGTAATGGCGCAGTCGAAGGTTTCGGCGGGTTCGGCTTCCGGTTCCCAGGGTTGCTGGGAGGTCAGGCGCAGACGGCCTTGGCCGGCAGCAAACGCCTGGAAGCGCCAGGTCGACTGGCCACCGCCACCGATCACACCGGATTCTGTGCTGCTGTAAACCTCAGGGCTGAGCGCGCGCAGCACGCCGCCGGCGGAATCCTGGATGGCCCAGCGGTAGCCGGTGGTGGGGTTACTTGGCAAGGTGAGGGTCAGGTTTTGCCCTGTTTTAAGCTGGAGCGGGCAGGCGCTCTGGTTTTCCACTGTGACGTTTTGCTTCGGTGCGCTGGCGCACGCGGCCAGCAGGGTAAGGCTCAAGGGGAGAAGCAGGCGGGCAGCGGTCATAGGGGCTCCGTTGTTTGGCGACGAAGGGCGAGCATAACCGAAGATGAGACAAGGTGTGACAGCAGGGGATTTGATTGTTCCCACGCTCTGCGTGGGAATGCAGCCCGGGACGTTCCGCGTCCCAAGAGCGGACGCAGAGCGCCCAGAGAGGCATTCCCACGCAGAGCGTGGGAACGATCGATCAGAAAAGCACCTTCGCCACATCCGCAAAGCGCTTGGCAAAGTGCACGGTCATGCCTTCTTTCAGGTACTCCGGCAGTTCTTCAAAACTACCGCGGTTCGGCTCCGGCAAGATCAGCTCATGAATCTTCTGGCGCCGCGCCGCGATGACCTTCTCACGCACCCCGCCAATCGGCAGTACATGCCCTGTCAGCGTCAGCTCGCCGGTCATGGCCACGCCTTTTTTCGGCGGCTGGTTACGCGCCAGCGACAGCAGCGCACTGGCCATGGTCACGCCCGCGCTCGGGCCGTCTTTCGGTGTGGCACCTTCCGGCACGTGCAAGTGCACGAAGGCTTCGTCGAAGAACTTCGGGTCACCGCCAAATGACTTCAGGTTCGAACTGATGTAGCTGTAGGCAATCTCGGCGGACTCCTTCATCACCTCACCCAACTGCCCGGTGAGCTTGAAGCCGCGATTGAGCGTATGGATGCGCGTCGCCTCGATCGGCAAGGTCGCGCCGCCCATGCTGGTCCAGGCCAGGCCTGTGATCACGCCAGTGCCGGACAACACTTGTTCATTGCGGAACACCGGCATGCCCAAGGAGCTTTCCAGGTCTTTGTTGCCGATCTTGATCACCGAGTCCGGCTCATCCAGTAGCTTGACCACGGCTTTACGCACCAGTTTGCCCAGCTGTTTCTCCAGCTGGCGCACCCCGGCTTCGCGTGCATAGCCGTCAATCAACGCGCGCAGGGCGCCGTCGCTGATGCTCAGGCTCTTTTTCGACACGCCGGCTTTTTCCAGCTGTTTGGGCCATAGGTGGCGCTTGGCGATGGCAACTTTTTCTTCAGTGATGTAGCCCGACAGGCGAATCACTTCCATCCGGTCGAGCAGCGGGCCGGGGATTGAGTCCAAGGTGTTCGCCGTGCATACGAACAGCACTTTGGACAGGTCCAGGCGCAGGTCCAGGTAGTGGTCGAGGAATTCGACGTTCTGTTCCGGGTCGAGGGTCTCCAGCAGCGCCGACGCCGGGTCGCCCTGGTAGCTCTGGCCCATCTTGTCGATCTCGTCGAGCATGATCACCGGGTTCATCACTTCCACATCTTTGAGCGCCTGCACCAGCTTGCCCGGCAGGGCGCCGATGTAGGTACGGCGATGGCCCTTGATCTCGGCCTCGTCGCGCATGCCGCCGACGCTGAAGCGGTAGAACGGCCGGCCCAGGGACTCGGCGATGGATTTACCGACGCTGGTCTTGCCCACGCCCGGCGGGCCTACCAGCAACACGATGGAGCCGGCGACTTCGCCTTTATAGGCGCCCACCGCGAGGAACTCGAGGATGCGGCTCTTAATGTCATCCAGGCCCGCATGGTGTTTATCCAGCACCTTGCTCGCGTGTTTCAGGTCGAGCTTGTCTTCGCCATACACGCCCCACGGCACTGAGGTGGCCCAGTCCAAGTAGTTGCGGGTTACGGCGTATTCCGGCGAACCCGTTTCCAGGATCGACAGTTTGTTCATTTCTTCGCTGATGCGCTTTTGCGCCTGGGTCGGCAGCACTTTGCCCACCAGGCGTTGTTCGAACTGCTCGACGTCTGCGCTGCGGTCGTCCTTGGTCAGGCCCAGCTCTTGCTGGATGACCTTGAGCTGTTCCTTGAGGAAGAACTCGCGCTGGTGCTCGCCGATCTTGCGGTTCACCTCGGCAGAGATTTCCTTTTGCAGGCGCGCGACTTCGACTTCCTTGCGCAGCATCGGCAGCACTTTTTCCATGCGCTTGAGCATGGGCACGCAGTCCAGCACTTCCTGCAACTCGTTACCGGTGGCCGAGGTCAGCGCGGCGGCGAAGTCGGTAAGCGGCGACGGGTCGTTGGGGCTGAAGCGGTTGAGGTAGTTCTTCAACTCTTCGCTGTACAGCGGGTTGAGCGGCAGCAGTTCCTTGATCGCATTGATCAGCGCCATGCCGTAGGCCTTGACCTCGTCGGTCGGCTCGGTCGGCTGGTGCGGGTATTCGACCTCCACCAGGTACGGTGGGCGGTGGTGCTTGAGCCAGGTCTTGATGCGCACACGGGTCAGGCCTTGGGCGACAAATTGCAGCTTGCCGTTCTCGCGGCTGGCGTGGTGCACCTTCACCAGCGTGCCGTACAGCGGCAGGCTGGAGGTGTCGAAGTGGCGTGGATCTTCTGGCGGGGTGTCCATGAAGAACAGCGCCAGGGAATGGTGGTCGGATTTGCTCACCAGCTCCAGGGTCTCGGCCCACGGTTCTTCATTGACGATCACCGGCAGCACTTGCGCCGGGAAGAATGGCCGATTGTGGATCGGGATGATGTAAACCTTGTCCGGCAGATTTTGCCCGGGCAGGGCCAGGCCGGTGTTGGACGATGTTTCGTGTTCAGCGTTTTCCGGATCGGCGTAATCGTTCAGGTCGATGTCCGGGAATTCTTGCTGGTCGCTCATGGGGCACCTGCATAAGGAAGTATGCAAGTTAGATGGGGCGGTGCAGCGGTGGTTTCAATGGCCGGGCGCAGTTAGCAACATATTGCATAATATTTTCGACAGCGGCGCTTTACGCCTGTGGGAGCTGGCTTGCCTGGGTTTAGGTAGATTGGGTACATATCCGTTGCTGCGGTAACGGCTTCGTAT
>NZ_JBJGXU010000043.1:0-48887 GCF_045447305.1 Pseudomonas sp. D47 | reverse complement strand
GCTTGGCTGGTGGCGGCGATCAAAAGACAGCCCCAAAAACTAGGGCTTTAACGGAAAAAACCATCTGCAATCCCTCGCACTGTGTGATCAGGCGAAGGACTTTGCAGAGGTTTTCAGGCGGTATCTGTAGAGCTTATCCGGTAGTTACGTGGGATGTTTCAGTAGTCCCTATCCTCTCCCGTCGCAACGCAAAACTGCACTGCGACGATAAACGCTGTACCCCAGCCATATACCCATGACCAACAAAGCGGTCAGCGGCAGGCCATGAAACAGCACAATCACCTGCGCCGGCGTCCACGTCAGGTAGAACGGCCCCACCACCAACATGCCCACGCCGAAGCCAGCCATCTGGATCAGGGTCAATAAGCTGAACAGCGGCAGGCGCAGGCTGTCTGGCTCGCTTTGCGCACGGGAGATCAACGCCACTTCGGACACGCCGTCGCCCAGCCCCGCCCACACCACCAACAGCAGTGCCAACCACAGTTCGGTTTGCTGGAAGGTCAGGATGAAGCCGCTGGACATCAGCGCCACGCCCAGCATGAACAGGCGTTCCATGGCTTGGGTGCCACGGCCTTTGAGCAACGCACTGGCGATTCGCGCACCGACGAACTTGCCGCACGCCCACACCGCCAGCAGATACCCCATGACGGTCTTGGCTGTGTCCGGCGAAATGTACTGCGACAGCACCGGCCAGCCGACGTTATGCGCAGCGCTACCGAGGGTGTCGAGCATGCTGATCAACAACATCGCCGCCAGCACCGGCGCGCCCCGCAGCCCTTGGGTCAGCTCACGCCACTCCGCCGAGAGCCCGCGGTGCACGGCAACGGTGACCGAATACAAGGCGCGCAACGGCATGATCAGGCACGCAGCCAGGACGTAGGTGCCGATGTTGACGGCAAACACCGCCTCGAATCCTCCCGTGGCAATCAGCAACCCGGACAGCAGGCTGCCGAACACCGCACCGGTGGCCGCCGCCGACGTGATCCACGCATTGGTGCTCACCCGCTGTTCAAGCGCGACCCACGTCGGCAACTGGCTGTTCAGGCCAATCGCAAACAGCGAATTGCATAGGCCGATACCAAACGCGATAAAGGGCAGCACGCTGAGCTGATGCGCCGGTATCAGCACCAGCAGCGGCAACAGCAGCAATGCTCTGGCCAGGTCCAGCCCCGCCAGGGTGCTACGCCCTGGAAAGCGCCGAAAAAACGTAATGCCGAACAAGCTGGCGACAATCCCGCCGGTGACGCGGCACGCCAGGAAAATACTGACAAACACCACGCTTTGGCTGAGCCAGTAAACGTAGGTGGACAGCGCCACCATATTGAGGAACGCGCCAAAGTCCGAAACGCCACGGGCAAAGATGATCAAGCGCGCGTTGCGGGTCGACAGGGTCAGCTGCGGATCTTGGCTCATGCAGGCAGCGCCTCTTCGTCAGTCGGCACGCCGCGCAGGCTCACCAGCAGCAAGTCGCGCCAGGCCGGCGCGGAATCGGCCTGGGGCCGTACATCGCCAGCGCGGTGGTAGAGCCCTCGGTCGTTGATCACGATGGTTTCCAGAAACTGCTCCATCGCCAGGTTCAACACCCGGCTTTGCTCGGCTTGCGTGGTAAATACCTCCGAAACCACCGGCACCGTATTGCTCTGGCCAATGAAGTGCATGAACACCCAATCCAGACCATCCTGGTGAATCCCCGAGGTCGTCGGGCTGCTCGATTGCGCATCTGCGCGGACGCGGAACTGGTGGATATCGATCGTATAGGTCTGCTCGCCAAGATGCGGGGCAATCACCGCAAGATCGGTGGCCAGCAGTTTCTGCATCAGCGGGTGCTCGATAAAGCCGTCCTCGCAATAGCTCAAGTGGTTCACTCCCTGTCGATACTTGATGGCGTAGGTGACCGGCGACTTGAACGCGGCATCCCGGTCGATCTGCAATTGCCGCGATGGCAATAAACGATAGCGCAGAATGCGGCGTTCGCGGTGGGTGTATTCCTTGAACGCCTCGTCTCGTACCAGGTTTGCCCAGTAGGCGCGAAAGCTTTGCTCTTCGCCGGGCTCAACCGCGATCAACTCGCGAAAGTCGCGGCGGTGGCAGTAGTGATGGTCGCGCAAATGCGCGGAAATCTGTGGGATGTCCATATCGCTAAACCTTATTCTCGATGATCACGTGCAGGTTTTGCCTGATCGCGTCATGCAAGGCATGAGCATCGGCGGCATCGTCGACCTTGGCCCAGCACTTGAGCAGGTAGTGCTCTTCAATATCGGCGTCGATGTAGTGACCGGCGTCCTGTTGCGCGTACTCGAGCACCGACGCGTGATGCTCCAAGAACTGCAGGCCCTCGATGCCCTTGAAGTAGCCACTGCGCTCCGGGTAAACCGCCAGCATCGCGTAATGTTGGTCGCCGTTGGCGACCTTGTGCGCGCCAGCCTCAAGTTGCGCATTGAGGCCCGGCTCGCCCAGCAGCAGCTGCATATACAGCTGATGCGGGTTGATCGCAGCAAGGTCACGCAACGCCGCGTTGACATACAGCCCGCCCACGCGCGGGTTGATCTCAATGACCACAGGCCCGGCATCGGTCATGCGGAATTCGAAATGCACCACCGCGTTGGTCAGCCCGACTGCGCGCAAACATGCAGCGGCGTACTCGCGGATCTGCTCGCACTGCTGCGCCGTGAAAGAGGTCGGCGGAGAAATCAGCAGGTTCTCCAGGACAGTGCCGCTGCGCTCGGTCAGCAGCAGTTTTTCGTTGATCAGCAGCGCATGAACGCGCTCGCCGATCACCACGCATTCCACGCTGCCTTCAACGCCGGGGATATAGCCTTCCAGAAGGATACTGCGCCCTGGAATGTATTCGCGCCGCTGTCCGTCTGCTTCGGGCAAGCTGTGCGCGTAGCCATAAAAATCAGCATAAGAGGCTGCGCCGTGGTCGCTCAGGAAATGTGCGTAATGGCTGCGCAGCTGCGCCCAGTTGGAACACTTCGTGATAAACGCCGAGGCACCACCAAAGGGCGGTTTGGCGATCAGCGGATAACCTACCCGGTCGGCGCCCGCCTGGAGTTCCTGCTCGTTATTGCACAGCGCGAATGGCACCGAACGCAGCCCCTGTTTTTTCAACATGCGGCGCATCAGGTACTTGTTATTGCACGCGGCAATCGCCTCCGGGCAGCTGTACACCAGGCCCAGGCGCTTACAGGTGTGTGCAACGATGCAGCCGACTTCGCCCTGTGCAGACGGATGCCCGGCATGGCAGAAAATCGCGCGAATCTGGTAGCGCCCATCCAGCCGGCCCACCAAGTCCAGAATCGACTGTTCAGTTAACGACTCGAGCAGGAACACTTCATCACTGTCGTCCCGCAGCCGCTGCAGGTGATGACGCCCCGCGACCCCAGCGGTCAAACAGACCAGGCCTTGTGCACGCGCGACAGCAAAGTGGGGCTCGCGGTAGCTGTAACGCACCGAAACACTGTCATCGACATCAATAAAAAGAATCGCATCTTGCTTCATAACTGACACAGCCTCTTGCCGTAAGTTAATTCAGGCATCCTGCCAACTGCACCAGTGCCCTTCCCAGTTACGGAAACGGTAATGACGCAGCCCGTCACGCACTTCAAAATGCGGCAAGTCTTCAGGCTTTTCAAAATCCAGCAACGGTACGGTGAACTTACCCTGTGCATGCGGCAGTACATATTCGGGCATGGCAATGTTGGACACGCGCCGCTTGAGGCGATCCATAATAGCGATGGCTTGGCTGATCGAAGCTTTATACTCCGACGCACCCGGTGAGAACGGCATAAAGTGATACAAGTAATACGGCTTTACACCCAGGCGATAAAGATCAATAAACAGTTTATGCAAGGTCGCTTCATCGTCATTCACGCCGCGCAACAGTGGCATGTTAGAAAATACAATGGGCACCACGTTCTGGATACGTTTTACCGCTGCTGCAAAATCAGCCGTCAGTTCAAGCGGGTGGCAAACATGCACACCAAACGCGTTGACGTTGTACTTCTCGAGCATCGCCACCAATTCGTCGGTGACGCGAAACGGGTTGAAACTCAACGCCCGTGAATGAATACGAATCAGCAGGTCGTCACTGATTGAACGCAACGCCGCCAAGTTTTCTTCCAGCTTGCGGTCGGCCAGCATCAACGGGTCACCGCCGCTGAGGATCACTTCTTCAATCGCCGGGTTATTGCGGATGTATTCCACCGAATCCTTGAAGGAGTCGGTGCTGGCGTTGGCTTTCTCGGTACCAACCTGCAAGGTGCGCAGTGCCTCGAAGCAAAACTGGCAATAGGCATTGCAGGTGTTGGTCATGCGCAGAATCACGCGATTGTCGTACTTGTGCTGGCAAATCGGCGTTTTCATTTCATGCCCGAGCTCCCAGTTCTCGGACGTGCCGTCGTAATCGCCCGCGACCTGCTCACTCCAATACGGCACCACTTGGCGCCATAACGGGTGGTCGGTTATCGGGCCGCCAGTGAGTGAGCGCTTGATCAAATCAATATAATAAGGCGTGATCTGCATCTTGCGGTCTTGCAAGTTGTGCTCGATATGCGCTGTTATTTCTTCACTCCAACCACCGCACGCATTGCGCAGTGCAGGTTCATCGCGCAGGGCATTCTTTTGCTGCCAGCGCCAGTCTTGCCATTGTACCGAGCGGTACGTTGCTTGATCAAAAATCGACATGAGTAGGTACTCTCTGTTTTTCAACTTATATTAAGGACATATCAATGCGTGCCGTTCCATGACCGGAAAGGCATTAATATCCGCAATAAAGACAATCGTTTACAGGCGAGCGCTGCCGATCAGGTTATCAGCGTGATCACCGGCACCAGAGAGGTGTAACAACTCACTAATTCATCGGTCATAGCATCAACTTCCTTTTCTTATAATGTGCTGACTTTCCAAGTCAGCCCTCACTTAAGCCGATGATCTACAACGTGTCAACCCAATAACCCTTTACGTTTCCCGGAATTAATCCTTTCGCACGCCACGGCCCCAGCAATGAGTGAGGAAACCCGCTTTTAACGCCGACTATTTGAAAAGTAAATAACACAACAAAACGCCCTCTTATTAAATAGAGGGCGTTCTTTCTACGTATATAACTACGTAATTCTCAACTTAGCCAAGGGTAGGCAGCCAAATGCCTGCGCTCAAACGCTTTGATTTGCTCACTGCGCTGCAAGGTGCTGCCAATCGCGTCCAGGCCGAGCAACAGCGCGGTTTTGCGCAAGGTATCGAGCTGGAACGGGATGACCTGGCCATCGGCCAGCCGAATCTGCTGTGCCTCAAGGTCTACGCTGATCTGCGCCTGGGCAGCCTGGCTGACGGTCTGCCCGAGTTTCTGCAATATCGCCTCGTCCAAGGTAATCAACAACACCCCGTTACGCTGGCAGTTGTCATAGAAAATCCCGGCAAAGCTGCTGCCGATCAGCGCGCGGATGCCCATTTGTTTCAAGCCCCACACCGCGTGTTCGCGACTGGAGCCACAGCCGAAGTTCGGCCCAACCACCATGAAGCTCGCACCCTGCCAGGCCGGCTGGTTCAGCACGAACGCTGGGTTGGGCTGGCCGGACGCTAGAAATCGCAGGTCGAAGAACAGCCCACGGTCCAGACCGCTGCGGTCGATGCCCTTGAGAAACTGCTTGGGCATGATCACGTCGGTGTCGATATTCGCCGCCAGCATCGGCGCGGCTTTGCCGGTGACCAGAGTGAACGGTTGCAGGCTCATACACGGTCTCCAAAGTGGCGAATATCGGTGAGGCGGCCCGTGATCGCGGCGGCGGCGACCATCGCCGGGCTCATCAGGTGCGTGCGTGCACCCGCGCCCTGGCGGCCTTCGAAGTTACGGTTGGTGCTGGAGGCGCAGCGGTCGCCGGCGGCGAGCACATCGTCGTTCATCGCCAGGCACATCGAGCAGCCGGACTGGCGCCATTCGAAACCGGCGTCGATAAAGATCGCCGCCAGCCCTTCGGCCTCGGCCTGGTCGCGCACCTCGGTGGAGCCGGGCACGATCATCGCCCGCACGTGGTCGGCCACGTGTTTACCGCGCACCACGCTGGCGGCGTCGCGCAGATCTTCGATGCGGGCGTTGGTGCAGGAGCCGATAAACGCATGGCTGATGACGATATCGCTGAGCGGCATGCCGGCTTCCAGGCCCATGTAGTTGAGGGCCCGACGCATGTCCTGGCGCAGGATCAGGTCGCTGACGTCCTGCGGGTCGGGCACCCGAGCGCCGATAGGCGCGGCTTGGTCGGGGCTGGTGCCCCAGGTGACCATCGGCTCCAGGGTGTTGGCATCCAGATACACTTCGCGGTCGAACACAGCGCCTGCGTCCGAATGCAGTTGGCGCCAGCCCACCAGTGCCTGTTCCCACAGCTCGCCCTGCGGCGCGCGGGGCTTGCCCTTGAGGTAGGCGAAGACTTTTTCGTCCGGCGCCATGAAGGCGCCACGCGCACCGGCTTCCACCGCCATGTTGCAGATGGTCATGCGCGCTTCGACGCTCAGCGAATCAATGGTGGAACCGCGAAATTCGATGGCGTAACCGGTGGTACCGGACGCACCGATCTTGCCGATCAGCGCCATGATCACGTCTTTGGAGGTCAGGCCTGGCGCCAGCGCCCCTGTGACCGTCACGCGCAGGCCTTTCAGGCGCTTGTAGACCAGCGTCTGCGAAGCCAGCAGGTGCTCGATTTCCGAGGTGCCGATGCCAAACCCGAACGCGCCGAGGGCGCCGTAGGTGGTGGTGTGGCTGTCACCGGCGGCGATCACCATGCCCGGCAGGATGAAACCCTGCTCCGGGGCGATCACGTGTTCGATGCCTTGGCGCTTGTCGAGGATATCCAGCAGCTCAATGCCGAAGTCGCGGCAGTTTTGCGCCAGATACGACACCTGCCGCGCCCCGCCCGCATCCGGCATCGCCGCGATGCGCTTGGGCGTGGTGGGGTTTACATGGTCGACCACCGCCAATGCCGTGCCGGGGCGCCACACCTTGCGCCCAGCCTCGCGCAGGCCGCTGAAGGCCTGGGGGCTGGTGTATTCGTTGATCACCTGACGGTCGATATAAAGCAGCACATGGCCCTGGTCATCCAAGGGGCACACCGTGTGGGAATCGATGTGTTTGTCGTAGAGGGTTCTGGCAGTCATTTTTCTTAGGGCTCACGTTCTTGGGGCTGGCTCAACGGCATACACCCATCCTACGCAGCCACCCCGCCTCATCAATGGCGCCAGGGTGATGGCTTGGAACATGTTTCGTGTTCGATCTGCACCTCAAAGCACTGCGAATGTGAACCTGAAACATTTTCTTTCATATCTGGCTTAGGGATTTCTGATTCTCATCCGTCTTAACTTAGATACAGCCCGTCGCGTCAGCAAAAGCTACGACCGGCCTTTTCCGGGCCTCTTTCGCCCCTCCGATCAAGATCCTCATTCACATGTCGAAGAAGTCGCGCTCCAAACTCTGGTTTCTCGTGCATAGCTGGCTGGCATTGCCCATCTGGTTCTTTGTGCTGATTGTCTGCGTCACCGGCACCCTGGCGGTGGTCAGCCAGGAAATCGTCTGGCTGGCCAACCCGGACATCCGCGCCAGCAAACCATCGGATGACGCCGAACTGCTGAGCTTTGACCAGGTGATCGCGGCCATCAAGCGCGACGAACCCCAGGCAATCGTGCAGTCCATCGTGCGTCCGGATGAATCGCACTTTGCCCTCAGTGTCGACCTCAGCTACCCCGACGGGCGCTCCGTGGAGGTCTACGTCAACCCGTTCACCGGCGCGATCCAGGGCATCAGCCCGTCGTTCAACTTCAAGCAATTTACCCGCGCCCTGCACGGCTGGTGGCTGGTGCCGTTCACCAATGGCTTCAGCTGGGGCTGGTACCTGGTCTCGGCGCTCGGCCTGCCGTTGCTGGCGTCGCTGGTCACCGGGCTGGTGGTCTACAAGCGCTTCTGGAAGGGCTTTCTGCGCCCTACGCTGCGCATCCGCCACGGCGCGCGGATCTTCTGGGGCGATTTCCACCGCCTGAGCGGTATCTGGTCGATCTGGTTTATTGCGGTGATTTCCATCACCGGCACCTGGTTCCTGATCCAGGCGATCCTGGGGGACAACCAGATTTCCATCTCCAGCGAACCGATCGTGCCGGTGATTGCCCGCGAGAAGGTGCCGACGTCTGCGCCCGGCGTGCCGGCACCGATGATCCCGCTGGACGACGCCATCAAGATTGCCACCCAACGCATTCCCGGGCTGGACGCCACGTTCGTGTTCCTGCCGCTCAATGCCTACAGCCACCTGCAGATTGGCGGGCGCGGCTGGTACCCGCTGATGTTCCAGACCGCCCAGCTCAACCCATACAGCGGCGAGATTGCGGTGTCGCACTTGCTGTCCGACCGCTCGACGCTGGAGTTCGTCACCGAATCCATGCGCCCACTGCACACCGGCGACTTTGGCGGGCTGTGGATCAAGCTGATCTGGGCATTCTTCGGCCTGGTGCTGAGCATGATGGTGTTGAGCGGCCTGCTGATCTGGACCAAGCGCACCGCCCTGGCCACCCTCAACGCCCTCAAGCGCGAAGCCAAGACGCAACGTGCGCCGGCTTCCATCCCAGCCATGCACGCTGAAACCTCGCAGGCCCACTCATGAGCAAGGTCGCTCGCGCTACGCCCCCTTCGCCGCTGCGCGCCTTTTGGCTGAAATGGCGGTTCCACATCAACATCCTGCTGTTGCTGGTGCCGCTGGGGTTCATGCCCAAATACTTTGCCGATGCCGCGTTGTTTCGCGGCGACAGCGGCATTGGTGAGCGGGTGGTCGGGGACGTGCAGGTCGGGCCCTGGAGCCTGAAGCTCGCCGAGTTTCGCAATGAAGGCCCAAGCCCGGACCCGGCCGGCCCGATGAAATTCTTCAACGCCGCCCTGTGCGACACCTGCGCCGAGCAGGTCAAGGCCACCTACCTGCGCATCGGCAAACCGCGCAGCCTGCGCGCCGCCGGGGTGATCTTCTTTGGTACGCCGTACCGCATGGGCGCCGCCTTGCCGGTGCCGGAACGCACGCCGGCCGACGCCGAACTGTGGGTCACCATGGAAGGCTGGGACGGCACGATGCATCAGGGTTCCATCCCGCTGAGCCAGGCCTCGCCTGCCACCATTGCCTGGCTGAACAAGCAAGGAGTTAAACCATGACTTTCAAGCGCCTGACCCGCGCCTGCGCCGCACTGTTGCTCGGCGCCGGTTTCAGTACCGTGGCCCTGGCCCACAACCCGATGTGCGAATGCAAAGAGATCCCCGGCGAGCAGATCCAGTGCACCGGCGGTTTCTCCGACGGCAGCGGCGCCCCGGGTGTGACCCTGGACGTGATCGGCTACGACGAAACCATCCTGCTGCCCGGCAAACTCGGCCAGGACTCGACCCTGACCTTCAAGAAGCCTGCGGCCGAGTTCTATGTGCTGTTTGATGCAGGCCCCGGCCACGTCGTGGAAATCGACCAAGCGGATATCCAACCTCAATGAGTACCACACAGGTAGTCCGCCCGGCCGGTGCCGGCCACGAAACCCTCTACGTGCTACTGCTGTGCCTGATCATCCTCGCGGTGGCAGGCTCGGTGATTGCCCTGCACGGTGAAACCCAGGAAGTTGTGGCGCTGCCCAGCCACCAGTTGGATGCGCGCCGCGACCTCAGCGCCGCCGAGCAAGGCATCTACGCCGACCTGCGGGTGACCCTGGATGAGATCCAACTGCTGCAACAGGAGCAAAGCGCGCTGCCGACGCCTGAGCAACTGGCCGAAGAAGGGTTTGCGCCGTTTGCCCAGGACGCCAGTTCGGTCAGCCGTGGCGACCATCGCTGGCAGTTGCTGGCGCCGTCGGCCTATGTAGGTCTAAGCCAGACGCCCAGTGCCAGCGGCTCGCTGCTGATGCGCGTGCACGGCGCCGAGCCGGATATCTGGCTCAACCGCCAAGCCAACCTCGCCGCCCCTTCCGACCTCACTGACCAGGCGCTGATCGCTGCCGGCTGGCAACAGGTGGTCGCGCAATTCGATGCCGGCGTTACGCGCCAGCACCGTCACTGACCGAGAAGACCGATTGCCCATGTCTATTTCATCTCCCCTGTTGCGCCTGTTGCTGGTCAGCCTGTTCAGTTTGATGCTGGCACCTTTGGCGAACGCCGAGGCAGCCAAACGCCTGCGCATCGGCATCACCCTGCACCCTTATTACAGCTACGTCACCAATGTCGTCGGCGACAAGGCCGAGGTGGTGCCGTTGATTCCGGCCGGTTTCAACCCGCACGCCTACGAGCCGCGCGCCGATGACATCAAGCGCATCGGCACGCTGGACGTGATCGTGCTCAACGGCGTCGGCCATGACGATTTCGCCGACCGCATGATCGCCACCAGCGAGCGCCCGGGCATCCCGGTGATCGAGGCCAATGCCAACGTGCCGCTGCTGGCCGCCACCGGCAATGCCGCGCGCGGTGCGGGCAAAGTGGTCAACCCGCACACCTTCCTGTCGATCAGCGCCTCGATTGCCCAGGTCAACAACATCGCCCGAGAGCTGGGCAAACTTGACCCGGACAACGCCAAGACCTACACCCAGAACGCCCGCGCCTACGGAAAGCGCCTGCGCCAGATGCGCGCCGACGCCCTGGCCAAGCTGACCAGCGCGCCCAACCCGGATCTGCGCGTAGCCACTGTGCACGCGGCCTATGACTACCTGCTGCGCGAGTTCGGCCTGGAAGTCACCGCCGTGGTCGAGCCGGCCCACGGCATCGAACCGAGCCCCAGCCAGCTGAAAAAGACCATCGACGAACTGCGCGCCCTGGACGTGAAGGTGATCTTCTCGGAGATGGATTTCCCATCCACCTACGTCGAGACCATCCAGCGTGAATCCGGGGTGAAGCTGTACCCGCTGTCGCATATCTCCTACGGCGAATACACGCCTGAAAAGTACGAAGTGGAAATGACCGGCAACCTCAACACTGTGGTGCGGGCGATTCAGGAGTCGGGGGCATGACGGCGGCAGAGCACCTGAAGGTGGCCAGCATTGGCCCGACCCTCGACTTCGATAAGGTCTCGCTGACCTTGGGCCGCACCGTGATCCTCGATGGCGTGAGCTTCCAGGTCCAGCCGGGCAGCATCCACGCATTGGTCGGCCCGAATGGCGGCGGTAAAAGCTCGCTGATCAAGACCCTGCTGGGGCAAACGCCACACCAAGGGCAGTTGCGCCTGGAGTGGCCGACCACACCCGGCACCGTCGGCTATGTACCGCAGGCGTTGGAGTTCGACCGGGGCTTGCCGATGACTGTCGACGACTTCATGGCGGCCATGTGTCAGCGGCGCCCGGCGTTTCTTGGTTTGTCCAAGCATTACGCCGGGGCAATTGGCGAGGCGCTGGAACGGGTGGGCATGCAGGACAAACGTAAACGCCGCATGGGTGCGTTGTCCGGCGGTGAGCGTCAGCGCGTGTTGCTGGCCCAGGGCCTGATCCCGGCACCGCACCTGCTGGTGCTGGATGAACCGATGTCGGCCCTCGATGAAGCCGGCATCCAGGTTTTCGAACGGCTGATCAATGACTGGCGCCTGGCCGGGATCACCGTGCTGTGGATCGAACACGACCTGGAAGCCGTGGGCCGCCTGGCCGACCGCGTTACCGGCCTGAACCGCCGCGTGCTGTTCGACGCCACGCCCAAAGAGGCGCTGACCCCGGATCGCCTGTTGACCCTGTTCTCCACTCACCCTCGGAGCCCGGCGCAATGAGTTATGAAGCGTTTCGTTTGATGGTCCAGGGCTGGGCCTCTTCCGGCTATCTGCCGGAAGCGCTGGCCTATGGGTTTGTGGTCAATGCCTTGCTCGCCGGTTTGCTGATCGGCCCGGTACTGGGCGGCCTGGGCACGCTGGTGGTGGTCAAGCGCTTCGCGTTTTTCTCCGAAGCGGTCGGGCATGCCGCACTGACCGGCGTGGCCGTGGGCATTCTGTTGGGTGAACCCTACACCGGGCCGTATGGTGCGCTGTTCGGTTACTGCCTGTTGTTCGGCATCCTGCTCAACTACCTGCGCAACCGCACCGGCCTGGCGCCGGACACCTTGATCGGCGTGTTCCTCTCGGTGTCCCTGGCGTTGGGCGCGAGCCTGCTGCTGATCCTGGCGGGCAAGATCAACGTGCACATCCTCGAGAACGTGCTGTTTGGGTCGGTATTGACGGTCAACGGCAACGATTTGCTGGTACTGGCCGTGGTTGGCTCACTGGTGATGGCCCTGGCGCTGCCGCTTTACAACCGCATCATGCTCGCCAGTTTCAACCCGCAACTGGCCGCCGTGCGCGGTGTGGCCGTGAAGACCCTGGATTATTTGTTTGTGATCCTGGTGACGTTGATCACCGTGGCGGCGGTCAAGGTGATCGGCGCGATTCTGGTTGGCGCGCTGCTGGTGATTCCGGCAGCCGCCGCTCGCCTGCTGAGCCAGTCGCTCAAAGGCTTTTTCTGGATCTCGGTGGTGATCGCCACGGTGAGTACGCTGTGCGGCATCCTGCTGCCGATCATCTTCGACCTGCCTATCCCGTCCGGTGCCGCGATCATTCTGGTGGCCGGTATCGCCTTCGCCTTCGCCGCCATCGCGCGCGGCACCGTGCCCAGCCTCAAAGGGAATCTTGGATAATGCGCCCTGTCTTTCGCCCACTGGCCTTGGCCATCGCCTGTTTGCTCAGCACCTCGGCGCTGGCCGCCGTCGACGGTTTTAATCCCAACGAGTTCAAAGTCAACCAAGGCCTCGGCCATGCCGCCCTGACCAAGGCCAAGAAGCCGGTCAAGGTTCTGGCCTCGCTGCCCATCACGTACGGCTTGGCCGAGGTGCTGCTCAAAGGCACCGACGTGAAGCTTGAGCGCGCCGCGCCGCCCAACCTGCCCGGCTCGCGGCAGGTGTCCTACTTCACCGGCCGTGGCGCGCAGGCGTTGAACAGCCTGGCCCAGGACGCCGACGCCACCATCGGCCTGCGATCGCTGTGGGCGGATGACCCGCTGTACCCGGTGGCGCGGCGCAGCAATATCCGCATCATCGAAGTTGACGCCGCACGCCCGGTGGACGGCGGCTTGCCGGGTATCGCCGTGCAGCCGGGCAGCACCGATGGACTGAACAGCCAGCCGTGGCAGTCGAGCAACAACATGGGGCGCATGGCCGATGTGATGGCCGCCGACCTGAGCCGCCTGGCGCCCAGCGCCAAACCAAAGATCGACGCCAACCTCGCAGCCCTCAAACAGCGCCTGCTCAAACTCAACGCCGACAGCGAAGCGCGACTGGCCCAGGCGGACAACCTGAGCGTGGTCAGCCTGAGCGATCACTTTGCGTATCTGGTCAGCAGCTTGAACCTGGAAGTGGTCAGCACCGATGCACGGCCGGATGCCGATTGGACGCCTGAGGCGTTACAGGCGTTAACCGCCAGCTTGAAGGGCAGCGACGTGGCCGTGGTGCTGCATCACCGCCAGCCGAGTGAAGCGGTGAAAGCGGCGGTGACGGCATCCGGTGCGCAGTTATTGGTGTTGAACGTCGACAGTGCGGACCCGGTGGCGGAGTTGGAAAGCAATGTGGATCAGGTGCTCAAAACACTGATGCCTGACTCAGAGTTCTTGTGACAAACAGGCTTGCTGTGGCGAGCGGGCTTGCCCCGCGTTGGGCTGCGCAGCAGCCCCAATAAGACCGCCGCGTTCTTTCAGACAAATCACCTTCGAAGGTTTTGGGGCTGCTGCGCAGCCCAACGCAGGGCAAGCCTGCTCGCCACAACAAGCCCGCCCCCGCAGCGTCACACCACATCCACCCCCACATGAATCGCATCATGCCGCCAAAACTCCAGGTCGCAGTCGATCAAACGCTGGTGCTGGTCATAATTGACCCGGGCAATGCGCAGGCCTGGGCTGCCCACCGACACGCGCAACGCGGCGGCGGCCTCCACCGGCAGTGACGTCGGCACAATCTCAAAACGCACGCGCCCGTAATGCAGGTCGTACTTGCGCGCATACAGCTCGGTCATCGACTGATTCAAATCACACGCCAGAATCCCTGGAAAATACTGCGGGTTCAGGTAGTGCTCCACATACAACACCAAGCGCCCATCAATCCGCCGGCCCCGGCAGATCTGGATCACACTCGACAATGCCGGCAACTGCAGCCAGGCACACACCGCCGCCGACGCCGGTTGCAGCCGCGCCGAAATCACCTCCGTAGACGCCACCCGCCCCTGGTCGCTGACCATCGCGTGAAAGTGGCTGCGCTGCATCAGGTTATAGGCCAGGCGTGGCGGCGAAACAAACCAGCCACGGCGCTCTTCGCGATAAATCTGCCCTTGGGCTTCCAGCTGTAACAAGGCTTCCCGCACGGTAATGCGCGTGGTACCAAACAACTCGCTGAGCTTGCGCTCGGCGGGCAACTTACTGGCAGGCGGCAACAAGCCATGGTCGATCTGCTCTTGCAGCGCCAGGCCGATGGATGTCACCGCCTTGATTGCCTCATCACGCATTAACGTTACCTATCTGGACTAGACCAGCACCGTTCAGGTGCACAAACCGCGCTGTATTCGGGCGTCTGCTGTTGCTTGCTAGCCTAGGCATAACAGATGACCGACAGATGACAGTCCCTGTCCACACCCGCCTCCATACCCTGCAATACATCGGCCAAGTCCAGGGCCTGCGGGTACTTGAGCATGGTCTACGCTGAGTCTGGAATGAGCGACATAAGCGATTTAAAAACGACATCGACATGAAACTGTCATCCAGCGAGCCTAGATTGGCTCAGGTATTGCTCTGACCTAGACCAAACGGGGCGATTCATCACTGATTTCTTGGGGCGCGCCGGGCCCTTCGGGTTGTGCCTGAAAGCCAGCCATGCTGTGTTGCAGTCCTTGGCAAGGAAACGCCCCTTACCTGCGGACTGCGCCTTGCCTGGCCGGCTTTCAGGCGCAACGCGCCCCAAGAAATCAGTGATGAAACGCCCCCCGCACACGTTCATAAAAACGCCGCGTTGAAAACGCCCAAAGGAGCTTCGGATGAAAAAGCTTTTCCTGGCATCACTGTTAGGCTCGACCATTGCCATGTGCACCGCCGCCATGGCCGCTGACACCGATTTGAAAACTCTGGAAGCCGCCGCGAAAGCGGAAGGCGCCATCAACAGCGTCGGCATGCCCGATGACTGGGCCAACTGGAAAGGCACCTGGGAAGACCTGGCCAAGACCTACGGCCTCAAGCACATCGACACTGACATGAGCTCGGCCCAGGAAATCGCCAAGTTCGCCGCCGAGAAAGACAACGCCAGCGCCGATATCGGTGACGTCGGCGCCGCCTTCGGCCCGATCGCGGTGAAACAGGGCGTGGCCCAGCCGTACAAACCGACCACTTGGGCACAAGTGCCGGATTGGGCAAAAGATAAAGACGGCAACTGGGCACTGGCCTACACCGGCACCATCGCCTTTATCGTCAACAAAAAACTGCTGCACGGCTCCGAAGCCCCGAAAAGCTGGGCTGATCTTAAGACCGGCAAATACAAAGTCTCCATCGGTGACGTGAGCACCGCCGCCCAAGCCGCCAACGGCGTGCTGGCTGCAGCCTTGGCCAACGGTGGCGACGAGAAGAACATCCAGCCTGCGCTGCTGATGTTTGCCGAGATCGCCAAGCAAGGCCGCCTGTCGCTGGCCAACCCGACCATCGCCACCATGGAAAAAGGCGAAGTCGAAGTGGGCGTGGTTTGGGACTTCAACGGCCTGAGCTACAAAGCCAAGATGGCCAACCCGGATGACTACGTGGTGCTGATCCCCTCGGACGGCTCGGTGATTTCCGGCTACACCACCATCATCAACAAATACGCCAAGCACCCGAACGCCGCCAAGCTGACCCGCGAGTACATCTTCAGCGACGCCGGCCAGACCAACCTGGCGCGCGGCAACGCTCGGCCTATCCGTGCCGAGCACCTGACCCTGCCGGCCGATGTACAGGCCAAGCTGCTGCCGAACGAGCAGTACAAGAAAGTCACGCCGATCAAAGATGCCGACGCTTGGGAGAAGACCTCCAAGGCACTGCCGCAGAAGTGGCAGGAAGAAGTCATTATCAATATGCAGTAAGGCCTGAGCTGTAAACACGGTCAGTGTAGGCGCTGGCTTGTGTGGGAGCCGGGCTTGCCCGCGATGCAGACGACTCGGTGTTTCATGTGATCCGAGGTGATGCTATCGCAGGCAAGCCAGCTCCCACACAGGCCCGCTCCCACATTTTTCACTCAGTTCCCCCCAGAACACCGAACCAAGTCTAATCCGTTGCGGAGCCCCAGCCCCTATGAAGCACAACGTCATCCTTGTGGTGCTCGACGGCCTGAACTACGAGGTTGCCCGCCATGCCATGGGGCATCTGCAGGCCTATATCGGCGCAGGACGCGCAGCGCTTTACAAACTGGACTGCGAACTGCCGGCCCTGTCCCGGCCCTTGTATGAATGCATCCTCACCGGCGTGCCACCGATCGACAGCGGCATCGTCCACAACCATGTCTCGCGCCTGTCCAACCAGCGCAGCATTTTCCATTACGCCACCGACGCAGGTCTCACCACAGCGGCGGCGGCTTACCACTGGGTCAGCGAGTTGTATAACCGCACACCCTTTATTGCCGCGCGTGACCGTCATACCGACGACAAGGCGCTGGCGATCCAGCACGGGCATTTCTACTGGAATGACCACTACCCGGACTCGCACCTGTTTGCCGACGCCGAGAGCCTGCGCCACAAACACGCGCCGAATTTCCTGCTGGTGCACCCAATGAACATTGACGACGCTGGCCACAAGCATGGCCTGGACACCGCGCAATACCGCAACAGCGCGCGCTCGGCCGACATCATCCTTGCCGACTACCTGCAAGGCTGGCTCGACGCCGGCTACCAGGTGCTGGTGACCGCCGACCACGGAATGAACAACGATCGCTCGCACAACGGCCTATTGCCGGAAGAACGCGAAGTACCGCTGTTCGTGCTGGGTTCGGCGTTTAACTTCGACCCCGCTGCCAGCCCTAAGCAAACCGACCTGTGCGGCACCGTCTGCGAGCTGCTGGGTGTGCCCCATGACAAACCTGTATGCCGGGAGCTGTTGAAGTGAACGCCATGACCCGTAGCAAATGGCTGGCGATCCTGTGCCTAGTGCCCTTTGCGCTGTTCTTTATCGTGTTTGAAATCGCCCCGCTGGTGTGGGTAATGATCAACAGCCTGCAATCGGAAGAGTTCGGCTGGGGCCTGGCCAACTTCACCAAGATCTTCAGTTCGAAGTTCTACCTGCAGGCCATCCAGTACAGCCTGGAGATCAGCTTCTACTCCAGCGTGTTCGGCATCCTCATCTCAGTGCTCGGTAGCTATTCGTTACGCCGCGTCGATGGGCGGTTGCGCAATTTCGTCACCGCCTTCGCCAACATGACCAGCAACTTTGCCGGTGTGCCACTGGCCTTCGCCTTCATCATCCTGCTGGGCTTCAACGGCAGCATCACTATCATGCTCAAGCAGGCCGGAATCATTCAGGACTTCAACCTGTACTCCAAGACTGGCCTGATCATTCTTTACACCTACTTCCAGATTCCACTGGGCGTGCTGCTGCTCTACCCGGCCTTTGATGCGTTGCGCGAAGACTGGCGCGAATCGGCCTCCCTGCTTGGCGCCAGCAGCTGGCAGTTCTGGCGGCACATCGGTCTGCCGGTGCTCACCCCGGCACTGCTCGGCACCTTCGTGATCCTGCTGGCCAACGCCCTTGGCGCCTATGCCACGGTGTACGCGCTGACCACCGGCAACTTCAACGTATTGCCAATCCGCATCGCGGCGATGGTCTCCGGCGACATCTCCCTGGACCCGAACATGGCCAGTGCCCTGGCCGTGGTGCTGGTGGCGCTGATGACCGTGGTCACCGTGGTCCATCAACTGCTGCTCAAGAGGAGCTACCATGTCTCGCGCTGAAGCCGGCTCGGCCGCCCTCTACCATCGCGTAGTGGTGTACCTGTTGTTTGCGATCCTGGTGTTGCCGCTGGTGGGCACCTTTGTCTACTCGATTGCCAGCAGTTGGTCGGCGACCATCCTGCCCTCCGGCTTCACGCTGAAATGGTACGTGCAACTGTGGAGCGACCCGCGCTTTTTGGCCGCTTTCGGTCAGTCGCTGCTGGTATGTGTGGGCGCGTTGGTCCTGTCGGTGGTGCTGATTCTGCCGCTGCTGTTCGTGGTGCATTACCACTTCCCCCGACTCGACGCGCTGATGAACATCCTCATCCTGCTGCCCTTCGCGGTGCCGCCGGTGGTGTCCTCGGTGGGCTTGCTGCAACTCTACGGCTCCGGGCCGCTGGCGATGGTGGGCACACCGTGGATCCTGATCGGCTGCTACTTCACCGTGGCGCTGCCGTTCATGTACCGCGCGATCACCAACAACCTGCAAGCGATCAACCTGCGTGACCTGATGGACGCCTCGCAGCTACTCGGCGCCAGCACCTGGCAGGCGGCGATCCTGGTGGTGCTGCCGAACCTGCGCAAAGGCCTGATGGTGGCGCTGCTGCTGTCGTTCTCGTTCCTGTTCGGCGAGTTCGTGTTCGCCAATATCCTGGTGGGCACCCGCTACGAAACCCTGCAGGTGTACCTCAACAACATGCGCAACACGAGCGGCCACTTCACCAGTGCCATCGTCATTTCCTACTTCTTCTTTGTGCTGGTGCTGACCTGGGCCGCCAATATCTTGAACAAGGACAAAAGCCAATGAGCTTCGTCAGCGTCCAACACCTGCAAAAAGGCTACGCCGGCACCCCGGTGTTCAGTGATATCAATTGCGAGATCGCCAAGGGCGAATTCGTCACCCTGCTCGGCCCGTCCGGTTGCGGCAAGTCGACCTTGCTGCGCTGCATCGCCGGCCTCACCTCGGTGGACAGTGGCCAAATTCTGCTGGATGGCCAGGACATCGTGCCCCTGAGCCCGCAGAAACGGCATATCGGCATGGTGTTCCAGAGCTATGCGCTGTTCCCCAACATGACCGTGGAACAGAACGTCGCCTTCGGCCTGCGCATGCAAAAGGTCAACGCCGACGACAGCCACAAACGCGTGCAGGAAGTGCTGCAATTGGTGGAACTCAAGGAGCTCGCTGGCCGTTATCCGCACCAGATGTCCGGCGGCCAGTGCCAGCGCGTGGCCCTCGCCCGCTCCCTGGTGACTCGCCCGCGCCTGTTGCTGCTGGATGAACCGCTGTCGGCGCTGGATGCACGGATTCGCAAGCACCTGCGCGAGCAGATCCGCCAGATCCAGCGGGAACTGGGGCTGACCACGATTTTCGTGACCCATGACCAGGAAGAAGCACTGACCATGTCCGACCGCATCTTCCTGATGAATCAGGGCAAGATCGTACAAAGCGGCGATGCCGAGACCCTTTACACTGCACCGGTGGATGTATTCGCCGCCGGTTTTATCGGCAACTACAACCTGCTCGACGCCGACAAGGCCAGCCAGTTGCTGCAACGCCCGATCAGCGGGCGCATCGCGATTCGCCCGGAGGCCATCGAACTGAGCCGCAGCGGCGAGCTGGACGCACTGGTGCGCAGCCACAGCCTGCTGGGCAACGTGATTCGCTACCGCATCGAAGCGCGCGGCGTGGAGTTGGTGGTGGATGTACTCAACCGTTCGGCCGACGACCTGCACCCGGATGGCCAGCGTTTGGCACTTTCCATCGACCCCAGTGCGTTGTGTGAAGTAGCCTGACGCGACGATTTAATGAGAGAGCATGACGGATGGCATTGGTAATTTTTGATTTGGACGACACCCTGATCCACGGCGACTGCGCCACCCTGTGGAGCGAGCAGATGGGCCGCCTGGGCTGGGTCGACCCTGAGTCGTTTATGCGCAAGAACAACGAATTGATGGACGCCTACAGCCAGGGCAAGCTGCGCATGGAAGACTTCATGGCCTTCAGCCTGGAGCCGATGATCGGCCGCACGCCGGAAGAAATCGAGCACCTGGTGGAACCCTGGGTCGAGGACGTTATTGAGCCGCTGATCTACAGCGACGCCACCAAGACCATCGCCCGGCACCGTGCGAATGGCGACCGGGTCCTGGTGATTTCCGCCTCGGGCACGCATTTGGTCACGCCGATTGCGGCACGCATCGGTATCGACGAAGTGTTGGGAATTGATCTTGACGTCAGCCATGGCGCGTACAGCGGCCGTACCGTGGGTGTACTGACTTACCGTGAAGGCAAGATCACGCGGTTGCTCGAATGGTTAGAGCGCGAAGGTGAGACGCTGGAGGGTGCGTATTTCTACTCGGATTCGCGCAATGATTTGCCATTGCTGTTGAAGGTCGATCACCCGCAGGTGGTGAACCCGGACCCGGTATTGCGCGAGCATGCCGAGAAGGCCGGCTGGCCGATCCACAACTGGGTGTGACCCCGACTTATTTGAATTGAAATCCAATCCACTGTGGGAGCGGGCTTGCCCGCGATAACGGTGTATCAGATGAAACATTCTTCACTGAGACACTGCTATCGCAGGCAAGCCTGCTCCCACATTGAACGCATTCCAGTTCAGAGTCAGGCCAAACTGTCGTCAATCACCAACACCAACTTCCCGGAGATCTGGTTGGTCGCCAACTCGGCAAACGCCGCCTCGGCATCCTTGATCGGGAAGGTCTTGGCCAGTTGCGGGCTCAAGCGCCTCTCGGCAAACAGCGGCCATACATGCTGGCTCAAGTCACTGAACAGGTCCGCCTTGAACTGATCACTGCGGCTGCGCAGGGTTGAGCCGAGCAGCTGGATACGCTTGCCCAGCACCTGCGCCAGGTCAAGCTGCGCGTCGCGCCCGCCCATCAAGCCAATCAACACCCAGCGACCGTCCAGGGCCAGCAGCTTGAGGTCCAGCGCCGCATAGTTGCCACCCACCGGGTCGAGGATCACGTCAAACGGCCCGAAATCGCGCAGCCCTTCAATCCCCTCAGTACGTACAACGCCACCCTGGGCGCCGAGTGCTTCGCAGTAGGCCAGGCGCTCCGCCGAGCCGACGCTGACCCAGCACGGGCTGCCAAACGCCTTGCACAGCTGGATCGCCGCCGAGCCCACGCCACTGGCGCCGGCATGCAGTAATACTTTTTCACCGGGTTTTAGACCCGCCAGCTGGAACAGATTCAGCCACGCCGTGCTGTACACCTCAGGCAACGCCGCTGCTTCGGTCAGCGACAAGCCTTCCGGCACTGGCAGCACGTGGCGCGCATCCACCACTACTTCTTCGGCCATGCCGCCACCGGCCAGCAGCGCGCAGACGCGATCGCCGACCTGCCAGGACGACCCCGGCCCAACTTCGCTGATGATCCCGGAACACTCAAGACCGAGCACAGCGCTGGCCCCGGGCGGTGGCGGATAGAGCCCCGCGCGCTGTAATAAATCGGCGCGGTTGAGGCCCGCAGCCGCCACACGAATGCGAACTTGGCCTACATCGCAGGTAGGACTGGGTTCTGTCAGCCACTCCACATGACCTTCAACGCCTTGCAATGCTTTCACAGTGCCTCCATAGTGAGTCTGGACTGAGCCCGTTGCTGTAGCGCCGGGCTTTTTGCATTATGCGACCGGATCATATGGAACCGGCTCCCTCAAAGACGGCCTAATATGCGTTATCAATTGCCCCCGCGTCGAATCAGCATGAAGCATCTGTTCCCCAGCACCGCCCTCGCTCTTTTCATTGGTCTAGGCTTCGCGTCGATGTCGACCAATACGTTCGCAGCCAATAGCTGGGACAACCTTCAGCCTGATCGCGATGAGGTGATTGCCAGCCTTAACGTTGTCGAGTTGCTCAAGCGTCATCACTACAGCAAGCCGCCGCTGGACGACGCTCGCTCGGTGATCATCTATGACAGCTACCTCAAGCTGCTGGATCCGTCGCGCAGCTACTTCCTGGCCAGCGATATCGCTGAGTTCGACAAGTGGAAGACCCAGTTCGACGACTTCCTCAAGAGCGGCGACCTGCAGCCCGGTTTCACCATCTACAAGCGCTACCTGGACCGCGTCAAAGCGCGTCTGGACTTCGCCTTGGGTGAGCTGAACAAAGGCGTCGACAAGCTCGACTTCACCCAGAAGGAAACCCTTCTGGTGGACCGTAAGGACGCGCCTTGGCTGACCAGCACCGCCGCCCTTGACGACCTGTGGCGCAAACGCGTCAAGGACGAAGTGCTGCGCTTGAAGATCGCCGGCAAAGAGCCCAAGGCCATTCAAGAGCTGTTGACCAAGCGCTACAAGAATCAGCTGGCACGTCTGGACCAGACCCGTGCCGAAGATATCTTCCAGGCCTACATCAACACCTTCGCGATGTCCTACGACCCGCACACCAATTATCTGTCGCCAGATAACGCGGAAAATTTTGATATCAACATGAGTCTGTCGCTGGAAGGCATCGGTGCCGTCCTGCAAAGCGACAATGACCAAGTCAAGATCGTACGTCTGGTGCCGGCAGGCCCTGCCGACAAGACCAAGCAGGTCGCCCCGGCCGACAAAATCATCGGCGTAGCCCAGGCCGACAAAGAGATGGTCGACGTGGTCGGCTGGCGCCTGGACGAAGTGGTCAAGCTGATCCGTGGGCCGAAAGGCAGCGTGGTGCGCCTGGAAGTGATTCCGCACACCAATGCACCGAACGACCAGACCAGCAAGATCGTGTCCATCACCCGTGAAGCGGTGAAGCTCGAAGACCAGGCCGTGCAGAAGAAAGTCCTCAACCTCAAGCAGGATGGCAAGGACTACAAGCTGGGCGTGATTGAAATCCCGGCCTTCTACCTGGACTTCAAGGCGTTCCGCGCTGGCGATCCGGACTACAAGTCCACCACCCGCGACGTGAAGAAAATCCTCACCGAGTTGCAGAAAGAGAAAGTCGACGGTGTAGTCATCGACCTGCGCAACAACGGCGGCGGCTCCCTGCAGGAAGCCACCGAGCTGACCAGCCTGTTTATCGACAAGGGCCCGACCGTGTTGGTACGCAACGCTGACGGCCGTGTCGACGTGCTCGAAGACGAGAACCCAGGCGCCTTCTACAAAGGCCCGATGGCGTTGCTGGTCAACCGTCTCTCAGCTTCGGCCTCGGAGATTTTCGCCGGCGCCATGCAGGACTATCACCGTGCGCTGATCGTCGGTGGCCAGACCTTCGGCAAAGGCACCGTGCAGACCATTCAGCCGCTGAACCATGGCGAGCTGAAACTGACGTTGGCCAAGTTCTACCGGGTATCCGGGCAGAGCACCCAGCATCAGGGCGTGCTGCCGGATGTCGACTTCCCGTCGATCATCGATACCAAGGAAATCGGCGAGAGCGCCCTGCCCGAGGCCATGCCGTGGGACACCATCCGCCCTGCGATCAAGCCGGCGTCGGACCCGTTCAAACCGTTCCTGACGCAGCTTAAGGCTGACCACGACGCCCGCTCCGCCAAGGATGCCGAGTTCGTGTTTATCCGCGACAAACTGGCCCTGGCCAAGAAGCTGATGGAAGAGAAAACCGTCAGCCTCAACGAAGCGGATCGCCGTGCGCAGCACACCAGCATCGAAAATCAGCAGCTTGTGCTGGAAAACGCCCGCCGCAAGGCTAAAGGCGAAGACCCGCTCAAAGAGCTGAAGAAAGAAGATGAAGATGCACTGCCGGCCGAGCCTGAAAAAACCAAGCCGGAAGACGACGCCTACCTAGCCGAAACAGGTCGGATCCTGCTGGACTACCTGAAAATCAGCAAGCAGGTGGCGAAGCAGTAAATGATGGCAATTTAATGTGATCGCTCCTCAGAGTGTCATCATATAGACATCATTCTGTCGTGAAATGAAGGACCGCCGGCGTTGAGCCTGCGGTCCTTTTTTTCGATCGAGACCGACATGACCATGACCGAACAGCTGAATGCATTGGGCTCTATCCTGGCTCAAGGCAGTTTGCACAGCCTGTTCCAACCGATCATTTGCCTGTCCGAACGACGCATCCTGGGCTACGAAGCCCTCAGCCGTGGCCCGTCCAACAGCCCGTTGCACTCCCCAGTAGCCCTGTTCACAGTCGCCCGCCACGCCGGGCGCCTCAGCGAATTGGAAATGGCCTGCCGTGAAAGCGCCTGCCGACGCTTCAGCGAGCAAAAACTGCCGGGCAAGCTGTTCCTGAATATCTCGCCGGAATCCTTGATGGAAACGGCGCATCAACCGGGGCGCACCCTGCAACTGCTGCGCGACTTCGGCATTCCGCCCAGCCAGGTGGTGATCGAACTCACCGAGCAGACCCCCACCGACGATTTCAACCTGCTGCAAACAGCGCTTCATCATTACCGCGACATGGGCTTCGCCATCGCTCTGGATGACTTGGGCGCCGGGTATTCCAGCCTGCGCTTGTGGTCGGAGCTGCGCCCGGATTACGTGAAGATCGACCGGCACTTTATCGACGGCATCCATCAGGACGCACTCAAGCGCGAGTTCGTCGGCTCCATCCTGCAAATCGCCAGAGCTTCGCGCGCCCAGGTGATTGCCGAGGGCATTGAGCTGCCGGAAGAACTGGCGGTATTGACGGAGATGGGCGTTGACCTGGTGCAGGGCTACCTGCTTTGCCGTCCGCAGGAACACCCACCGCAGGAAGCACGCCTGATGCTGCCCAAGCAAGACAACGCCAACATCGCCCTCAACGAGGAAGGCAGCGACCTCAGCGCTCTGCTCAACGAGCAACCGGCGGTGCACCAGGACACCGCCACGGCGCTGGTGCTGGAGTCGTTCCGCCGCCAGGCTAACCTCAACTCACTGGCGGTACTGGACGGGCGCGGCCATCCGGTCGGCATCGTGCATCGGCACTCGTTGTCCGACGCGCTGCTCAAGCCGTTCGCCACTGACCTGTTCGCGCGCAAGCCAATCAGCCGTTTGATGAGCGATGACTTTCTGGCAGTGGAGCTGAGCCAATCCCTGCAGCAAGTCAGCCGACTGTTGACCAGCCGTGCGCGGCAACGGATTGAGGAAGACTTCATCATCACGCTCAATGGCGATTACCTGGGGCTGGGCCGGGTGATCGATGTGCTCAAGCTGATCACTGAGCTGAAAATCCAGCAGGCACGTTACGCCAACCCACTGACCCTGCTCCCCGGCAACGTGCCGATCCAGCAGTGCCTGACGCGGCTGTTGCAGCAGCAAAGAGAGTCGGTGATCTGCTACGTGGATATCGACAGTTTCAAGCCGTTCAATGACATCTACGGCTATGGACGCGGGGATGAGGTGTTGCTGTGCCTGGCGCAGTGCCTCAACGACCGGGTCGACCCCAGCCGCGACTTTGTCGGGCATATCGGCGGCGATGACTTTTTGCTGGTGCTGGGCCCACAGGATTGGCGCAAGCGGCTCAACCAACTGCTGGATGATTTCCACACCCAGTGCCGACGTTTCTATCGCGCCGAACACCTCGATGCCGGCTGCTTTGTGGCGTTGAGTCGCCAGGGTGTGCGCCAGGAGTATGCCTTGCTGTCACTGTCGATCGGCGTGGTGCATTTATATCCGCAGGCCTGTGCACAACTGGATGCCAGCCAGTTGGCGGAGCTGGCCTCGCAGGCCAAGCACCATGCCAAGGATGTGGCTGGCTACAGCATTCATGTGATCAACAGCCTGGACATGCTGGCCCAGGCTTAGGCCTCGGCGGATTCCGGGTACTCGTACTCGAACACCCGCACCACTTCCGAAGCGTGCCAGGATGCGGCGGCCACGCCATCGGATGGCCCGCTGAAACGCCCCAAGCGCTCCACACATTCAAAAAAACCGGTGCGCGGCAGGCGGCTGGCGCCCTGGCTGATCACCAGCGAGCTACGCAATGGCTGCTCGGCCTTGGCGTCCAGCGCGGCCAGGTGTTCCAGGGCGGCGGCCAGGGTCTGCATCGCCGGCGTGGGGAATTGCAGGCGCTCCAACAGCGCGCGGTAAGTCAGCAGGTGGCGCTGTCGGCGCGCCTGGTCCAGTTCGTTGAGTAATCCGTCCCAGTGTTGACGGCTGATACGTAGGCTCAAGATTCATCCCTCCATCCTGCAACGCCCAACTCCCAGGCCAGGCTGCGGCGTATGGCGGCATCCGGCTGGCGTTCACCACTTTCAATCAATCCCAGGTACGAGGGGCTGATACCCACGGTGCGGGCCAGCGTTTCGATGGCCAGGCCCTTGGCTTCACGCAGGCCGCGCAGGTCCGCGAGCGGGCGCAAGGCCTGATCGGGAGCGACCTGGGCGGTAGAAGTAGGCGTTGGCACTGGTTGTTGCTGACCGGCGGCTTTTAGTAGCGCCTGGTACTGGTCCCATGGCAACACCGCGTATTCGGGTTCGCCATCGCGTGAAATTATCTGAATATCCATGACCGCCCCGTAGGATAACAACACTCACTAAGTAAGCACTTTCCTTAGGAGTGTAATCCTAACAGCCACAAAGGTCGCAGAGGGATATAAGCGTCGTCAGTTTTTTTGCGGGTTTTCCTCGGCCAACAGCGCAGGCGTCGCTGGCAGGCGCTCAACCACGGCGAGCTTTTCCGGACGCTGGGCGTCGCGCCAGGCGCGGAAGGCGCTCATTTCGCCGTCCAGGGTCTTCATGACCCATGCCAGCACGGCAATGTCGTCGAGCATACCGAACACAGGAATAAAGTCCGGGATCGCGTCAATCGGGCTCAAAAAGTACATCAGCCCCGCCACCACCGAGATCAGCGCCTTGGGGCTGATCGCCCTGTACTCACCGCGCCAGTAGGCCAGACACAGAGCCTGAAGCAATTTGAGATCATCCTTGAGCTTACCCAGCCGGTTACCTTGGTTTGAGCCTTTGGCGGCGACGGCAAACAGCAGGGTCGGCAACCGCCCACGGCCGAGCAAGCGGGCGGCCATGGGCAGGAAACGGGTGAAATTGAAGGGTGGTTTCATTCGTCACTCCAGTTCCAGACGACATAAAAGGTTATCCACACAAATTGTGGATAACCTTGTGAACAGAGCCTGTTTTATCGGCTGAAAGCCACGGGATACAAGGCTTTCAGTCAGATCGGGCGTTTTTTGCGCACATAAAAAAAACCCAAGATTTCATTGACTTGGCGTTGATGTGCCGCTACCCGTGCTCGAGTCTTATATCAGACTGTTTCAGGTTGCAGGGGTTCGTTTGGATTTGCTGCGGGTTCAACGTGAAGTGAGCTGAATACTCCTCTGTGGCAGCTGGCATCACCGCAGTGTGAGCGACACACCGAGTTGCCTGCATCGCAGGCAAGCCAGCTCCCACATGAACACTCATTTATGCCGACACCAGATACGACAACGCCCCGTCGAAACGGGGCGTTGTCTGTTCAGGCGCCGATTACTTCTTGGCAGCTGGAGCCGCAGGTGCGTCAGGGGCTTCAGCCTTGGCTGGGTCCTTGATGGCCAGCAGTTCCAGGTCGAATACCAGCACGGAGTTGGCTGGAATCGCTGGGCTCGGGCTCTGGGCGCCGTACGCCAGGTCGGACGGGATGTACAACTCGACCTTCTCGCCAACGTGCATCAGTTGCAGGCCTTCGACCCAACCTGGGATCACGCCGCTGACCGGCAGGTCAATCGGGCTACCGCGATCCACGGAGCTGTCAAAGGTAGTACCGTTGGTGAGCTTGCCGGTGTAGTGAACGGTCACCACGTCGGTCGGCTTAGGCTGTGCGCCATCGGCCTTCTTCACGATCTTGTACTGCAGACCCGAAGCTGTGGTGACTACACCGTCTTTCTTGGCGTTTTCTTCGAGGAATTTCTTGCCGGCGGATGCCGACTCTTCACTCATTTTGGTCATACGTTCTTCTGCACGCTTCTGCAGTGCGGCAAACGCTTCAACCAGTTCGTCGTCTTTCAGCTTCTGTTCTTTCTTACCGACGGCATCTTCGATGCCCTGGGCTACCGCTTTGGAGTCCAGGTCATCCATACCTTCTTGAGCAAGGCTTTTGCCCATGTTCAGGCCGATACCGTAGGAAGCTTTCTGCGCCGGGGTTTTCAGCTCTACGCTGGTCTGCGAATCACAACCCGCAAGTACCAGGCTAACCAGGGCCACCGCCGCCGCCAACCGATGCTGTTTCATGCTATTTCCTTGTTCATGCGCCAAAAGGGCAATCGAATAAAGTCGCGAGCTTATCAGGCGGCCACGACCAATGGCTACCGGCATGTGAGCAGGAAACTTCTGATAAGTTCACGTGTTTAAAAGCATTTTCATTCATTATGAAGGCCCGCGAAGGATCGCGGGACCCGCTGCAACCAGACTGCTGGCCACTTGCCGCACCTGTGACGCAGTGGCATAAGAACGCTACAACTCGACAAGGATAGTTATCTTGCGCATTTTTTCCCGTGTTTTACTCCTGATATTGATAGCGCTCGGCTTGCTCCTGGCCGTGGTGCTCTATTACACCGTCAACCCCAAGCTGCCGGGCTATGTGCCCGTGGAGCAAGTGCACTACCAGGACCAATGGAGTGCCGCCGACCGCCAGACCTACTACTTCACGCCCCAGGGCACCCAGGTAAAAGGCCTGCATTACGCCTGGTTCACCGCCCTGGAACTGCCGTTCTCCGACCAGCGTTTTGCCACGCCCGAGTACCTCGCGCGCTTCGGTTTCTTGGTGGACCCCAAGCAAGTCCCCACCGCACAAAACCCCGGCAACCTGCCAGTGGGTTTCACCCGGCACCAGAACGCCGGCAGCCCGGTTGAATACCTGGACATCACCTGCGCCGCCTGCCACACCGGCGAGCTGCACGTTAAGGGCCAAGCCCTGCGCATCGATGGCGGTTCGGCCCAGCACGTGCTGCCCTCAAGCGTGCCCACGTTGCGCGGCGGCAGTTTCGGCCAGGCGCTGGTGGCCAGCCTGGCCGCCACTTATTACAACCCGTGGAAATTCGAACGCTTTGCCCGCCACGTGCTGGGCGATCGCTACGACGCCGAGCACAACCAACTGCGCCAGGACTTCAAGCAGTCGCTGGATAGGTTTTTCACCGTCGCCTGGAACGACACCCATCGTGGCCTCTACCCCACCGAAGAAGGCCCGGGCCGCACCGACGCGTTTGGCCGTATCGCCAACGCCAGCTTCGGCGACGCCCTCTCCCCGGACAACTACCGAGTCGCCAACGCGCCGGTGGACTACCCCTACCTGTGGGATATCTGGACCTTCAACTGGGTGCAATGGAACGGCTCGGCCCAGCAGCCCATGGCGCGCAATATCGGTGAGTCCCTCGGTGTCGGCGCGACGTTGGATTTCTTCGACAGCGCCGGCCAACCGCTTCAGGGCGATGCACGCTACCCCTCCAGCGTGCGCGTGCGTGACCTCAACCTGCTCGAAGAAACCTTGCAACGCCTCAAACCGCCCACCTGGCCGGAAGACCTGTTCGGCGCTGTCGACAAGCCCCTCGCCGCCCAAGGCCGCGCGCTGTTCTCCGAGAACTGCGCCGGCTGCCATGTGCCCGCCGTCAGCCAGGCCAATGGCCGCCCGGTGCAACAACTGAAAATGCTCCCCGTGGAGTACATCGGCACCGACCCCGGCGCCGCCAGCAACATCGCCGACCTGCGCTATGACCTCAGCGCCCTGCAATGGGACCCGGCGGAACTGGCCAAGCTCAACGTCGAGCTGCACCCCACACCGACCGCACCGCTGGACCTGCACAAAATGTCCGTGGCCCAAGGCCTGGCCTACATCACCGCCTTCGTCGAAGACCACGCCTACCGCGCCGCAGGTGTAACCCCGGCCGAGCGCCAGCGCCTGAACGGTTTCGGCCTGCCCATCGGCGTACGCGAGTTGCGCGCCTACAAAGCGCGGCCATTGGCCGGCGTGTGGGCCACACCGCCGTTCCTGCACAACGGCTCGGTGCCGACGATCTACCAATTGCTCTCGCCCCAGGACGAGCGCAGCACCACCTTCTATAAAGGCACGTTCAACTATGACCCGCGCCACCTGGGGTTTGAGACCGGCGCGTTCAAGAATGCCTTCCTGTTCGATACCCACATCACCGGTAACCACAACAGCGGCCATGAATTCCGTGCCGGCCAGCGCGGTAATGGCGTGATCGGCCGCGGCCTGCTGCCGCAAGAGCGCTGGGCGTTGTTGGAATACCTCAAAGTGCTGGGCGGCCCGCTGGAGCAACAGTTGCCATGATTATCCGATCTCACAAGGAACCTTCGATGCTTGCACGTCTGTGGCTGCGCCTCGGCGCATTTCTGGGTAAAGCCCTGCTGTGGCTGGTGGGCTTGGGCCTGCTGGGCTGGCTGATCGCCACTGCCTGGTTTGCCTGGCAACACAGCGGCCCGGTGTCGCCGGATGAGCAGATCCCACCCGGTGAAGCGGCCATGACCCAGGGCATCATCCAAACGGCGGTGCGCATCGTCGATCAGCACCGCGAAGGCACGCGCTACCTGCGCGATGCCCATGCCAAGGCCCATGGCTGCGTGAAGGCTGAAGTCAGCGTAGTGGCGGATCTCGACCCGGCATTGCGTCAGGGCGTGTTCGCCGAGCCGGGCAAGACCTGGCAAGCGCTGATGCGCCTGTCCAACGGCAACGCCTACCCGCAGTTCGACAGCATCCGCGATGCACGCGGCATGGCGCTCAAACTGCTGAGCGTACCGGGCAAACAGCTGCTGGACGACCAACAAACGCGCACGGAACAGGACTTCGTGATGTTCAGTCACCCGAACTTTTTCGTCAGTGACGTGGCGGAGTACGCGCAGAACATCGGCGCTCAGGCGGACGGCAAGAAGGTCCAGGCATTCTTCCCCAAGGCTGACCCACGTAGCTGGCAGGTGCGTCACTTGTTTATCGCCCTGGCAACGTTAGCCCCCGCACCCACCAGCCCGACGCAAACCACCTACTTTTCGGTATCGCCCTATAAATTCGGCACGGCTAACGCCAAGTTCCGGGTTGCGCCCGACCCACAAAGCTGCCCGGAATACGCATTGCCCGAGCAGAACCAGGACCTGCCGAACTTCCTGCGCAGCGCCTTGAATCAGCAACTGTCGATTGATCGTGCACCGGCTTGTTTTGTGCTGCAGATTCAGCGGCAGAATCCACAGAAATTTATGCCGATCGAAGACACCAGCATTGAATGGAAGGAGAGCGATGCGCCGTATGAGACCGTGGCCAAGGTGCGGATACCCGCGCAGGATTTTGATACGCCCGAACAGAACCTGGCGTGCGACAACCAGTCTTTCAACCCTTGGTTCGGCGTCGCCGAGCATCGCCCCATCGGCGGTATAAACCGCTTGCGCAAGGCGGTATACGAAGCGGTCAGCGATTACCGCCACAGCCGCAACACCCCGTAAATAGTGCGTAACAATGGGCCCGGCGCCGTAAGGTTTGCGCCGGGTCTATTGAGCAGCTTTCGCCGTACCTCTACCGTAATTGCCTACCCCATCACGTAGGAAATCACCGTGGAAAGCTCAACCCTCGGCATGCTCGTACTGACCGTTATCGCCGTATTCGGCACCGCCGCGTTTTGCTTCGAGCACTTGGCTACGCGCCAGCCGCGCAAGAAAAAAGCCAAATAGCTATCAAGCCAAGCAGCCTTCACGGCTTGCTCTCGGGCGCGGGGTCGTTGATCACCAGTTCCTCGGGAATTTCGTCCACCCGAGGGTCGAGTACCACCGCCATGCCCCCCATCGGATGTTCGGGCATGGCCACGTGGTGCAGCGGCGCCCCTTCGACAAGGTATTCACCCGTGACCTTCTTGGGTTGCACACGCCAGATCAGCAACAGCGCACAGGCCGAAAACAGCATGTAAAACGCGCCATGCCCGTAGCTGTTCATCAGCGCGCCGCTGAGCATCGGGCCCAGGCTGGCACCGATGCCGTGGGTGGCGAGCATCATGGCACTCAAGGGCACACGCCGGGGCTGTTCGACGTTGTCATTGGCCAGCGCCACCGCCAGCGGGTAAAGGGTGAACAGCAGCAAACCGCTGAGAAAGCCGAACACCAGCAACAAGGTATACGGCAGTTGCACCAGCCCCCACAGCGGAATCACCACCAGGCCCAAGGCCAATGCGCAGGCGCGAATCAGCCGCGAGCGATCGATGCGGTCCGACAGCCAGCCTATCGGCCACTGGCCACACAGCCCGGCAAAGATCGACACCGCGACAAAGGTACTCGCCTGGGCGGTGCTCAGGCCGTTGCGCGTGGCGAATACCGGGGCCAGCGCATAAAACGCGCCGATCATAAGGCCCGTCACAAATACCGTGGTCAGCGCCTGGGGCACCCGTTGCCAGAAAAACCCCACTTCCAGCGGCGCTGCCACCAGCTTGGCCGGATGCAGGCGCCGGGTCATGGTCACCGGCAACAGGCAGGCGGCAAAGCAGATCGCGACGATCACCAGGGGTTTAAAGTCCAGCTCGGGCCGCCAGATCAACACGCCCTGCCCCAGCATCAGGCCCAAAGACACCGCCACCATGTAGCCGGCAAATACCGCACCGCGCTGGTTGTTTTCCGCCTGCTCGTTCAGCCAGCTTTCGATGACCATGTATTGGTTCATCATCACCAGGCCCATCACAAACCGCAGCACCAGCCAGAACTCCAACTGCTCGAACAGCACATGCAGCAACACGATGATGGTGGCGGCCCCG
This sequence comes from Pseudomonas sp. D47, assembly GCF_045447305.1. Lineage (NCBI taxonomy): Bacteria > Pseudomonadati > Pseudomonadota > Gammaproteobacteria > Pseudomonadales > Pseudomonadaceae > Pseudomonas > Pseudomonas sp. D47. The sequence goes on along the minus strand of NZ_JBJGXU010000043.1, from coordinate 16,360 downwards.
GCACACGCCACATACGAGCGCACATGCCCGACGCCGGCAATCATGCGGTGGCCGAACTTGGCGCCGCAGACCATGCCGGCGTAATACGCCGCCGTCAGCGCGCCGATCCACACCTCGTTGATGCCCTGGCTGCTCAGGCGCAGGCCGATAAAACTGAAAAACAGCCCGTTGCCGGTGAGCATCAAGATGGTGGCGCTGTACAGCGCAGGAAAGGTCAGGAATGTCAGGCTCATGAGAACAGTCGGTGGTTAAGGGGAGGCATTCAAGCGGCTGGTGTGAGCCAGCAACCATTGGCGAAAACTGCGCGCCGCCGACGGCGGGTTGCGGTGATGAGGTTGCATCAAGTGCAGGCGGCCACGGCTGTGCAGGGTGTGCGGCAGGGCCATTTGCAGGCGCCCAGCGGCCAGTTCACCCGCCAGCAGGCTCTTCCAGCCCAGGGCGACGCCGTGCCCCATGACCGCCGACTGCATCAACAGTTGATAGCTGTTGGTGCGCAGCGCATGGCGCGGGGTGTGGTACTGGGCACCGACATCGGCAAACCAGTCGGTCCAGGTCAGCCAGTCGTTGTGATGGTCCTCAACGATCAGCAAGGTGTGGGCGTGAAGCAAGTGTTGCAGGTCGTGAATCGGCCCGTGACGCTCGATATAGCCAGGGCTGCACACGGTAATCACCTGCTCGCTGTCGAATACCGGCGATAACTCCAGGCCGAGGGGCGCCGGCAGCTCATCGAGGTGATAGAACAAGCCCAGGTCATATTCATTCACATCCAAATGGCTGGGGCTTTCGCTGCACAGAATGCGGATATCCAGGTCTGGGTGCTCGCGCTGAAATTGCGGCAGCAGGCCAGCAAGCCAGATGGTACTGATGGTGGGCGTACTGGCCAGGGTCAACTGGCGGTCGGCACCGCGACGGCGCAACTCGGCGGACTCACGGTCGAGTTCGCGCAACAGGCGCTGCACGGTGCGAAAGTAGCGCAGCCCCGCTGGCGTCAGGCTCAGCCCCAGTGCCAGCCGGTAAAACAGCGGGCGGGCCAGGTCTTCTTCCAGGCGCTTGACCTGTCGGCTGACTGCGCTTTGGGTCAAGTTCAGTTCATGGGCAGCCTGGGTAAAACTCAAATGGCGGGCAGCCGCTTCGAAGGTCTGCAAGCAGTTGAGTGGCGGAAGATCGACGTTTCGGCGCGACATGAATAGCCCCAATAGCAGAAACGGGCCCAGGTTTACCCAGGCCCGTGGAGATCACGTTGGCAAGCATCCTGCCAGTTGCTTACTCACAGCGCGACCCTGGCCACGCGTTTGCTCCATTGCCGACGATGTTCCAGCTGGCCATTTTCCCAGGCCGTCTGTTCCGCTTCCACGTAGAACCACTCGGCGTCGGCGTGCACGCTCAGGCTGCTTTCCACCTCCACGGCCCAGGCATCGCGGCTGACACGGTAATGCCAGTAGATATCGGCACGGGTCGACAGCGGGTCCCAAGGCAACGTGCGGTATTGCTCGGTGCAGCGCTGATCTACAGATAAGCCATGATCGGTAAAGCGCACCGCGCCGAGGTCGTCCTCGATCTTCACACAGACTTCGCCACTGCCCACGTCTTCGATCAAGGTGCGTTTCGGCGCGGCGGCACGCAGGACTTCCAGCGCAGCCGGGGTTGCCGCTTGCGGCGCATCGAATGGGCATGCCACTGCATCGCCGGTAAAGATCGGCAGTTGCAGGCTTTGCAGGCTCGGCAGCAGGGTCAGGGTGGTCAGCTCGCGGCTCGGCCACAGCAACGGGAAACTGGCGGTACTCAGGGCCAAGCGCAAACGGTAACCGGCGGGCAGGCGCATGCCGATATTGTCCAGGTTCAGGTGCACGTCCATCGGTTCGCCTGGCACAACCGGCGTGACGCGGGAAAAGTCTTCGCGAAGCTTGAGATTCAGCACGCCGTAACTGATCTGCGTGACTTGCCCATCCGGCGCCACCGCATTCAGACGCGCCACCAATTGCCCACAGGCGGTGTCACTGGCCAGGCGCAGCGTGAGGCGCGCATCCCCCAACAGCGCCAGGGTTTCGGTCAGCGGCGGGGAGTCGAAGCACAGCGAGTGGGCATCATCGCGGCGCTGGTCCGTCGGCCCGTCGGGGCCAAACCAGATGGCGCAGTATTCGCCCTGATGCAGGCCGGTGGTCAGCGGCGAACAAATGCTGCGCGCAGCGACCAGCGCCTGGTTGCCGGGGTTGAGGCCGCGCTCATCGAGGCTGAAATCGGTCCACTGCACCTGCGGGTCCGGCCACCCGGACGTCTGCACCCAGATGCCCGGCCGCTCAGCATAACTGCCCTTCGGCGACAGAATGTCCTGTAGGTAAAAAGTGCAGGCAGCGTCATCCATCACCCCATTTTCGATGCCCTTCAGCCAGTGATCCCACCATCTTTTTGCTTCTTGCAGGAAGCCGATGGCCGGATTGGGCACGGCGAAATGCGGATACTTGTGAATCCACGGGCCAATCATGGCTTTCTTCGGCCCCGGCAAGTGCTCCATCATGCGCGACACCGTGTTGCGGTAGGCATCGCCCCAGCCGCCCACGGCGTAGACCGCCGCCTTGATCTTCGAGTAGTCCTCGCACACCGAACCGTGGCGCCAGTAGTCATCGCGGGTCTGGTGATGCAGCCAGGTTTCGGCGAGCAGCGGCATGGCCTCCAGGCGTTGCTGCCAGAGGGTTTTCCAGGCGTCGCCGACCAGCACCGGGTCGGGCACCGCAGCGCTGAAGTTGAGCATCGTCGCGGCCCAGCCGAAGTTCTCCATCAGCAGGTTGCCGCCTTTGTAGTGGATGTCGTCGCCATACCGGTCATCGGTGGAGCACAGCGTGATGATCGCCTTCAGTGCCTCGGGCTGGCGTGCCGCCACTTGCAGGCCGTTAAAGCCGCCCCACGAGATGCCCATCATGCCGACGTTGCCGTCGCACCAAGGTTGCTGGCACAGCCAGTCGATGACTTCGAGGGCGTCGTCCTGTTCCTGCAGCAGGTATTCGTCGGCCATCAGCCCCTGGGATTCGCCATTGCCACGCATGTCCACGCGCACACAGACATAGCCCTGGCCCGCCATCCACGGATGGGTCAGCGCATCGCGCACCGCAGTGCCGTCGCGCTTGCGGTACGGCAGGTATTCCAGGATTGCCGGGAAGGTCTGCCCACCGGCGATATCGGGCAGCCAGATGCGCGCGGCCAGTTGGGTGCCGTCCTTCAGGGGGATCAGGCAATGCTCGATTTCACGGACCTTGTAGGCAAATTCGGTAACGATTTTCATCGGTAACTCCAACACATTTATTGCGAACAAACGGCTCCCCTGCGCTCGGCAGGGAGCGCGCAGGGAGACACACAGGATTCATGCTTTAGCGGGCAAATTCCGCAACGGGGCTCGCACCAAGTGAGCCGGGCTCGGCGGCCGGCTGCAGGCTTTTCACATCGAGCAGCGCCGGGTCCTTCAGCCAGAAGATCAGCGAGGTACTGGCCAGCAGCACCAGGATCATTCCGGGTAAGCCACCGAGGTTGGAGAGCATTTTTACCCCGTCGATGCCGACAAAGGCGACCATCACCCACGACACCGTGCCAATGATCACGCCCCACACAATCTTCAACATTGGGTTGCCGTCCAGGTCGGAGTCGGCGGTCACACCTTTGCTGCACAGGTTAGCGATCACATCGGTGCTGGAGTCCGCTGCCGTCACAAATGTGATGAACGCCACAAACAGCAGGAACGCGATCATCACGCCGCTGGCCGGCAATTGCTGGAACATCTGGTACAGCACGTGCTCCACGCCCTGCTCGTTCAGCACCCGGTTGAGGCTGCCCTCGCCCACAGCGTCGAAGTACAGGCTGGTGCCGGAGAAGATGCAAATCCAAACCGCAGTGAACAATGCCGGGTACAGCATGTTGATATGGATGAACTCACGCACGGTGTAGCCACGGCCGATCTTGCCAAGGAACATCGCACTCACCGGTGCCCAGGCAAACCACACCGACCAGTAGAACACCGTCCAGCTCTGCGGCCAGGTGTCGCCACTGGCGGTGCCGGTGAACAGGCTGCGGCTGAAAAAGGTGTCGAGGTAAACGCCCAGTGATTCCACACCCAGGCTGAACATGTACAGGGTCGGCCCGCACAGCAGCACGAACAGCCCCAGGGCCAGCATGATCCAGGTGTTCAACGACGACAGCCTCACGATGCCACGCTGTAAGCCGCTGGCCGCCGAGGCGACAAAGGTGAGCACAATGATCGCGATGATGATCGCCAGGCGCAAAGGCGTGGTTTCACCGCCGATGTATTGGCTCAGGCCGCCCGACAAGGTCAGCGCGCCCGTGCCCAGGGACGAGGCCATGCCGGCCACCAGGGCGAACATCGCCAGGGTGTCGATCAGCCCTGCGTAGCGCCTGACCCGTGCTTCACCCAGCAGCGGCTCAAGCATGGCGCCGATAGAGAAATGACTGCGACGGTTATAGAACACCAGCGCAAACACCAGCGAAGGCACCAGGTAAATGGCATAGGGCGTGAGGGTCCAATGCAGGAACATCGTCGACATGGCGAAGCTTTTTGCGGCGCCGCTGCCCGCTTCGATCGGCAGGCTGCTGGGCGGCCCGTACAGGTGATAGAGCGGCTCGGCGGTGGTCCAGAACAACACACCCACCGCCAGCGTGGTGCACAGCGCGACCATGAACCAACGCCATTTGCTCAGCAACGGCTGGGCGTCTTTACCTCCAATGCGCACCGTGCCCAGGGGCGAGAGATAGACGATAGCGGTCAACACCACCATGGCAAACGCGCCGGCACTGAACAGCCACGAGAAGTTCTTGAGGATCACACTGTTGAGCTGTTTGCTGATCGCAAGGAATGCATTCAGGTCAATGTAGCTGGCGATCACCGCCGCCAGCAGAATCAGAAACGTTGGCCAGAACACCCACGCACGTAAAGGATATTTCATAGATTGCCATTCCCCTTGCAGACTATTTTTATCGCCTCGAAAGGCTATTAGAGAGCGGGCACTGCAGCGTCCTGCTGCCGGAAGCCCGCCTGGAAGTCTTCGCGTGGCTATAGATAACCGTTTAAGCGGCAAGTGACGCAATTGACCAATGAGCATGGGGGTATTCCCCCACGTCATGACGCCCCGGCACAGTTCAGTTGATCTTCGCTGCTATGAGCATTGCGCTCCAAGTTACCGAACAGTGCGCAGCGCGCGGGTGCCTTAATCCGTAATGGGCGCGCGCCCGTGACCGCCAAATCGCTGATCATCCGTAAAGAATGCGTATAAATAGCCTATTCGCCATAACGATTACGTCGCCTCTATTGAGCAACTAACCCCGCACCCTCTACCGTCACGTCCTGCCCTAATCACCCGTAGGAAGTCATCGTGGAAAGTTCAACGTTAGGCATGGTCGTCCTGTCAATGATTGCGCTCTTCGGCACCGCTGCGTTTTGCTTCGAGCACCTCGCCACCCGTGGCGAAAAGAAAAAGAAAGCCAAATAAGCTGATCAGCGAAATCAGCAGAACCCCAGACTTTCAAGGGATACCCCAGCACCGGGCTATCCCTTGTTTTCGTTCGCCCGGCAAAAACCCATCTATATACCGTCTTAATACCGCCCCCCGTAATCAGTGCCCGAGCTTGATACCCAAGCGCTTAACCTCGCCGGCTTATTCAACAAGGGGAGTTACACCGTGCTCACACTGACCTTCATTTATGTCGCCAGCGGTTTATGTGCCGTCGGGCTGTTCGCTTACTTGGGCTACGCCCTCATTCGCGCCGAAAAGTTCTAGGGAGCTCGCCATGTACGACGTGATGTTTATGGGCCTCTCCCTGGTGTTCTTTAGTGCGACTGCCATGGCCATTGTCGCCATGGGCAAGATTTGAACGGAGCCACGACATGTTAAGCACTTTGCTGGAATTTGCGCTGGTCCTGGGGTTGATGACCGCGCTCGCCGTGCTGATGGGCAAGTGGCTGACCCGGGTATTCACCGGGACCCACCACGCCCTGCCGGAACGCGGTACCTATCGCCTGCTGGGCATCAACCCGTTAGAGACCATGGGCTGGGCCCGCTATGGCTCAGCGTTGCTGCTGTCGAACGCGGCAATGATGCTGCTCGGCTATATCGTCCTGCGTTTGCAGGCGGTGATGCCCATCAACCCGCTGGGGCTGGCCGCACAAACCCCGGACCTGGCGTTCAACACCGCCGCGTCCTTTATTACCAACACCAACTGGCAGGCGTACTCGGGCGAAACCAGCCTGTCGAACTTCAGCCAGATGGCGGTCATCACCTTTCTGATGTTTGTCGGTGCCACGTCCGGCGTGGTCGCGGCGGCAGGTTTTATTCGTGGATTGAGCCGTTCGAGCTCAGCCGATATCGGCAACTTCTGGGTCGACTTCACCCGCACCCTTTACCGGGTGATGCTGCCGCTGTGCGTGGGCATGGCGCTGGTCTATGTGTGGCAAGGCATGCCGCAGACCTTCGCCTCTCAAGCCTTGGCAACGACGCTTGAGGGCGCGCAGCAACAGTTGATTGTCGGCGCAGTCGCCAGCTTTGAATCGATCAAGCATATCGGCACCAACGGCGGCGGCTTCTTCAGCATGAACGCCGCGCATCCGTTCGAAAACCCGACGCCGCTGACCAACATCCTGCACATCCTCAGCATGCTGTTGATCCCGTCGGCACTGACCTACACCTTTGGCAGCATGCTGGTGCAACGCCGTCAGGGCTGGGTGTTTTTCGGCACCTTCCTGGTGATGTTTATCGGCTTCCTGGCGCTGGTGTATGGCGCCGAGCAAACCGGCAACCCACTGCTGACCCAGGCCGGCGCCAACCAGACGCTGTCGATCGAGCAAAGCGGCGGCAACATGGAAGGCAAGGAATTGCGCTTTGGCATCGCCGACAGCAGCCTGTTTATCGCCACCACCACCGCTGCCACTACCGGCTCGGTCAACACCATGCATGACTCGCTGACGCCCATGGGCGGCTTCGTGCCGCTGGCGCAGATGATGCTCAACTGCGTGTTCGGCGGTGACGGCGTGGGCTTTATCAACCTGATCCAGTACGCGCTACTCACCGTGTTCCTGGTGGGCATGATGATCGGCCGCAGCCCGGAATTCCTCGGCAAGAAAATCGAGGCCCGCGAGATGAAACTGGTGATGCTCTCGGTGCTAGCGCACCCCATCAGCATCCTCGGTTTCACCGCCCTCGCCGCCCTGTGGCCGGACACCCTGGCCAGCCTCAACAACCTCGGCCCCCACGGTTTCAGCGAGGTGCTCTACGCCTACACCTCGGGCACCGCCAACAACGGTTCGGCGTTTGCCGGGCTGAACGCCAACACGCCGTTTTTCAACACCACCATTGGCCTGGCGATGTTGATCGGACGCTTCTTCACCATGCTGCCGATGCTTGCCGTGGCCGGTTCCCTGGCGATGAAAAAGACCGTACCGGCCGGCGCCGGCACCATCCCCACCGCGACCCCGCTGTTCATGCTGCTGGTGGTGTTCGTGGTGCTGGTGGTCGGTGGCCTGACCTTCTTGCCGGCGCTCGCGCTCGGCCCGCTGGTGGAGCAACTGCAGTTGCTGTCCGGCCAGACGTACAACTAAGGACATGTTGATGACGACTCAATCGATATTCAAAGGGCTGCTGCGTCCGGTGCTGGTGTCGGCGGTGTTTTTCATGCTGCTGACCGGGCTGGCGTACCCCGCCTTCACCACCCTGGCCGCGCAACTGTTGCTCCCGTATCAGGCCAATGGCTCGCTGATTGAACGCGACGGGCTGGTGATCGGCTCGGCGTTGATCGGCCAACACTTCACGAAGCCTGAGTACTTCCAGGGCCGCCCGAGCATGACCCTCGGCGCCGATCCGCAAGACCCGAGCAAAAGCATTTCGCAGCCGTACAACGCCGGTTCCAGCGGCGCCAGCAATTTGGGCCCGACCAGCCAGAAACTGCTGGACCAAGTGGCGGCGCGGGCCAAGGCCTATCGCCAGGCCAACGGCCTGGCCGCCGATGCCCAGGTGCCAGTGGACGCAGTCACCGCCTCCGCATCGGGCCTCGACCCACATATCTCGGTGGTCAACGCCCGGCTGCAACTGGCCCGAGTAGCGCGCCTGCGGCACATCCCCGAAGCCGAGCTGCTGCAACTGCTCAACGACCACACCGCCGCGCGCACCCTCGGCTTGCTTGGCGAGCCACGGGTGAACGTGCTGCAACTCAACTTGGCGCTGGATGCACGTCAGCCCTCTATTGCGGTCAGTGAGTAAGAGATTGCCCTCATGAAGAATGCTCGTTTACCCCTGTTTGACCGACGCATCGTGCTCACCGCCGGCGTCGATGCGTTGAAGAAACTGCTGCCCCAGGCCCAATGGAAAAACCCGGTGATGTTCGTGGTGTACCTGGGCAGCATCCTCACCACTCTGCTGTGGTTCCAGTCCCTGGGCGGCAAGGGTGAAGCGCCCAGCGGTTTTATCCTCAGCATCACCTTGTGGTTGTGGTTCACCGTGCTGTTCGCCAACTTCGCCGAAGCCCTGGCCGAAGGTCGCAGCCGCGCCCAGGCCGCCAGCCTGCGCGGCATGAAACGCCAGACCCTGGCCAAGTTGCTGCAGCAGCCGCGCCACGGTGCGGCCTGGTTGCCGCTGGAAGCCAGCCTGCTGCGCAAAGACAACGTGGTGTTGATCGAAGCCGGCGACCTGGTGCCGCTGGACGGCGTGGTGATTGAAGGCGTGGCCTCGGTGGATGAAAGCGCAATCACTGGCGAATCGGCGCCGGTGATTCGCGAGGCCGGTGGCGACTTTTCCTCGGTCACCGGCGGCACGCGGGTGCTGTCGGATTGGCTGGTGGTGCGCATCAGCGTCAACCCCGGCGAATCGTTCCTGGACCGCATGATTTCGATGGTTGAATCGGCCAAGCGCCAGAAGACCCCCAACGAAGTCGCGCTGACGATTTTACTGGTGGGCCTGACCCTGTTGTTCCTGCTGGTGATCGCCACGCTCAGCCCTTACTCGATTTTCGCCGTGGCCATGAGCGGCAGCGGCAGCGTGATCAGCGCCACGGTGTTGGTGGCATTGCTGGTGTGCCTGATCCCCACCACTATCGGCGGCCTGCTCTCGGCCATCGGCGTGGCGGGCATGAGCCGGATGATGTCGGCGAACGTCATCGCCACCTCCGGCCGTGCGGTCGAGGCCGCGGGCGATGTCGACGTGTTGCTGCTGGACAAGACCGGCACCATCACCCTGGGCAATCGCCAGGCCAGCAGCTTTTTGCCAGCACCGGGCGTGAAAGAAGCCGAGCTGGCCGATGCCGCGCAGCTCGCGTCGCTGGCGGATGAAACCCCAGAAGGCCGCAGCATCGTGGTGCTGGCCAAACAGAAATTCGACATCCGCGCGCGGGACATCAACGCCCTGGGCGCCAGCTTTGTGCACTTCACCGCGCAAACCCGCATGAGCGGCGTAGACCTGCCCGAAGGCCGGGCGATTCGCAAAGGCGCGGCGGATGCGATTCGCAGCCATATCGAAGCCCAGGGTGGGAGTTTCCCGGCGGCGTTGCAGGCCAAGGTCGATGAAGTGTCACGGCGCGGCAGCACCCCGCTGGTGGTGTGCGACGGTGCCAAAGCGTTGGGCGTGGTAGAGCTCAAGGACGTGGTCAAAGGCGGCATCAAGGAGCGCTTCGCCGAACTGCGGCGCATGGGCATCAAGACCGTGATGATCACCGGCGACAACCGCCTGACCGCCGCCGCGATTGCGGTGGAAGCCGGGGTGGATGACTTCCTCGCCGAGGCCCGCCCGGAAGACAAGCTGCAACTGATCCGCGACTACCAGGCCCAGGGCAAGCTGGTGGCCATGACCGGCGACGGCACCAACGACGCACCGGCGCTGGCCCAGGCCGACGTGGCGGTGGCGATGAACAGCGGCACCCAAGCGGCGAAAGAGGCCGGCAACATGGTCGACCTCGACAGCAACCCGACCAAGCTGATCGAAGTGGTCGAGGTCGGCAAACAGATGCTGATGACCCGTGGCGCCCTCACCACCTTCAGCGTGGCGAATGACGTGGCGAAGTACTTCGCAATTATCCCGGCGGCGTTTGTTGCCACCTACCCGCAGCTCGGCGCGTTGAACATGATGCACCTGAGCAGCCCCAACTCGGCGATTCTCAGCGCGGTGATTTTTAACGCGCTGATCATTGTCGCGTTGATTCCGCTGGCGCTGCGCGGGGTGACCTACCGCGCGATCGGTGCGGCGGCGTTGCTTAACCGCAACTTGCTGATCTACGGCCTGGGCGGGGTGTTGGTGCCGTTCGCCGGGATCAAGTTGATCGACATGCTATTGACCGGATTAGGTCTCGTGTAGCACCGAAGCCCAATGTGGGAGCTGGCTTGCCTGCGATAGCGGTGGGTCAGCTAGCCCTGTACTGACTGACTCGCCGCCATCGCAGGCAAGCCAGCTCCCACAGTTAAATGTGTTGTATTCAACAGGAATGACATGCCCGCATTAAACGATGACCGCCCCGACCCCGACGCCCTGCTGGCACGGGTACAGCTGGAAGAACAGGCCGCCTTGCGCGGCAAATTGCGTATCTACTTCGGCTCCAATGCCGGGGTGGGCAAGACCTGCGCCATGCTCGCGGCGGCGCAACGCGAAGTCGCCCTGGGCCGTGACGTCCTCGCAGGCGTGGTGGAAACCCATGGCCGCGCCGAGACCGCCGAGTTGCTCGACGGCCTGGAACAACTGCCCCGTGCCGCCCTGTTGCACCGCGAGTTCGCCCTCAGCGAATTCGACCTCGATGCTGCCCTGCGCCGGCACCCCACCGTGGTGTTGGTGGACGAATTGGCCCACAGCAACGTGCCCGGTTCGCGCCACCCCAAGCGCTGGCAAGACGTTGAAGAACTGCTCAGCGCCGGCATTGATGTGTGGACCACCCTCAACGTCCAGCACCTGGAAAGCCTGAATGATCTGGTCAGTGGGATCATCGGCATTCGCGTACGCGAAACGGTGCCGGATCATGTGTTCGATAACGCCCACGAAGTGGTGGTGATCGACCTGCCGCCCGATGATCTGCTGCAACGCTTGAAGGACGGCAAGGTGTACCTGGGCCCACAGGCGGAGCGCGCCTCGCGGCATTTTTTCCGCAAGGGCAACCTGTTGGCATTGCGTGAGCTGGCGCTGCGCCGCACGGCCGACCGCGTCGATACGCAAATGCGTGTGTACCGCCGCGAACGCTCGATCAGTACCTTGTGGCCGGCCCGCGAGCGGCTGTTGGTTGGCGTGGCGGGCGATGCCGGCGATGAGCGTCTGGTGCGCGAAGCGGCGCGCCTGGCGCAAAAACTCGAAGCCGACTGGATCGTGGTGCACGTGGCCGCGCACCAAGGCCGCGGCGCCAGGCGCTACCTGACCGCGATGAAAACCTTGGCATTGGCCGCCGAATTCGGCGCCGACACCGCGACGCTGCCGGGCATGGACGTGGCCGAGGCGCTGGCCGCCTGCGCCCGCGAGCACAACGCCAATCGCCTGGTGCTCGGCCACCATCCACGCCAGACGTGGCGGTTCTGGCACCAGTCGGTCAGCGACCGGATCAGCCGGCACCATCCGCAAATCGATCAGATCGTGATTGCTCATGGGCTGTTGCCGGGCAAGCCGCCGCTCATCGAAAAAACTGCACCGGCTGCCGGTACAACGCTGGCGTATCTGTGGGCCAGCCTGGCGTGTTTCGCCGCCAGTGCCGTCGCCGCCCTGCTGCTGCAGGTGTTCGACCTGGCCAACGTGGTCATGCTGTTTTTGCTCACGGTGGTGCTGGTGGCCCTGCGTTTAGGGCGCGGCCCCGGCGTATGGGCGGCGATGCTCGCGGTGCTGTGTTTCGACTTCTTTTTCGTGCAGCCGCGCTACTCGTTCACCGTCAATGACACCCAGTATTTCTTCACCTTTGCATTGATGCTCGGCATCGCCCTGATCACCGGGCAACTCACCGCGCGCCTGCGCCACGAAGCACGCACCGCCGCCGCCCGCGAACGGCGCGCCACCTCATTGGCGCGGCTGGCCCGCGACCTGTCGGCGGCGCTGACCGTGGAGCAAATCAGTGAAGTGGCCCTCCGCACCTTCAGCGGCGTGTTCGAAGCGCGGGTCGGCCTGGCGCTGCCGGATGCCGCCGATGGCGTGCACAGCGTGAGTGCCAGCGGGTTGCCGATCGACGACAGCATCGCCCAATGGACCTACGACCATGGCCAAGCCGCCGGCCACGGCACCGACACCTTATCGGCGGCCAAGGGCTGCTACTGGCCGCTCAAAGCGCCGATGCGTGTACGCGGCGTACTGGTGCTGGAGCTGGCGCAGAGTGAACGCTTGAGCGACCCGCAGGAACGCCGGCTGCTGGAAGCCTGCATGAGCCAACTGGCGATTGCACTGGAGCGCGTGCACTTCGTCGAAGTGGCGCAAAGCACGCTGGTACAGATGGAAGGCGAGAAAATGCGCAACACCTTGCTCGCGGCGATTTCCCACGACCTGCGCACACCGCTGACCACACTGATCGGCGCCGCCGACACCGCCCTGCCCCATGCCCCGCCCGGTCCGCTAACCGAATTGCTCACTGGCATTCATGAACAGGCCACCTCCATGCAGCGGCTGATCGAAAACCTGCTGGACATGGCGCGCATGCAGGAACGCGGTGTGCGCCTGAACCGCCAATGGCATTCGCTGGAAGAAATCGTCGGCAGTGCGCTGCGCCAACTGCGTGAGCCACTGGCGCGCCACCGCCTAAACACCACACTGGACCCGCAATTGCCGCTGGTGGAAATCGACGCGCTGTTGATCGAGCGCGTGCTGGTCAACCTGCTGGACAACGCCGCCAAGTACACCCCGCCGGGCACCCGCATTACCGTCGCGGCGCGCGCCGTTGCCGACACCATCGTGCTTGAGGTCAGCGACAACGGCCCAGGCAGCGCCCCGGCCAATCTGTTCGAACCCTTCACGCGCGGCCAGCAGGAATCGTCCGTCGCCGGCATCGGCCTGGGCCTGGCGTTGGCCAAACGCATCGTTGAAGCCCATGGCGGGCGCATCGAAGCCAACCCCGGCCACGCGGGCGGCATGCACTTCATCATTATCTTACCGGCGGGCACCCCGCCGCTTATGGAAGCCCTATGAGCACTGCACGCATTTTGATTGTTGAAGACGAAGCCAATATTCGCCGCTTCGTCGGGATCGCCCTGCAAGACGAAGGCTTTCAGGTGTTTGAGGCCGACAGCGTCAAACGTGCGCTGATCCATGCCGCCAGCCGTCAACCGGACCTGGTGATCGTCGACCTCGGCCTGCCGGACGGCGATGGCAAGCAACTGATCAGCGAACTGCGTGGCTGGCTGGCCGTGCCGATTCTGGTGCTGTCGGCGCGTGATCGCGAGGAAGAAAAAGTCGCCGCCCTGGACGCCGGGGCCGATGACTACCTGACCAAGCCGTTCGGCGTGCCCGAGTTGCTCGCCCGCATCCGCGCGCAACTGCGCCGGCATGGGCAGACCGGCGCCGTGGCGGCCACCAGCAAAGTCGCGTTTGGCGAGATTGAGGTCGACCTTGCAACCCATGAGGTATGGCGCCAGGGGCAGCCGGTGCACCTCACGCCCATCGAGTACCGCTTGCTCTGCGCGATGATTCGCGGCCAGAGCCGTGTACTGACGCACCGTCAATTATTACTGGAAGTGTGGGGCCTGGATTACGTGGATCGCGCGCACTATTTGCGCGTGCACATGGCGCACTTGCGGCAAAAACTAGAAGCAGATCCGGCACAACCGCAGCATTTTATTACCGAGTTGCAGGTGGGCTATCGGTTGATGGGGGTGTGAACAGATGCTCGGCGGCAAAGTCCACAAACACGCGGATTTTTGGCGACAGATGCCGACTGGACGGCCACAGCGCCCAGAACTGGCCCTCGTCATCAGCGTGCCCGTCCAACACGGTTTCCAACTGTGCTTGAGCCAGCGCCTCACGGGCCAGAAAGTCCGGCACGTAGGCAATGCCATGGCCATCAATCGCCGCCCTGAGCATGGCTTCCATATTGTTCAAGGTCAGTGCGGTGGGCAGGCGCAACTGAGTGATCGCCGGGTTGGCGGATAAGCTCCAGTCCATGATTTTGCCGGTGGTAGCGAACCGATAACGCAGGCATTGGTGGTGTTCAAGATCACTGAGGGTTGCTGGGCGGCCATTAGCCCGCAGGTACGTTGGGGGCGCACACAGTACAAACCTGAACGGCCCGAGCTTACGCGCCATCAGCGTCGAGTCGGCCAGGCCGCCGCTGCGGATCACCACGTCGAAACCCTCCTCGATCACGTCCACTAGGTGGTCGTTGAAATCCAGTTCCAACTCAATCTCCGGATAGGCTTGCCTGAATGCGAGCATATGGGGAAAGAGGAAGCGATAGCCGATGGTGGGCAGGCTGACCCGCAGCTTGCCACGCGGTGCCTGCATGGCATGGGAGAGCATGGCGCGGGCGTCCTGCAGGTCATCGAGGATTTTGCGACTGCGCTCATAGAACAGCTGGCCCTCGGCGGTGAGGCTGACTTTGCGAGTACTGCGGTGCAACAGCCGCACCTTCAGTTCGGCCTCCAGCTTGGCGACGTTTTTGCCGACCGCCGAAGCGGAAATACCCATCGCCCGGGCAGCCCCGGTAAAGCTGAGGGCTTCTGCCGTTTTGACGAAGGCGACCACACCGTTGAGATTGTCCGCCACGTCATTGCATCCTTTTAGTCCGCTATGAGCGGAATGTAAGCCTGTTTATCGATGATTACATCCTAATTAGAGTCTTTATCTCGATAGATCAACGGGACATTCCCCATGAACGCAGCAAACCACTCCACGCATGGCCGCTATGCGATCTTGGCCGCGATCTGCCTGGCGGCCCTGGTGCTGCCCATGAGTTTTACCGGAGGCGCGGTGGCCACGCCCTTTATCGGTCAAACCTTCGCAGCCCATCCCACACCGCTGGCGTGGATCACCAACGCATTCATGCTCAGTTTCGCCAGCCTGTTGATGGCCGCCGGAACCCTCGCTGACCGCTATGGGCGCAGGCGTTTGTTCTTGTGGGGAATGGCGCTGTTCAGCCTGGTTTCCCTGCTGTTGGCCGTGGTGCCGGGCATACTCTGGCTGGATATATTGCGCGGGGTGCAAGGCGTTGCAGCGGCGACAGCATTAGCCAGCGGCTGTGCGGCATTGGCCCAGGAATTTGACGGCCATGCCAGAACGCGCGCCTTCAGCCTGCTGGGCACGACCTTTGGCGCCGGCCTAGCGTTTGGCCCGCTGCTGTCAGGGTGGCTGATCGAACAATGGGGCTGGCGCGCGATTTTCCTCGCCACCGCCTTGCTGGCCGGCCTCTCGCTATTATTTGCCGCGCCCACAATGCGTGAGAGCCTCGACCCGTACGCACTGCGCCTGGATGTGGCCGGGGTGTTGACGTTTTCAGCCATGCTGGTGAGCTTGACCACGGCGGTGATCCTGTCACCGGAACAGGGTTGGAGCTCCTTCACGACCCTCTCTTTGCTGGTGGCGACGGTGGTGTTTTTACTGGCGTTTATCCTGGTTGAAAACCGCGCAAGCCAACCGATGTTGGACCTGCGGCTGTTTCGCTTTGCGCGCTTTCTTGGCGTGCAGTTACTGCCGATTGGCACCTGTTACTGCTACATCGTCTTGATTGTGCTGCTGCCGCTACGGTTTATCGGTGTGGAAGGTGCCAGTGCATTTGACGCAGGCTTGATGATGCTGGCGCTGTCGGCACCGATGCTGGTGGTGCCGATCATTGCCGCGACGCTGACGCGCTGGCTGTCGCCCGGCCTGTTGTGTGCCATTGGCCTGCTGATCGCGGCAGCAGGTCTGTACGGGTTGAGCCGGGTCGAGGTCGGCCAGCCGCTGCAGGCTGTGGCCGCGATGCTGGTCATTGGGATGGGTACGGGGTTGCCGTGGGGTTTGATGGACGGCCTGGCAATCAGCGTGGTGCCAAAAGAACGCGCAGGCATGGCGGCAGGGATTTTCAATACAACCCGGGTCGCCAGTGAAGGTGTAGCGCTGGCGATCACCATGGCGGTGTTGAGCGCGTTGATCGCGCAGCATCTACCAGCGAGTACTGCTCAGGATGTTTTAGTGGTTGCCCAGCAGTTGGTCATGGGTGATGCCCGACACGCCAGTACGAACATTCCACTGGATGTGCTGCGCACGGCTTACATCGCCGGGTTTACTACGTTGCTGCAATTGTTGGCCGGGCTCACCTTGCTTACCGCGGTGGTGGTGTGTGTGTTCTTGGGCCGACGCGATGTCGCGCCGATGCGCGCCGTTGAGTCGCCCTGCTGAATCGCAGGCAAAAAAAAGCCCGCTCAATGAGCGGGCTTCTTGTGGTGACCTGGCGTTCAGCG